>CAJUNG010000001.1 GCA_910587725.1 uncultured Bacilli bacterium
TGATGCATGACCATGGAATGGAAATCAAAGAAATTGCTAAGATTTGTAATTTAACCGAAAAAGAAGTAGAAAAGATTGTAGAATAAAGAAGAGATTATAGAATTTGAGAGTTTACCTTATCTATCCAATATTTTAATAAAATGGGAAAAGGATTAAGAATAAGAAGAATATGAATACTTAGGGAAATACTTCCTTCTTCTTTATTCAAATGAATTAAGAAAAACTTATAGATATTATAATTGGAAGTACAGAGGTTTTGAATAAAAATATAAAGCACCAAACGAGTTGATAGGACGTCCTACGTTCTGTTACTACCTGACTTGTGTAAGTAGATATAGAATCCGCAGTGCTACAACTAGTGGTTTTGTTTTTCACTACGCTACTAGTGGAATGCGTTTAAAAAAATCTACTTACCCTTTAAAAAATTTAAACTATGAAAAAATAGAAAGTGCAAAACATAGTAGTAGAGAGATGAGTTCTATGTTTATGTGATTATCCTCTTGAAATTTAGCATAAAATATATTACAATGGAAAAGTAACAAAAATAGAAAGAAGAGGACATATGAAAATAAATCGCAAGTATAAGCTTAAGAAGAAATCACTCCTCGTAGTTGCAACAATTGCAGTACTTAGCAGTGCAAGCCTATGGATATTTCCGATGATAAAACATTCCTCACAAGGCAAATATGTAGCAGAAATTACCATTGTAGTAGGAGAAATTGACCAGGAAAAGAAAAACTTGCTTCAAGTTATAGATAGTAAAATAGAAGAAAATCAAAATACAGTTTCTGCAAATGAAGCATTACAAAATTTGAAAGTAAAGACAATAGAAAAGTGGACACAAATAAAAGGAGAAATCCAAGGTTTAGAAAATCATGATTTAGATGGACTACACATGATTCAAGAAGAGATATCAAATTATCAAAACCACCCAGAGGTTTTAAAAGCAGAGCTAATTGAAGAACTTTGTATAGATAAACGGATAGATTGTCTTTTAAATTATACAACACTAAACCCGTTAAAAACAGGGTATGACGTTCTAGATGTAAAAGTAGAACAACTACTATCAGAAATTACCAATACTACGATGACCACTTATGAAAAGGTAAAAGCAATTTATGACTATATCATTTACTCTATGCGTTATCAACAAGCAGATACTAATTTTTTCCTTGTCAACCAGTTAGAAACAGAGTATGGAATAGATAGAAATGATGCACGGGAAATTGCCCTTGCTATGCATGCTTTACAAAATAAATATGGAAGTTGTGACCATTATTCTGCATTATTTATGGTACTGACAAGAAGACTCGGGTTAGAAAGCTATACGATTAATGCGAGAAACTGGGGTGGACTAAGACATACGACCGTCAATATAAAAATCAATCATGAATTTTATGACTTTGATCCACAAGGAGATGCTAACTCCAGAAGAGGGGGAGGTATCCAATACTATTATTTTGGAAAAAATGACCAACAAGCAAGCAAATTATATCAATATAACAATCGTGAAAATGATATTGCTCGATTTAAAAACTTTAAATCGAAAAAACAATCCTTAGAAGCATTAGAAGATAGCAACGTATAAAAATGCGTTGTTTTCTTATGTAATCAATTGAACCCAAACGCTCACTCAATTTTGAAAAGAAAAAAACTGGTATTATGACGAAATGAAAAATAGATTCATCCCATTAACATTGCTTTCCTCGTTAAACTGTACAACTCTAACCAGAAATCTCTTCCTAAAATTTCACTTCTCAAATATCAATAATTATGATATAATAATACTACAAGGAGATGAAATAATATGAATTGGCCAATAATTATCATCATCGTAATTTTAGTCTTATTAATATTATACTTAATCGCAAGCTATAATGGAATGATAGGATTAAGAAATACAGTAAAAGAAGCATTTTCAACTATGGATGTTTACCTAAAACAAAGATGGGATTTAATTCCGAACTTAGTAGAAACCGTAAAAGGATATGCCAAACATGAAAAAAGTACATTAGAGGGAGTCGTAAAACTAAGAAATAGCGCATATGACAATATGACACCAGAAGAGAAAATTGAGGCAAATAAAAGTTTATCCCATGGAATTACCAAAATCATGGCTTTAGCAGAAAGCTACCCTGATTTAAAAGCAAACGAAAACTTTAGAGATTTATCTAATCAACTATCTAAAGTTGAAGCAGATATTGCAAATGCTAGAAAATACTACAATGCCGTTGTTCGTAGATTCAACAACAAAGTAGAGATGTTCCCTGGAAATATCGTGGCAGGAATATTCCACTTTAAGGCAGAAAAAATGTTTGAAATTGAATCAAGCGAAAGAGAAAACGTTAAGGTAGAATTCTAATGAAAAAAGTATTTCTTATTTTAACAAGTTTTCTTTTTTTTCTGGTTCCATCTCTAGCATTTGCAGAAAATTATGAAATCACTAAATATCATATGGACATTGTGGTAAACGAAAATAATACTATGGAGGTAAAAGAGACCATTACCGCAAACTTCAAAGTCCCTAAACATGGAATTTTTCGCTATATTCCCATCAGGAATAAAATTACAAGACTAGACGGTACAACAATGACAAAAAATGTAAAGATAAAAGGAATAAGTGTCAATGATAACTTTGAACTGTCAACCGAAAATGGAAATAAAGTGATTCGAATTGGTGATGAAAATAGAACGGTAACAGGAAATAAGACTTATCAAATCTCTTATCTTTACGACTTAGGAAATGATAAAAATAAAGACTTTGACGAATTATACTTCAATATCATTGGTACAGGATGGGATACGACATTATCAAACGTAACATTCACGATTACTATGCCAAAGGACTATGATAAATCAAAGTTTGGATTGTCAACAGGAAGTTATGGAACAACAGGAACTAATGATGTCGATGTCAAGTTTGATGAAAATAAAATCTATGGAACTGTACTTAGAACATTGATGCCAAGAGAGGGGATAACTACCCGAATTGAATTAGAAGAAGGCTACTTTATAAGAGAAAAAGTTACAAGCGGAAGCATACTTATGTCTATACTTGTAATCACCATTTCAGGGATTGGTTATGCTATCTTTAAAAAATATGGAAAAGATAACGAAGTGATAGAAACTGTAGAATTTTATCCACCAGATGGGTATAACTCCGCAGAACTTGGCTACATTTATAAAGGATTTAGTGAAAATAAAGACGTTGTATCTTTACTCATTTATCTAGCAAATAAAGGCTACTTAAAAATAGAAGAAAGTGGAAGAAAAAGTTTTAAAATCACTAAATTAAAAGATTATGATGGAGAAAATGAGGCAGAACGGATTTTCCTCGGAGGTTTATTTGCAAATAAAAATATTGTGGAAGAAAAAGACTTAAAAGATAAATTCTATAAAACCATCAACGCAATTTCCCTTCGTATCCATAAACTAAAGAGCAAAATATATGAAAATCGGGGAGTTACCAAATTTTTTCTTGGAGTTTTACTTATTGGAGTGTTCCTTCTAGATGTTCTTTACTTTGCCGTAGAAGAAGAATACACCTATATATCGACAATGATTCTCTTGTCGATTCTTATCCTAGGTATCTCTTTAGCAATTAGTTATTTAGTAAATCAAAAAAGAAAGGGATACAAAAGCAATCGTACAATTGGAGGAATAGTATTGCTTGTTCCCATTATTATTAGCACAATATCTTTGTTTTCCATGGATGAGATAAGCTACATGCTTGTATTTATCTTCTCTTATATTGCGATACTTATCTTGATAAACTGTTACCTGTACGCATCTAAAAGAACCCCTTATGGAGATGAAATCACAGGAAAAATTTTAGGATTTAGAAACTTTTTAGAAGTCGCGGAAAAAGAAAAACTCGAAATGTTAGTAGAAGAAGACCCAACTTACTTCTATGATATTCTACCATTCACTTATGTTTTTGGAATTAGTGACAAATGGATGAAAAAATTTGAGGGAATTGCCCTTGAACCACCGATTTGGTATGACCATATGTCGACATTTGATATTATCTACTTTAATCGATTCATTAACCGTACGATGACAAGAGCAACCACAACATTTTCATCTACTCCGGACTCTTCTAATGGAAGCTCTTCTAGCGGAGGATTTTCTGGTGGTGGAGGATTCTCAGGAGGAGGATTCGGTGGAGGTGGAGGAGGCTCTTGGTAGCACTTCACCTAGAATAAAATAAAGTAAGGAATGAAATAAAAATGAAGAAATTAACACAAGAATTTAAACAATTTATCATGAGGGGAAACGTCGTTGAACTTGCCGTTGGTGTGATTATCGGAAGTGCTTTTGGAAAAATTGTTACCTCACTAGTGAACGACATCTTAATGCCTTTAATCGGAATGCTACTAGGAGGAATCGATTTTACTGGATTGACACTGAAAATTAATCAGGTCGAAATTCATTATGGGAACTTTATACAAAATGTCATTGATTTCTTAATTGTTGCCTTTTGTATTTTCCTATTCGTAAAAATCACCAACAAATTAATGCACAAAGAAGAACAGAAAAAGGAAGAAACGCCAAAAAAAAGTGAGGAAGTCATTTTACTAGAAGAAATTAGAGATTTATTAAAAACAAGTTGCCATTAAAGCAGCTTGTTTTTTTAGTAGGGAATAACAGGAGAGATTACCGCATTATTTGTAGTGACGATCAGAATGCCAAAATCTTCACTAAAATCATCGGCAGAAATGGGAAGATGAACTTTATAAACAACACTTCCGCCAACAGACTTCGTCTCTAGTGTAATCCCATTTCTATCTGAGGGAAGATGAATCGTTGCATCACTCAAACTAGGATACTCTGTTCGAATCACTTCCTCAATAGGAAATCTTCTTGTCCCATACTGAATATAACGATTATTGATTGCTGTATTAAAGTATTCCAAATTTTTAGATGTCCCATTACGAAAATGAAATACAACACAAGTCATTTTTACGCCACCAGCACCATTAGAACACCGGTTAATACTAGAAACGCCAAACTTTAAAATATCCTCTTGAATTGTACTAGTCACCGTACTTTTAAATTCCGTTAATCCGATTCTTCTCGTAGAAACCTTAACCGTACTCCGATAATTTAAGACAATTCCAAGCATTCCCATTACCAAAATAGAAATCAATGTAAAGCTCAAAACTAACTCTAGAATAGAAAATCCACGTTCGTTTAACTTCTTCACTCTTATCACCCATATTCTAGTAACATCATACCATAATTTAAAAAAAATTTAAATAAAATGAGATAAAATGATGACAAAATAAAGAAAATTTTGGCATAAAATAAATCGGTTGAAAAATTTCTTCAAGAAGGAAACAAAATTGTCGAAATGGCTTGAATGGATTTTTCGATTATGGTATGATTTATATACTATCAATAAGAAAGGAGAGTAATGAAAATGAAACGTTGTATCAGTTTCATATTAGCGTTAAGTTTAACCTTTGACTTCTTTGCACCAACGTTTATTGCCGCAGCAGAAGCAATTCAAGAACAGCAAGAAAACACACCTACCGTTGAAGAAAAACAAGAAGCCGACATATCAGAAGAAGAGAACAAAGCACCTGCGATAGAAGAAGCAAAGGAAGAAGAGCAAAATGAAGAATCGACACCAAATGATGAAGAGCAAAAAACGACTGAAAATCAAAAAGAATCAACCGATGAAACTCTTCCCAAAGAACCTGATGCAAAAAAAGAAGAAGGTCCTACTCCATCAGTTTCCAAAGAGAGTAAAGAAACTTTGGATAAAAATGATAGTACTGATAACAAGGACACCCTTCAAAAAGAAATTTACCACATCGATGGCATAGAAGCAACGGGAAACTTAGAAATTGACATCAAGTTTGTTTTGCCAATTAAAAATGTGGAAAATTCGAATATCGCAGTAATTCTTAAAGACCAAGAGGGTAACCAACAAAAACTTGACTTTAACGGAATTACTGAGGTGAAACAAGGCACTTACAACTTAGGAAGTCAAAAAGGAGAAGTGTCTATACGAAAACTAGATAAAGAAGGTAGCGTTTTAAATGGTTTAAGTGAAGAAGATGTAAAATATTACTCTATCACTATCTATCATCTAAAAAAAGGTACCTATACAATTGAACTTGCTGGAAATGGTTATAAAACATATGCCGTTAAAGACGTAAAACTAGATACTTATGCCAAAAGAGTAACCATTACCAACGAAACAGGAATGTTCGAAGCAGGGGATGTTAACAAAGACAATACAGTAAACGATAGCGATATTAACGATATCATTCGTCATATTGATAGTACTGTTCAATCAGACATTTTAAAGTATGATTTAAACAGAGACGGAAAAATTGATATCACAGATATTGCGATTACTGCAAGTACCATCAATCAAGAAAATAGAAAAGAAAGCATTTTAGATACTTCGGTAATGATAGATGCATCTAATATCAAAGTAGAAAGTATCCTTGAAGGAGAAGCAAAAAATCTATTTCAAGAAGAAGGTAGTGTGACAGTAAAGCCAGAAAAGCAAAATGAAGAAATTTCAGAATCTAATCCGGCTATACTATCCGTGATGATGGAACGTCCTAACCTAATGAGTCAAATTAGAATTGACGTGGGTGTAGAAAATAAACCAGAAGAAATCATTCTCGAAATCGAAGATGAAAAAGGAAAAATTTCTACTTTCAAAGGCGGACTTAGTCACGCAGATAACATTCACTATTTTACCGATAAAGCGAGTGCAGACACGATTGTCATTGACCTTTTAGGGCAAGTTGCAGTAAAAAAAGTAACCATTAAGATTACCAAAACATCAAGCAAAAAACTTGCCGACATTACGGAAGTAGAATTTTTAAATAATGTTTATGAAGAAGTTCCTGCACCAAAAATGGAATTTCCTAAAAACATTAAAGTTGAAATCGGAAGTGAACAAGCCAATGTTACTTTTGATAACTTACCTAATGTAACCGGTTATGAAATCTTAGTACAGACTTTAGAAAATGGTCAAATTACAGAAAATATCATTTACCAAACTTCTTATACGACTTATGAAATTAAAGGATTAGAAAATTATACAACTTATCAAGTAAGCATAAGAGCCGTAAATGGAGAATGGAAAAGTGCATATTCAAATACAGTAGAATTCATGCCAATTCCAAATCGAAAACCACCAAAAGTAGATATGGTCGTAGCAAATGCCGTCTATGGTGGAATCAACGTAAGTTGGAAAGACATGAAAGATACAACAAGCTATAATCTTTTCTACAAAAAAGAGTCCGATAGCGAATATCAAGTCATCAAGAACATTAATGGATGTAAATATTCTTTAATGAATCTAGAAGGAGAGATGACTTATCAAATTTATTTGACAGGAAATAATGATTTAGGAGAGGGTCCAGGAAGTGAAATTGCCGTTGCCAAAACTTTAGCACACGCCTTACCAGATTTAGAAAAATTTGGATTAATCAACACTTCCAATGGAATTGGTGTTCCTACTGCACATATTAAATCCGTAACTTATGGAACCAATAGCAATAATGCGAGCGAATTTGCCCTCGTCGATAATTCTTATGATACCTTCTGGCAAGCCAATACTTGGGACGTTGGAGGATATAATGCTGGACAACACGGACCAACGTTCACCTTTGATAAAGAATATACGATGGACCACATTTTCTTAGTGGCAAATGAAGATACTCCTGTAGTATACATCTCTCTTCGCTACGTGGAAAATGGAGAGACAAAAACGTTACATCAAAGAACAGTAAGCACACAAACTAGTCCAAATGGGCAAAGATATTATCGTTTTGATTTCTCACCAATTACGACTTCACAAGTGCAAGTAAGTATTGCTAATAATGCTCATACAATAAATAAATTAGCACTACGTGAAATTCTATTCTATTACTATAATCCATTAATGGATGATATTGGAAATTTATTCCTAGATGATTTAAGAGTAGAATTAAAAGAAAACGTAACCCTTGCCGATATTGAAGCTTTAGAAGAACGTGCTAATACCATAGATGAAGTTAGTGGGGAATATCACCCATTTAGAAAAACTGCATTATCAGAACTTGAATACGCAAGAAAAATCTTAAATGATACAGCACTTCATGATTCGATGATTGTAGACCAGAATTTTTCTACTTCAAAGAATGGACATCTTGGATTTTCATCATTAAGCGATTTACAACCACTTGGTGTTTCTGTTCGCGCAGGAGAAGAAATTGCGGTTTATGTAGGGACGACAGGAAATGTTCTTCCACAATTAGTATTCACACAGTACTATGCTGAAGCATCAGTATGGAAACAAGTTGTAAATCTTAAAAAAGGACAAAATATTATTATTGTTCCAAAAATTGGTTCTATGGATAAAGAAAGAGGTGGATCTATCTATGTTCGATATCCTAATTCAAAACCATCTGGGGAAATTAAAGTCAGAGTAAGTGGTGGTGTAAAAATCCCAACATTAGATGTTCACACACTAACAAATAGAGATGAAATTAGAGCAAAAGTAGCCACTTATATCGATGAACTAGAAATCTATAATCAACAATTACCAGAAATTTATCAAAAAGAAGGAAGCACTTTTGATAAAGCAACGAGTGTATTGAATGTAACGGAAATCGGTACTAAAAACGGATTATTCTCTGTTGCAGCAACCAGTGCTTATGATGGAATTAAAGCTTCTTTAACGAGCAAAGACCAAATGGTAGACCGACTAACCAACTCTTTAATTGCTTTTGAAGAGATGATGGGATTATTCTATCGTCATAAAGGGTTATCTGAGAATGCAACAAATGCCAAAGACAAAACACCAGCATCTCGTGTAAATATTCGTGCAATGAGAATGTTTGATGGGGCATTTATGTATGCGAGTGGTGACCATGTAGGAGTTGGGCATGGTTCAGTACCAGGACTAATGCAAGGAAGACCAAATACCAACGAAAATGGAACGATTTCAACGACAGGATATTTCGGATGGGGAATCTCTCATGAAATTGGACATCAAATTAACCAAGGAGCAATTTCTTATGCCGAGGTAACGAATAACGTATTCTCATTACTTGCCCAAACTAACGATGACAAAGCAACTTCTAGAATCGAGGCAAAAACAGACAAAATTTATCAAAAAGTTACATCGAATACATTCGGAAAATCATCAGATGTATTTACAACTCTAGGAATGTATTGGCAACTTCACCTTGCTTATGATGATACGTTAACCATAAATGATACTAACTCTATCTATGCAAGAATGAATAAAATCATGAGAAATCAACCACTTTCTGGATACACAAAAGATGAATTAACCGTTCTTTATGCTTCGATTGCCGCAGAACGTGACTTAACTGAATTCTTTGAAAAATGGGGAATCGTTATCACCGATAAAGTCAAAGCATATATGAAGGAAAATAACCTAGAAAAAGAAACTCGTGCGATTTATTATCTCAATGATGATGCACGCAGATACAGAAGAAATGGTGGTACGAGAATGGATAGCGCATCAACGGTAAGTGCAACAATGAAGCTTGCTGATAATCAAAATAAACGCTATACCTTATCATTCCAAGTAGAAAACAATACGAATACAAGTAGTATTTTAGGATACGAAATTAAAAGAAATGGAGTCGTTATCGCTTTTGTTAGAGAAAACGAATTTACAGATAATATTGGAACTTTGAATAATCAGGCCTTGACTTATGAAGTTACCGCTTACGATAAACTATTGAATAAAACAGCAAGTGTAAAACTTGATGAAGTAAAAGTTTCTCATGATGGAAGTATCCCTAAAGATAACTTTACAATTTCTTCAAACATGATGGAAGAAAATGAATCAATCGACCATGAAAATCCAGAGATGAACTATGAGGAATTAAAAATGTATCAAGCAATTGATGGGGATATCACAACGATTTTCAATGGAACAAAACGAGTAAATAAAAACGATAAAACTGCACCATATTTAATTATCGATATGAACCGTACAATGGATATTGCCGGAATAAAATATCGTGCGGCAACCAATAATGGAGTTCGCTTAGAAAACACGATGACGAAATATAAAGTTTATGTAAGTCGTGACCGTGAAAACTGGACATTAGCAAAACAAGGAACGTTCACTTTCAATGAAAATCATGAAGCATTAATTTACTTCGATAAAGAAGGAACGACTGGTGGAAATCAATTATGGACTTATAGTGATATTGGTTACATTAAAATTGAGTCTATCGGTGGAACAGGAATTAGTGCAGCGGAAATTGATGTCATTGCTCCTCCTGGAGATAACGTAGAAATGACAAAAGACGGAATTGGTGTATTAGCTTCTGACTATGTTTATCGAAACGACCAGGGAGAAGAGGAACGCATTCAAGCTGGTTCTGTAATCTTCAAAGGAGATTATCGTGGAAATCCAGCATTTAATGTTGTATTATTAGTAGATGCAGATACAGGAGAATTATTATGTGATAGCACAACAGGATGTGTTCATGAAAACTTCTTATTTGCTAGTCTCGATAACAATGGAAATGTGGATGAAATCGCTAGTGGAACTTGGTTCTATGTAGTAGATAAAGATTCTTATGAGTCTTTCAGAAACAGAAATGTAAGAGCAGAACTTTACCGCGTGGATGATGCTTTATCTAATGACGGACAGCGTCTAACAAGTACTTCGATGAGAGTTAGCAAAGACGATTTAAAGCCATATGAAAATTTACCATCTTTAGAAATTGTTGATAGTACTAAAGGAGAGACGAAATGAAGAAGATAATTACAAGTTTACTGATAACTACATTGATTCTTCTTCATCCGTTTCAAACTAATGCAGCAACACTTTACCGAACTAGTGGCGGAAATGGAGAAGTAGAACTAATCGTTACAGCAGATACAGGATATGTTGGTGCAATGGATGTAAATCTAAAACTAACAGGAAATGTATCTTTGGAAAAAGTCGAATGGAACCGAGAGCTAGAAGAAAAATACATTAAAAAATACACCTATGATAAAGAAAACAACATGATTCGTATTTATCTAGCAACAGGGGATGCAAAGAAAAACTTAGCAGATGCCGATGGGAATGTACGAATTGGAAAAATTAAAGTAGTTGCACAAAAAGAAAGTACTACCTTCAATGTTGAATTAAATAAATTAAGTGTTACAGATATGGATTACCAGACAGTAACTAAAGAAAATTTAACAACCGATGGAGATAAAGATTTCTATTATACTTTGATTCCTGATGATAATACAGAAGAAGAGGAAAATCCAACACCACCAGCGGAAGAAAAGCCGGGAAATAGTGGAAATAATAACAGCGGAAACAATAATGGAAATAACAGCGGAAACAATAATGGAAATAACAGCGGTAACCATGCAACAGATAATGAAGAGAATACAGATAGTGACAATGAACAAGAGGAAGATAATCAGGACAACGAAGAAGAAAATAAAGATGATGAGAAAGTACCTAGTTCAGATTTAGAAATCAATGATGGAGAGTATGAATCGAGCAAGAACGATGGAGAAAAGATTCCTCTTATATGGATTTGTCTTGGTAGTATAGCAGCAATTATCGCAGGTATTGGAGGATATATCCTAATCAAAAATAAAAATAAAAAAGAAACATCTACAACGAGTGAAAAAACAGAAGAAAGTAAAGAATAAGGGATTTGAGGAAGAGACAATTTTCCTCTCCCTTTTTTTGTTACTCCAAAAATCAAAAATTTACTCATAATGATAAAAATTTTGAGATAATTAATGTCATGATTAAAAAAGAACCTATCAAAGCGTGTCAAGAAAAGTGTGTAATTTTCCCTTAACTTACACACGTTATTTTATATTCTCGAACGTTTCTTTAAAGATTCCCACCATATCAATTTCGCATATAGACACAACCTTTCCTATAATTTCTTTCTAAAACAGAAAAAACCAATCTTTCGATTGATTCTATAGCTAAAAGTTCGAATAGTTCGAACAGATTTCTTAGTGGTGCCCGAGAGAGAGAAGTACAACAACTCCTTGAGTAAAAAAAATAGTCAGTAATAATTTATTAACTGACTATAGTATATCATGTTTTTTTTTAGTGATTATGATATAATACTATCTAAGGAGGAGATAACTTTATGAAAATAAATAACAATTGTGCGAGAAAAATCTTATTAGAAGTTGAAAAAATTCCTAATGGAGAAACTTTAACAGTGGCAAAATTACATGAAAAAATCTCAGAATTTACTATTGAAGATGTACTATTTATAGTAACTTTATTCAATAAAGAACATTATTTAACTGTACTTGATAAAGTTAGTTATGATGATAATGATGTTTTTAGAGATCACAAAATTAAATGTCTAACTGAAAAGGGTTATAAAACTTTAGATTTAATAAGAAATGGTGATATTTGGAATTTAATGATGGAAAAAATTAATAACTTTGATGAACTATCTATTTTTACAATTTTTAATATAGCAAATAAAATAATTAATGTTAGACATAATGAATTATTTGATTTGCCTAAAGATTTATTAATAGAAAATATAAGATGGTAAAATTCACACGTTCATTGATGTTGTCAATGTACAAGTGTGTTTACTAAATTGACAACATTTAGTATTTATGGACTACGATTTTAAAAATAATCGTGGTCCTTTTCTTTTTTGTCTAATTTATTGTAACCAATCCATCCTTGTTTAATAATAGGCTTAACACAAGCAAATCTACATATCATTAAGAGTCTTTTTAAAATTTCCTTATCAAACTCTAATTCCTATACTTCCTTCATAACTCATCACTTCCATTCTCAAATAACAAAAAAACTAGACGGTACTTCTAGTTAATATTTATTACTCTCGAATAAAAAGTTCGAGTTTCCTATCTATATGGTGCCCGAGGTCGGACTTGAACCGACACGGTATTGCTACCAATGGATTTTGAGTCCATCGCGTCTACCATTCCACCACTCGGGCAAGTTACGTATATGATTATACCATAACTTTTTTTGAATGAAAACTACTTTTTCATTTTTTCAGCAAAATTTCTCAAAAAAAAATACGAATCTCGTTCGCATTTTTAATTCGTTGCCGATTTTCCTAAGGTCAATGTCGCATTAAATGTTTTATTTCCCCTAATACAAGTGACTTCTACACTATCACCTACTTGATATTGATATAATTCATATTTTAAGTAAGCCACATTATCTACTGATTTATCTCCAATTTTCAAGATGACATCACCTTTTTGTAGGCCGGCTTTAGCTGCTGGACTATCTTTTTCCGTTCCTAATATTACTACTCCTGACTCAATTGAAGAATCAAGTTGAATTCCTTGTCTTAATAATTGATAAGTCTCTGTTGCATTTAACATCGTAACACCAATATAAGGTCTTTCAATTTTTTTCCCATTTTCTAATTCTTCAACATACTTCATTGCATATTCAATAGGAATCGCAAATCCCATACCCTCAATTTTATCTTCTACTAATTTTAAAGAATTGATTCCAATCACTTCTCCATTTGCATTTAATAGAGGTCCTCCGCTATTTCCGGGATTAATTGCTGCATCAATTTGTAATACCTTCATAATCCAATCTTCTGTAGAAGTTACACTTACGGATACCATACGATTCTTTCCAGAAAGACTTCCTCTCGTTACTGAACCACGATATTCATATCCCACTGGAGTTCCTACAGTAAATACGGTATCTCCAACATTTGAATTTTCACTCGTTCCAATCGTTGCTACCTGTGTTACTACACTAGCATCAATCTCTACTACTGCAAGGTCTAAATACTGGTCACTACCGAGAACACGACCTTCTACTTGATTATCATTAGACATCGTAATCATCAATTTATCATTACCATCAACTACATGGTGATTCGTCATAATATAAGCTTTGTCTCCTTCTTTTTTATAGACAAAACCACTTCCTGATGAAGCTACTTTACTTCCTTTATAATTCTGAATGGTCACCGTTGCATCATAAATTTTTCCAACCGAAGTCGCAATCCCTGTTTCATCAAGTTTGATATCATTTGCACATTTGACTACCCCCGTTGTTTCCGTTTTCGTATTCGTCACTATTTGATTAGGCATCTTTCCATCTAAAATCACATAGTAATTAAACATTCCCCCTAATACAAATACCGCAAATAATCCTAATAAATTTACAAATTTTTCTCTCATTCTTCCACCTTCTTATTAATATTTTTTATCATCATATACTCCTTTGGAAATCCCATTCGATTTAATATTTTCTCTAAGGGAATCGTGTGTAGATTATACTCTAAGTTGTGAATTGCATCATCAATTTCAATCATCATATTATTTAAACTTTCATTATCTAACAGTTCCTTTAATACAATAATTAGTGCAAAAATATCATTCGTTCCTTTTTTGTATTCTCCATCTTCTTTGTCAATTTTTAGTAAGGCATGATAAATCGTTCCCTCGATTTTCTTCTGGGTTCTATTTTCATAGACAATTTCTTCATGCGCACAAAGATTTCTGTAGTTCGCAAGTAACGGAAGCGAGGTTTCTAAAAAATTGGACTCTACTTCGAAAATTTCAGCAATCTCCTCTTTGTCTTTCCTTTTTAATATGGTATATAATTCTCCAACAATACCAAAAGATAACACTTTTACCATAATCCATAAAGGAATATATCCATAATTATTCATATAGTGGTATGTTGCTGTATGTTGGTTGGCATTCACTCTTACCTGTCGCTTCATCTTTTTTAAGATATCGTTAACTTGTCTAGACTTTAATGGGTCTGTTGTAAAGTTTGTCGGTTTTAAGTAATCGACTTCTTTATATCCATACATTTTCGATAATTGATAAGAAATTATCGATTTCAAATTGTTCTCTACAATTAACAAGTTTTTAAACAAAATCGTTCTTAGTGTACGGTCAAACAAGAATAAACTATACATTTCTTCAAAGGTTGTACCTGGTAAATATTTTCCTGTTTGAGTATCTATAAACGGATGTCGATATCCACTTAGAAAGAAATAATTCTCTCTTAATAGAACTTTATTGGCATATTCTTCATCTTCTATTTGAACGCCTTTAAATTTTAGGATTTCTATTTGCTCATGTATTGTTTTAAATATCTTTTGCATTTTATCACTTTCCTCATCTACACTAAAAATTATAACATACAATTATAAAAAAGATATGAAAAAATTGTGGGAAATTGTGGAATGTGTCACAAATCGATTTTCTTAGACTTTCTTTTTCTTTCAATTGTTCTCTTTTCGTTATATTTCGATATATATCGTTCGTATTTCAATCTCTATTTAAAAGCACAAAGAGAGAAGACTTTACATCTGATGCGTGGGGCGCTTGGGGAAATTTTTAATTCATCAAATTTGTTGAAACTCTCCTTATACTCTTGTTTTTACCATGCACAAGATGGATGCTTTTTTGCTTTTTATAAGTTTGCAAAATAATTAGCACTAATTATTGACAAGTGCTAAAACCAGTGCTATGATAAGTACATCAATTTAAAGGAGATGAGAAAATGGCAAAAAAACAATTTAAAGCCGAATCAAAAAAACTAATGGATTTAATGATTAATTCCATTTATACAAACAAAGAAATTTTCTTACGAGAACTAATTTCTAATGCATCTGATGCAATTGATAAATTACACTATCGCTCTTTAACCGACAGTACAATCGAAGTCGATAAAAGCCAATTTAAAATCACTATCTCGGTTGATAAAGAGGCAAGAACCCTTACGATTTCTGATAATGGTTGCGGTATGAGTCAAGCGGAATTAGAAGAAAACCTAGGAACAATTGCGAAGAGTGGGTCTTTTGACTTTAAAAACGAAAATGAACACAAGAAGGATATAGACATTATTGGACAATTTGGGGTAGGATTCTATTCCTCTTTTATGGTTGCTCAAAAGGTACAAGTCATTTCTAGAAAGTTTAATGAAGAAAACGCATCTCTTTGGGAAAGCGAAGGGGTTAATGGATATACCTTAGAAAGTACTGATAAAGAGACTTATGGAACCGATATCATTCTAACCCTAAAAGAAGATACAGAAGAGGAAAACTATGCTAAATATTTAGAAGAATATACCATTCGTGAACTAGTCAAGAAATATTCCGATTACATTACTTATCCGATTCAAATGGAAGTAGAAAAGAAAACATTAAAAGAAGGAACAAAAGACGAATATGAAATCGAAAAGAAAATGGAAACTTTCAATAGTTTAGTTCCACTTTGGAAAAAAGAGAAAAAGAAAATTAAGGATGAAGAGTATCAAACATTCTATAGCGATAAGTTCTTTGATTACGAAAAGCCATTAAAATGGATGCATGTGGATACTGAAGGAACAATTTCTTATTCTTCTATTCTGTTTATCCCATCTCATGCCCCTTTTGATTATTACACTAAGGAATTTGAAAAAGGACTTCAACTTTATTCTAATGGTGTCCTAATTATGGAAAAATGTAGTGATTTATTACCAGACTACTTTAGCTTTGTCAAAGGTGTCGTCGATAGCTCTGACCTGTCTTTAAATATTTCTAGAGAGACCTTACAACAAGAAAGAAAATTACAAGTGATTGCAAAAAACATCGAATCAAAAATTCATAAAGAATTATTAACTATGCAAAAAGAGGCGAGAGAAGATTATATCAAATTCTTCCAAGCATTCGGAAACAATATCAAATTTGGAATTTATAATAGCTACGGAATGAATAATGAGAAATTACAAGATTTATTGATGTTTGCTTCCTCTCATGATGAAAAATTAACAACACTTGAAGAATACATTTCTAGATTACAAGACGGACAAGAAAAAATTTACTATGCTTGTGGTGAATCGATTAGTAAAGTTTCTATGCTTCCTCAAGTAGAAGCAGTTAAAGAAAAGGGATATGAAATCTTATATCTTACAGATTATGTCGATGAATTTACTATTTCTATGTTACATACTTATAAAGATAAACACTTTGTGAATGTTTGTAGCGAAGAAGCAGATTTAGCTAGTGAAGAAGAAAAAGCAGAATTAAATAAGAAAAATGAAGATTGCAAAGAATTATTCACTTTAATGAAAGAGGCAATTGGTGAAGTAACCGAAGTTCGATTTACCAACAAATTAAAAAATCATCCGGTTTGCTTAAGTAGTACTGGTGGCGTATCTGTCGAAATGGAAAAGGTCATCAATGCGATGCCAACAGAAGAAAAAGTGAAAGCCTCTACAATTTTAGAAATCAACGAAAATCATGAAATTGCGAAAAAAATAGAAACTCTCGCGAAAGAAAATCCGGAGGAATTAAAAAACTATAGCAAAATCTTATATGCCCAAGCAAGATTGATTGAAGGACTTCCTATCGAAAATCCAACAGAAATCAGTAATCTAATTTTATCTAGTTTGGCAAAATAAAACATCGTTAGACAAATAAAACTACTAGAAAAAAATAGAAATTCTAGTAGTTTTTTGTTATGATAAGAAAAGAAAAAGAATTTTACTAAACATTATTGAGAGAAATATAAAAAAGTTAGGAAGGAGAATCTATGAAAACTGTACTCATTTATCTAATTCGTCTTTATCAGAAGATTCCCGGTTTCTGGCACAATTTTTGCCGATTTACTCCGACCTGTTCTGAATATGCGTTAGTTGCCATCGAAAGATTTGGTGCGTTTCGTGGAAGTATATTAACTATTAAACGAATTTGTAGGTGCAATCCTTGGGGAGGATACGGATATGACCCTGTACCAGATAAAATCAAGAGATAAAACTTACAGATTTTCTAAGGCATTTTTCCATTTCCATTCTTTTCAATTCTTGTTATAATGTTAACTAAAGGAGGATTCCTATGGCAAGTAGTGTTACCCATGCTTATTTTATTTTAGATGTTTATGAAAAACTAGATATTGAAACTAAACGTTTTTTAGTCGATGAAAAAGATACGATGCGAGTCGCTTCTCAAGGAATGGACCCTTTATTCTTTTATAAGATATGGTATCCCAAAAAGGGAGCACGCATTCGAGAATTTGGTGAATTTTTTCATGACCATCATACATTTTTATACTTTGAAAGAATGATTCATTATATTAAATATAATGGCTATGCCCATAACGCCGAAGTCATGGCTTTTCTTTATGGCGCCTTAAGTCATTATATTTTAGATGCAAATATTCATCCTTTTGTCATCTATCAAACTGGAGTATTTCAAAAGGAAGACGAAAAAACTTATCGTTATAATATGAAACATGGTGAGTTAGAGTCTATCCTCGATTGCTATCTCATCAGTTTAAGAGAAAGAAAAAAGCCTTGGAAATTTTCATCAGCTACCTTCTGTATTCCTAAAACATCGTTTGAAAGTACGTTGAACGAGGTCATTGACTTTACATTCAAAGAAACATTTGACATCAATCATATGACAAAATTTTACACTAGAGCACTTGCCGATATGCGTATATTTTATCAAGTTTTTCGACAAGATAAATTTGGATGCAAAAAAAGATTTTATCAAATTGTAGATAAAATATCACCTCCTGATTTCAGAAGAAAAACTCCGCTTTCTTATCATTATAAGCTAGATACATCTTTATTCAATTTAGCACATAAAACTTGGTATCATCCAACAAGTAGAAAAATAAAGGCCAAAACATCGCTTTTAGATATTTACACTTCTAGTCTTTCTGAATGTGTTGCATTAATTAAAAATTTACAAAAATATATTTACAATGATGAAGGAAATTTAGAAGAAATTTTAAAAAATGTTTCCTATCTGACAGGAAGAGACACGGAAGAACATTATCCGCTCAAATACTTTTCCTTTTAAATTCTACGTATAATCTCTTTTCTTTAGCTCATTCTATTACTAGGTGATAACTATGTTTTATAAGCATTTAGTAACAACGACAAATGGGCGTAGTACGATTTATTTATATTTTAGTGCAAATTATGAAATTTCTGAAGATATGTATATTGTAAAAGATAATCAAGATGTTTTATCTTCGGCAAAAAATTATTTAGAAAACTTAGAAATTCCTTACAAAGGACGAGATATTTACTTAGTGGTTGAAGATGTCATTGTCGGGAGACTTCAATTAAAAGATTTTTTTAAAAAGCCCAAATATATTGAATATATCCGTTATGGGAAGAAAACTCGAGTAGACTTTTTTGACCCAGATACCAATCCAGGTCTAAAATTAATTGATGTAAGACGCAGTAGTGGAATTTTAGAGGAAATGAAAATCGGAGAATATCTATTTGGTGTCGTTGCCAGAGAAATGCCATTTATCGACCACCCAGAATGTTTAAAAGCCCAAGCCGTTTTAGCAAGGACTTACCTTCTAAAGGTATTGAAAGAAAAGAAAAAATTACAAGAGTTAAATCAATTCCAACTTTATTTCGATAAAAACTATTTAAAATTATTATGGAAAGATAAATTTAAGGAGTATCGGTCCCAAGTAATCGATGCTATTTTAGAAACAAGTAGAGAAGCATTAACCTTTAATCATGAATATATCGAGTGTTATAGTCACTATCAAAATTTAGGGCGTACAGAAGAGTCCCAAAATATTTTAAAACTTGCTTATCCTTATTTGACTTCTGTTCCTAGTATGGAAAATGATACCTCCACTTTTGTAAGATATCGTAAAGTGAGTAATTTATATTTATCAAAATTATTGGATACAAAAATCTATGAAGGAATGCCTGTTAAGATTTTAAAGAGTTCTAGTGCTTACAATGTTCTTTATATTCAATTTGAAAACAAGGTTTTTGATGGCTTGCTACTCGCTCGTTCTTTAGGTCTTTCTTCGAATTGCTATACCGTTGAAGTAAATAAAGATTATACTACTTTTCTAACCAAAGGTTGTGGCCATGGTCTTGGACTTAGCAAATGTGGAGCAAAAGCAATGGAAGATTCGGGATATACTTATCAACAAATCTTGATGCATTATTACCCTAATACAAAATTAATCAAAGCTAGTGAAAGTATTCTATAACAGACTTGGTAATCGAGTCTGCTATTTTTTTTTGATACTTTTCTGTTTGCATTAAGTATCTCTCATCTGGATTAGTAATAAAACCACATTCGATTAACACTCCTGGTACGGTTGTATTCTTATACATATAAAGGTCCGTCGTGAGTAATTTTCTCGTCGTTTTTAAATCGGTTTTAAAATTCTTCATCAAGATTTCTCCAAAGATTTTATTATTTTTATTAATCTTATGATACAAAACTTCTGCTCCTCTATCATTTGAAGAATTCCCCGCATTAATATGTATGGAAAGATAGAGTTCGGCATTATATTTTTTGTACATTAAAAGTCTTCTATACAAATCGCCTCTTTTTTTTCTAGGGTCCCATTCACTTGATAGGTCTTCATCGCTATCTCTTGTCATATAAACTATAGCACCTTTTTCCATAAGAGCATCTCTTAGGACATAGGAAATCTCTAATACAATATCCTTCTCCATTGTCTTCCCCACCATAGCCCCTGGATCACGACCTCCATGGCCAGGGTCAACAAAGATGACTCTTCCTAAAAGAGGGAGTTCTTCTATCGTTGCATTTACCTTGATAAAAAAGAATGCTCCAATAAAAAGAAGGAGAAGAATAACCGGGATTATTTTTTTTGACACATGCATCACCATAGTAAATTATATGTCAATGAAAAGTTTTTTTTCAAGTTCTTCTGGGGAAAGCTTTGACTTACTTCACTGAAATAGTTTTTTAATCATGATATTGATTATTTCGAACTTTTTATTATTAGTAAATTTTTGGAGAAACAAAAAGGGAAGAGGACTCAAATTAAGGATTTTTATGATAACCACTTATATAACGATTCTGATATTTCATTGATTATAAAAGATACATCTAAAGAAAAAGAAATGAATTTTAGAAGAAAAGGACTTGGGTTTTAACTCGTAGTTCATAAATACTAAATGGTGTCAATTTAGTAAAAACACACTTGCAAATTGACAATATCAATTTACAGATTATAATGAGTATTAGGTGGTTAGAATGAAAGAATATAAGATTAATATGTTTAAAGATAAAGATGATTATGAAAAAGTTTTAACAGATGATAATGTTGTAAATATTATCGGTACAAAGGGTTCAGGAAAAACCACTGCTTCATTAAAATATATAAATGATAGTGATTATATAGTTATAAACTGTGATAGATTATTAGGGTTAATCGGGAGTAATGAAGAAGAAGATAAAGAACTACCTATAATAAGGAGTATGTTGAAAAATAAATATGGAGTAATCAAAGAAGGAAAAAAATTTATCTATTGCTATAATGATATAGTTGATTATATAAAAAAGAAAGATAAAAAAGCTTTAATTGAAGGTAATATAATTCAAGAAATAGAGCCTATCACGCAATTAAAAGGAAAAATTATTATTAAAAGAACTGGGATTATCAAAAGCTTTATTAGAGCAGTTAAAAGAGACTATTCTAATGAATATTTTATGAATATTGAAATAAAGAAATATGGTAAACTTGGAAAAATAACAAGACTTTTAAAAATAGCATATAGAAGAAAAAGTATATTTAAAACGAAAAGGGATATAGAAAGAAAAATAAAAGAATTGGCGTCTTTAAAAAATTAAGTGGTTGTTGAACATCCTTCTCGATGTCAATAATCTTTTGTTTGTAAATAAAATTGACTCTACCTCTAAGCTCAATGAATAATAAGATAAGAGATGGGGAGCTAATTTTATAGATTTAAATATCTTGGATACAAATTATCTAAAATCAAATGCGCATCATAACTAATGAATATTTCTCTCATTAGTTTACATCTTTAAATATGCCTGATATAATTATCACAAGGAGGAAAAAATTATGAGTGATAAAAAAGATAAAATTTTAGATTCAACGTTAATCCCTAGAGAGGAAACATTGATTAATCCAACGCAAGCATTTGAGGAGAAAACATTTATACCTTCGATGCCAAATCTTAATCTATTTGAAGAACTTCCTGATGGTTATCAAATAAATGAATTTGGCGAAATTGTTAGAGAAAAAGGTAAATCAAGATAATAAATTTAAAAATCGCTAAATTCTAAAATCGTTTTGGATTTATGTCAAGTAACCCTTTTAGTAGTCTAAATTTTAAGATATTGCTAGGTTGGTAACATAGTTGTTAGATTTTTGATTAGATGTAATGTGCCTTAATATACGATGAATACGTATGTGCCATATTAACTCTCGATAATTCAATACGAATCAATTTATCTAACTAAATGTATCTAAAAACTTGGGATAAGTCCACTGAAAATATCTTCGTTCATATAGAACGTAAATGATTTCAAAATTAAGAGATAATTTCTGTCAAAGGTGCATAATAATCACTTTAAGAGGCGAGCATACAAAAGAGGGGATATACACAATATGAAGAATAAGAAATATGGTTTTTTTAATGCATTTAAAGATTTGTTTATGTATGCAAAAGAAAACAGAAAGATGTACATCATAGGATTATTATTTATGGTTATCTTCGTTATCACATCAATGCTTTATACGACTAGTTATTCGAACTTAATTGCTAACATCATGAGTTTAAATTTAGATAAAGCATTAAAACTTGCTCTAGTTTGTGGCGTTTTACGTTTGTTTTCGATTACCTTTTGCCATAATCAATATAGGAAAATAGTAATTCGTTCAGGAGAACAAATATCAGCTACGATTCAAAAAAAAATATATTCAAAGGTTTTATCTTTATCCATGAGTTCTTTTGAAAATATGAAATCGGGGAAAATCTTCACGACAATAAGAGCAGCCGATAGTGGAATGATGAGTACAATCAGTTCTTTACTTCAAGAAAGTGCGTATTGTTGTACTTCGATAGTTATGCTTATAGTCATATTCTTTATTGACTATAAGATAGGCTTAGCAGTAACGACGATATCTATAATGAGTTTATATTTGTTTAAATTACAGTTAAATAAATCAAAAAAATATCTACATGATGAGTTTGAGCACTCTGATAACTATTCAACACTTATTAATGAAACGACAAAAGGAATTAGAGAAATTAAGGCTTTAAACTTAAAAGAAATATGCTATGATTTATTTAAGAATGATATAGACAGTTTAAAAGACACGCGAATAACACGAAGATTGTTAGGAAAAAATGTGAATACGGCAAAATGGACCATTAGAATTATTGGAGATACTCTAATTATTCTCTATATCATTAATCAGTTAAAATGGTCATTAATTTCAGTAGAAACAGCAATGTTACTTATCACATATATGAATAACGTAGTAGATGATGTTTTTCATAGAATAATAGAACATGATTTTGGAATTTCTGAATTTACTGCTAATATGGAAAGAATTAAGTCCTTGTTAGAGGATGACAAATTAGAAAAAGAAAAATTTGGCGATACAGAATACAAAGATATTGTAGGAAATATTGAATTGAAGAATGTAATCTTTTCATATAATAATAGTAATGAAAATCTTCTGAACAAAGTTTCATTTAGAATTGAGAATAAAAAGAAAAATGCTATAATTGGGATGTCCGGATGTGGGAAGACCACCATTTTTAAACTGCTATTAAGGCAATATGATAACTATCGAGGAGATATATTAATTGACAACCATAATGTTAAAGATTTTACAGAAAACAGTTTAAGAAATACAATAACGATTGTTAATCAAGAACCGATGTTATTCAATATGAGCATAAAAGACAATCTTTTGATGGTCAAAGAAAATGCGACAGATGACGAAATAAAAAAAGCTTGTAAACTTGCCAATATAGATAGCTTTATAGAAAAATTACCAAACAAATATGATGAAATAATAGAAGAGAATACGACGAATTTATCCGTCGGTCAAAAACAAAGAATTGCGATTGCAAGAGCAATACTAAAAAATACACCAATTATATTGTTTGATGAGGTAACTAGTGCCTTAGATGGTAATAGTAAAAAAGCCATCGAAAAAACAATTAATGAACTATCTAAAGAGAAAACCGTTGTGGTTATCGTGCATACATTAGATAGTATTGAAGGTTATGATAATATAATTGTTTTAAAAGAAGGCAAAGTATCCGAATGTGGAAATCATGAGCAATTGATTAAACAGAAAGGATTATATTATCGGATGATTAACCTTTAGAACCTTTATTTTAAAGATAAAAAATTGTGAAAGTAAAAGATGATAGGCGTATGAAAGTATATTTTGTATAATGAAGTTGGCAATGAAGAAAGTTCGAATAAGAGCTTAGTAACGTTTAATTTAAGAATAACTTTCCTTATAGATGGTCCCTTATGTATGTTTTACATGCTATCAAAAACTTAAAAAAAGGTGTATAATTAAAGTATCAAGGCTATGAACAAATAGTGATTGATAGATTGGATTGGAGATATAGAAGTGATGAAGAAAGTATTGGTGTATGGAGATTCTAATACCTGGGGCGATAATTTTATAACCGGTAAAAGAATTGCTGATGAAAAACAATGGATTAATATTCTAAGAAAAAAATATAACAAAGAATATGCGTTTTTACAAGAAGGTTTACCTGGCCGTTTAGCTGGAAACGAAGAAGTCGTGAAACAATATAAAAATGGCCGGGATACCTTTATCTCGACATTTAGGACTAATGCCCCAGTTGATATAGTCATGATTTCTTTGGGAACTAATGATTTACAACTGAAATATAATAAAACAAGTGAAAAAATAATTGATGATTTATTATGGTATAAAGAGAAGTTAGAAGAAGCTTTTAATGATGAAGAGGACCGAAAAAAATATTTTAATGATAAAATGCCAAGGATAATATATATCTTACCAATTAATTTTGACTACCAAGTAAATGCGAGTGAAATCTTTAACCATGAGTGTGAAAGAAAAAGGCAAGAAATAATTAAATATTTTAAAAATAAAAATATGAACATAATCATAGCTAATGATATAGACTTATTTGAAGATGGTATCCATTTAAGCCACCAGGGACATGAAGCCATGGCTAAATTGGTAGAAAAGGAATTATAGTGGTGAATAAATTAGAAGAATTGAAAAAACTTAGAAATCAAGTGAATTTGATTGTTAAAAATATTGATAATTATCCTAGAAATGAAATTAATGTTTTAGTTTCAAATCATAACTGTTTAATGGATATTTTTTACTTACCAATGTCTTTACCAGAAGAAATAGTAAGTTTAGTAAGTGCGCGTTTAGTGTATAAAAATGAGAATAATCGAAAAGCTATCATCAATAAATATTTATATGCTATGCCTATTGAAGCCCATGGTGGTAGTAAGTATGCTAATATATGTTTAGAGCAAGCAACAAAATTTTTAGAAAATGGTAAAAGTGTTAATATATTTCCTGAAGGTGCTTATGTTGATGACAAGAAAGTTTTTAGAGGACGTACTGGTGCTAGTAGGATAATTTATAATGCTAGAGCTAATGGTATACATGTTAATTTAGTGCCGGTTAGTATTGATGTTTCAAGAAGTGAAGATTTAGATAATTACAGTAAAGTTGGGGATGATGTAGAAATAAACATTTTGCCACTTATTGACTATGAGGATGCATACTATAATTATAAACATTCCCAAATAAAAGAAGAAATGAATATGTTTTTACATCAACCTATTGATGTTGCTATGCAATGCATTGCAAATAGTCTAGGAATATCTTATGATAAAAATTATATAGAATTACGAGCCAAAGGAAATGTAATGTTTGCAGATGGCTCTGTGATTGATGTCAATACTGCTCAAAATAATGAGTTTATTACTAGGTATAAAAAAGAATTAAATGATAGAACTTTAAGGTTATTAAAGAGTATAAGATAAACAAAAAATATAGATATCCCAAATACCGATGAATCTAAAAAGACTATCAATAAACATTTCTAATTGAACCAATATCGGAAAACTTGTTAGAACAAAATTTTTAAGCCGCTAACGCAAGAAAAAAAGAATTGTGGATATTACTAATATCTATACGATGGAAATAAAATTACCTATTGATAGGAATGAACTATTGAATTTGCTAGATAGAGTTATGGGAGTTCTATGCCAGAAGAATTGACAATAGATTCATTTTATAAAGTGATGATGAATTGTGTATTAGAAAAGAATGAAATGCTCCATTTAGAAAGTAAAGCTCAGTATACATCAGATAAATATGAACGACGATTATCTACACTTTCAAACAAGTATTTGGATAGTAAGAAAAAATACTCATTGGATAACGCCAGTATGGGAGGTTAATATGAAGAAACAAACATTAGATAGGTACAAAAAAATTGAAGAAGAAGTAAAAAAAGCGACAGCGGATATGGAAGTTACCAAAGAAGATGGTCCTTCTTTAGAAAGTATCATTGATAAAATCGTTGAAAGACCAGATGAATTTTATACCAAATTAGCTTATGAATTATCTGTCGAAGAGAGGGAAACTTTGAAAAGATTAATAGAAAATAGAAGTTGCTATAATTGCACTAATGAAAGTTGCCGTATTGAACATTATGAAAAAATTGGACTAGATGAATTGGGAAGACCAAACGGAAGTAACTGTTTAGGTTGGAATAATTCTGAATTAGTTGGAAGACAAAAAATAAAAACAAATGATGTCAAATAAGAAGATTATTCTATAGTTTGATAAAAAACTCGAGCTTTTAATTTCTGTAAGGTCGAGTTTTAACTTGATTGGGTCTAAATTGGAAATAAAGATGAAATGATTTTATACCATTTAAATATTTACATCATGACAAAAGTATTATTATTTGATATATCATAGAGAAGATGATGAAGAAGTACAAACTAACTTTAAATGAAATGGATTCTAGTTACTTCCATTTTACACGGAAAGGCAATTTATTTAAAATGAATTGCTCCCTAAGAAAGAAAATCAGTTTGATATATAGAAGAAACAAAAAAAGAGGTTTTAGTTGGTTTTTGTTTTATGGTATAATTCTTTATAAAGGTGATGTTCGATGAAAAACTATGAAGAAATTTTAAATAATAAGAATTATTTAGCTATTGTTAAGAAAATTGAAAACACTAAATTTATTACTGACGGAAAGTGGGATTGGGAACACGGATTAGGTCATTATAAAAGGGTTGCTAACTATGTAAAAAGCATTTTATCCCAATTAGGTGCAGATGATAGAACAATTGAGATAGGAATGATTGCTGCATTACTTCATGATATCGGATTATCTAAAGGAGATAAAATTGATCATGGTTTGGTAAGTAGTGAGATTTTTAAAAATTATATTAATGAAAAAGATTTCTCTGAAGCTGAATTAATTACATTAGAACAAGCGATTAGAGACCATTCTAAAGGGAACAATATTGAGTCTTTAGTTGGTTTAGCATTAGTATTAGGTGATAAATTAGATGTAACCTACCATAGAACAATAAATTCTAGTATTCAAGATAAAACCAATAAAGAATTTCAAAAAATTAAAAGCGTTGATATTGAAATTAATGAAACAGACTTGGTTGTTAAGTATTTGACCGATAATCATTTTGACAAAAGTGTCCTTAAAAATTGGAATAAGACAGTACTAATTCCTATGAAAATAGCCAAATACTTGAATAAAGAGTACAAATTTATGATAAATAATCAATTCGTTGATTGGAAAGAATTTATAGATTAAAACCTTGTTATAAATAGGTGATAAACTGATGAATGAGAGATTTTATCAGATAAAATAATATACTTAATTAGGATATAGATAAGCTAGTATCTTGAATTTATAGAAATCAACGTCTAAACAACTAAGCTGTAAACATAATCAGGAGAAATTTCTAAATTTTGTAGATATTTTTTCTTATATTCTAAAAGCACATATCCATCTTGTTAATTTTAAATCTTAACGAATAATAATGTTTTTGAAAGAAGGAATACAACAATGAAAAGAAAAGCCATCACGATTTCAGAAAATGAAGAATTTTTACGACAAATTTCACAAAATGTAGAGTTTAAGGATAAGAATTTAACCAAAGAAATACAAATATTAGAAGAGTATTGTAAAGAAAATTCGGTTCTTGCTATGGCTGCGGTACAACTTGGAATTCCCAAAAGAATTATCTATGTAAAAAATACAGATTTAGAAAAAATCAATAACGCCAGTAAAGAGGAATTAAACAATGATAATGAAGCTAAAGTGCTTATTAATCCAGTAATGATGAAAAGGGAAGGATTAACATCTTATTGGGAATCTTGTGCTAGTTGTCTAGATTATTTTGGCCTTGTCAAAAGACCATACAAAATCAAAATCGAGTATTATGATAGAAATTTCCAGAAAAAACAAGAAATTATAGAAGGCTTTCCGGCTACCGTTTTATCTCATGAAATGGACCACTTAGATGGTATTCTACACATCGATATTGCTGAGAAAATATTAATAAAAAAAGAAGAAGAACGAAGAATGTTTCGAAACCAAAAGGGAAATGGCTACATCATTTACCAAAGAACAGGAAAATATGAAGATTTGCTAATCGGCTTAGAAAAAGAGCTAAATCAATAGAAAAGAATTCCCGAATGAAGAAAAGGAATTCTTTTATTTATCCATTAAGTTTCAAAGACCTTATAAATAATTTCTGGATATCCCGTCATAAAGGCCAGTTTTTGAAAAATTTCTTGTGATTCTGGCGTAGATTTTTCCCCTAAATAATGATTATAAAGATAAGAAATATAATAATCAGAGGCAATATAGATAATTACTTGCTTATGGTGGGCAAACAGCTCTTTGATGATAAGGTCATTTTGGGCACCAGAAATTAGCACATAATAATCTACATCAATAAAATTAAAGTCTCCCGTATCGAGTACAAAACCAATGCGTGAAGTAATAATTTCTTCCTTTAAAATCGTAATTAAATTTCTGCTCGTACTGTGGATATTCGTAACGACATTAGGATACAAACTAAGAACTCTTTTTAACTCTTCGATATAAGAATGCATAGCATTAGTTACATTTTGTATATTCTCATCACTAAGTACACCAGGATTAGAAGGAATTAGATTAATATATAAATCTTTCTTTACAGGAGTATTGCTTAAATTTTTTAAAATCTCTTCTAAGAGGACTATTTCATATCCTTGCAATTGTCCATAAGTATTCATATTAATCGTATTGATTGTAGCAACTCCAGGTAAATTTGTATTAAATACCACAATTTTAAAATCCTTTGTATAGGTCACATTGAAACTAAGGGCATCAATATAATCCTTACTAAGTCCGTTATAAAAAAAGTCTCGGGTAGTTAAAGTGTTCGTTTTGACCGCTATAATTTTCAAATTCTATCACCATTACATTTTATTAGAAAACCATTCCGATTATGTTTTAAATATAAAAAAATAAAAGAACAAAGTGACATCCTAGAAAAAATATGATAAACTAAAAAAAGATAAATAAGAAAGAAGGGAATTTAAATGAGAAAATTAGTATTTAAACGTTGTCGTAAATGTAATACATTAATCCATGTAGTTAGAAATGAAGAGAATGATTCGATTATTTGTTGTGGAGAAGAAATGGAAGAGGTAGAGTCCAATATAGTGGATGCGGCCATTGAGAAACATCTTCCTACATACGAAAAAGAATCTGGAGATATTTATGTAACTGTTCATCATGTGATGGAAGAGAATCACTTTATCGAATGGATTTGTCTGGTAACCGAAGAAAAAGAGGAATTTATTTACTTTACGCCAAAACAGAAAGAAGCAAAGTGTAAGTTTATCGATTGCACGAAGGGAACCTTATATGCTTATTGCAATCAACATGGTCTATGGAAACAAGAAATTAGTGATTAATCACGATAAAATAGAAAAAAGAAGAATCTTTCCTCTTGTTAACTCTTGAGAAAAGTTCTTCTTTTTTAATCGGAAATTTTTTTTGCCCCAACAAGATTTGCATCACATAAAAAGCAAACCTTGGATTTCTTAGATACTATTGCTCCACAATGAGGACATTTTACATAACCGATTTCCTCTATCAAATCCCCATCCTCCTTTTCATGACTTTCATGGTCACGTTCCATTTTTTTATAACTCGCAATCTTCTCCTTAGTATAATAAGAATTATTTTGCTTTCTCATCCCAGGGTCATCATAATGAGATTGTACTTCACGATATTTAGAAGCTCGTTCAATATTTGTCTTCCTTTCTTCAGCTTTATCTTTTGCTTTTAAAATAATAATAATTATCGCAATAATAAATACTAAACTAACCAAAATAATCAACTCCTACTTTCATCATATCACGAATCCAAAAAAAATAAAACACAAAACTGTGTTCTATTTAATATTATGCGGCGATGGCAAGTTTTTCGTCTTTTCTTAGTGTACGAATTTCTCTTGCGCTAAGTCTTACTTTAGTACCGTCTTCTAAACGAATAACTTGTAAATTAACACCTTGTTTTTTACGAGTTGCATTTAAAGCATGACTTCTTTTATTTCCGAATAAAGGTTTTTTAGCACTTACTTTTACTGCCATAATATTGACCTCCTTTTTTATTAGGTATTTGTTCCTTGCCCATATAATTTACCATAATTTTCTTAAGAAGTCAAACAATTTTTATAGAAAGTTCAAAAAAAATATGCTAAAATGAAAGAAGAAAAGGAGGAATGGAAAATGCTTGCACCACTTTATGTACAAACGGTCTATTCGCTACTTTCTAGCTTAATTGCAATAGATGAGTACATAGAATATGCCAAAAATGCCCATCTTTCCTCACTTGTAATTTGTGATAACCAAATGTTTGGTACGATGCCATTCATAAAAAAATGTCAAGAAAATGGGATTTGTCCGATTATCGGGTTAGAAATAAAAATGGAAAACCATATCGTTTTAGCTTATGCCAAAAATGGACAAGGATACACCTCTTTAATCAAATTATCAACCATTCAGTCAGAAAAAGAAGTAACTAAAGAAAATCTATTAGAAAATCGAAATGGATTAATTCTAATTCCTCTCGATGATATTGAACTCTATCAAGAATTAAAGGAAACAGGAGAAAATGACCTTTATTTCGGAATGACGAAAAAATTAGAAGAATCAGTACTAGAAAAAATAGGAACCAAACGAATTGATATCAAAAAAATCAATTATCTAAAAAAAAGAGATAAAGAATACCTTCTTTACTTGAAACTAATTAAAGAGGGAAAAACTTTACAGGGGATAAAAGAAGAAAAAAACTTAAGTGAAGAAGAATTGACCTATTGCGTCGAGGATAAAGATATACTTGTAGAAGAGGATATTTCTTTAAAAAATCATGAAGAAATCCTATTCTCTTGCCATTTAGATTTACCTAAGGGTGAAAATCTTCTGCCGATTTATCCGACAGAAAATCCTCATGAATACTTGACTACACTAAGTAAAAAAGGTCTATCTAAACGACTAGGGGGAGTGATTCCGGAAATTTATGAAAAAAGACTAGCCTATGAATTAGCAACAATTGAACGGATGGGATTTTCTAATTATTTTCTAGTTGTATACGATTATATTCGCTATGCTAAGATAAATGGGATTTTAGTAGGCCCTGGTCGTGGAAGTGCTGTTGGGAGTTTAACTGCTTTTTGTCTAGGGATTACCGATATTGACCCAATTAAATACGACCTTTTATTTGAACGTTTTTTAAATCCAGAAAGAATTACCATGCCCGATATTGATACCGATTTTCCGGATATCTATCGTGACCAAGTCATCGATTATGTCAAAGAAAAATATGGAGAGAATCGAGTTTGTGGAATTGTGACCTTTGGTACTCTTGCCGCGAAACAAGCGATTCGTGATGTCTCTCGTATTTTAAATATTCCTACCTTTAAGGTCGATGCTATTACCAAAAGAATTCCTACCGTGACCAAATGGAAATTAAAAGATTTCTATGAACAAGATACAATATTAAAAGAGATGATTGATGAGGATAAAGACTTAGTAATGATGTACAAAATTGCGAGCCGAATTGAAGGCTTTCCAAGGCATACCTCATCCCATGCCTCAGGAATCGTGATGAGCCGGATAGACTTAAATGAAGTAATTCCCCTAACAAGAAATGAAGATTTATATTTAACTGGATATACGATGGAGTATTTAGAAGAGTTAGGACTTTTAAAAATGGATTTTTTAGGACTTAAAAACTTAACTACCATTATGAACATTATGAAAAATATTGAAGAAGGAGAGGGGAAAAAAATTTCCTTTCAGGCAATTCCTCTAGAGGATGAGATAACGATGAAATTGTTTCAAAAAGCAGATACGACGGGGATTTTTCAGTTTGAAAGTGCAGGAATGCGTGCCTTTTTAAGAAATTTACATCCAAATACCTTTGAAGATATTTTCTCTGCTATTGCACTTTTTCGACCGGGACCTGCTTCTAATATCGATGCTTTTATTCGCAGAAAAGAAGGACAAGAAGAAGTCACCTATTTGGATAAATCGCTAGAGCCAATTTTAAAAAACACCTATGGAATTATCGTATATCAAGAACAAATTATGCAAGTATCTCAAGTGTTTGCCGGATATACTCTAGGGGAAGCAGATATCCTAAGACGCGCCATGAGTAAGAAAAAACAAGAGATTTTACAAAAAGAAGAAGCAAGATTTTTAAAACGAAGTATCGAAAGAGGACATAGTCAAGAAGTAAGCAAAGAAGTTTACGATTTGATTTTAAACTTTGCCAATTATGGATTTAACCGTTCTCACTCGGTTGCTTATTCCATCATTGCCTTCAAAATGGCTTTTCTAAAGGCAAGATTTCCCAAATATTTTTATGCAAGCCTTTTAACTAGTGTCATTGGTGTAGAGGCAAAAACGAGAGAATACATTCAAGAAATTAGAGGAAAAGGAATTGCGATTTTAAAACCAGATATCAATATGAGTGAAGAATATTATAAAACGGAAGAGGCAGGGATTCGTTTTCCTTTATCGAGCATTAAAAATATAGGTGTTGCTTCTTGTAAAGATATCATTGAAAAAAGAAAAGATGGACCTTATCAAGATATTTTTGACTTTTTAAGCCGAATTACACCAAGGATTATTAATAAAAAAGTATTAGAGTCCTTAATTGATGCCGATTGCTTTCAAAACTTTGGCTATAACCATCAAACCTTATATAAAAATTTAGATGCCCTAATGAACTACGCCTCATTAACCAAAGAATTAGAAGAGGAATTCGTATTAAAACCGGAAATCGTGGTAGAAGAGGAATTTGAAAAAGAAATTTTACTTGCCAAAGAAAAAGAATTATTTGGTCTTTACTTAACCCATCATCCCGTAACCGAATATAAAGCAAAAGAAAATAATCAAATTTCGTTAGAAGCAATTGCCACTTTCTTTAATCAAAAGATTACCATTTTAGTTCTTGTAGAAAAAGTGAAAAAAGTCATGACAAAAAAACAAGAAGAGATGGCATTTGTCAGTGTATCCGATGAAAGTGATACTTTAGAAGTCATTGTATTTCCTAAATTATTAAGAGAAAAACCATTAAGGGTAGGAAATATCATCAAAGTATATGGAAGAATTGAAAAAAGATATGATAGTTACCAAATTCTTGCAGATACGATAGAAATATTAAATGAAAAATCAAAAAAATAAGGAAATATTGAAAGCAGTATGTTATACTAATAAAAAGAATGGAGGGAGTTTATGAAAATCACATTTTTACAAAATAATGATTTACTCATCTGGAGTTTACTTTACGGTTCATCCATTTCCATTAAGGTGCATACCCTAAAGCAAAAATTATGGGTAACTTATAAAAAAGAATACCAAACAATGAAGAAAGATAAAGATGAAATTTTAAAAGATGTGAAAAATTTTATTCCCGATGATAATACATTATATGATTTGTTGCAAGATACAAAAGTGTTTGAACGATTATCGAAAGATACAGAAAAGCATCGAATCAAGTTAATCAAGAGTTGGGATACCTATAAAAAAGACATCAATCGGGAACTGAACAAAATATTGAAAATTTCTCTTCCTGATTTAAAAGTCATTACTTTGCATCCCGCAATGGACCAAATGTTATCTTCTGAAAATATTCCTAATATTGGTTGGGGAAAAAAGAAAGATTTAGAAAATCCATTATTGACGATTCTATCCATCATTTCTACAGCATACTTACAAACTTTATCGATAGAGGAAGAGGAAAAGAAAAAAATTGCCCTCGCCATTTTAGAACTTGCCATCAAAGATGAATGTTATATAAGAATTACCGGGCAAAAAGCAGGTTGTGAAAATCGAGAATTGATGGTGATGAAACAAAAAATTTATCCTTACTTTTTAATGTACTTAGGGTATAGTTTAGAAGAAGTAGAAACAATGGTAAGAGGGCGAATTCCTTCATTAAATAATGATAATTTAAAGGAGTTCACCATTGTAGAATTTATTGATTACATGACAGATTTAATCAATGAAAGTAGAGAAATAAAAAGGGAAACGGTAGAAATATTATAAGTAAATAAAACAGGAAATAAATACAAAAGGTCGGGTGGTTTTTATGGAAAAAATAGAAATTCTTTTCAAGCAAATGCAATTAGAAGAGAAAGAGCAAATGCGTTTTTCTTCATTGCAGTTAGAAGAAGTAGAAGTCGATGTCAAAAATGAAATGTGGAATTTCAAACTAACCAATCACCAGATTCTTCCTTTTCAAGATTATTTGTTCTTTAAAGAAAAACTAGAGTCTGCCTTTCAAAAGATTAAAGAGGTATCCTTTGAACTAAGAGTAAGCGAAGAAATTAATCATGAAACTTTAAAAGAATATTATGACTACTTTTTAGAAAGAATTAAAGAATCTTGGCCTTTAGCAGGTAATTTTAGCGACTCTTTCACATTATTCGAAGGAAAATCAGGAATCGAAGTAGAAAATTTTGCCGAAAAAAGGCAGGCAGAAGAATTGCTAAGAAAACTTCAACCGTATCTTTTTTCTGTAGGGTTAAAAACGCCATTAGAAATTGTAGTAAATGAAGAAAAAAGAGATAAGATTAAAGAAGAACTAGAAGAGGAAATCAAAAAAGTAGAATCTATTGAAGCTACCCGTATCGAAGAAAAAAAGGAGACGAAAGTAGAAATCCCTTCGGCGAAATATCCAAAGGGAAATGGTGGATTTCGAAGAAAAGAATCCCCTTTAGAAGAAGGAAGTATTCTAGGTAGAATCATTAATGATACGGCGATGCAAATTAAAAATATTGTCGGAGAAGAAAACGATATTACGATTGAAGGTTATGTTTTCGGTACAGAATACTTTGAATCAAGTAAAAGTGATTTTAAAATTATCACCCTGAAAGTAACGGATTATTCGGATAGCATCTATGTGAAAGTATTTACCAAAAACGAAGAGGATTATAAGCGATTAGTAAAGTCTTTAAAACCGGGAGGATGGTTTAAAATCAGAGGATATTCCAAAATGGACCACTATGCCGGAGATGAACTTGTATTAAATGCTAGGGATATCAATGCAGTGTTAAAAGAACAAGAAAAACGAGAAGATAATTGTGAGAAAAAACGAGTAGAGCTACATGCACATACCAAAATGAGTCAAATGGATGGCGTAATGAATGAAGAGGAGTATATCAAACAAGCCATTGCTTTTGGACATAAAGGGGCAGCAATCACTGACCATAATGGATGCCAGGCCTTTCCTCATGTATTTAACTATGTAAGAGGATACAACAAAGGGAAATCAGAAGAAGAGAAATTTACGGCAATTTATGGAACCGAGCTTACGATGATTGATGATACCGTCGATATTATCATTCGTGGAACGGATGATTCTCTATTAGATTCTACTTATGTAGTATTTGACTTTGAAACCACAGGATTTAATGCCGGTGGAGAAGACTCAATTATTGAAATTGGTGCGGTCAAAATGCAAGGAGGAGAAATCCTAGAAACTTATGATGAGTTAATTGACCCAGGACGTCCACTACCTCCAAAAATTACGGAAATTACCAATATTACTGATGAAATGTTAAAAGGAAAAGATAACGAAGAAAATGCGATAAAGCGTTTTATTGCTTGGTTTAAGGACTATCCAATGGTTGCCCATAATGCGAAGTTTGATTGTTCTTTCTTAGAAATGGCATATCAAAAGTATAATTTAGGAACATTTGAAAATCCCGTTTTAGATACACTAGAATTATCTAGGACGATGGATACTTCCTATGGTCGTCACAGCCTTTCAGCACTAGTGAAAAGATACAATGTAGAATTTGATGAAGACGCACATCACCGTGCAGATTATGATGCCAAAGGTACCGCCCTTGTTTTATTTAAGATGCTAAAGAAATTAAACGACAATAACTATGAAACTTTAAACGATTTACAAAAGCTAGTATCTAAAGATGAAATTCATAAATTTGGTACTAGTTACCATATTAATGTCTTAGCCAAAAATCAGACAGGATTAAAAAATATGTTCAAAATGATTTCTCTTGCCAATACAAAATATCTATATAAGACTCCAAGGATTTTAAGAAGTGAAGTCGATAGATTAAGAGAGGGATTATTCATTGGAAGTAGTTGCTATGAAAGTGAAGTGTTCCATCAAGCAAGAACAAAATCGGAAGAGGAATTAACGAATACGATTAACTTTTATGACTACGTTGAGGTTCAACCACCAGAGGTATATGACCACTTAGTACAAAGTGGGGACTTTCAGTCAAAAAATGAACTTTTAGAGAATATAAAAAAGATAGTAGATACGACGATTAGTGCCGGAAAATTAATTGTAGCAACAGGGGATGTTCATCATTTAAATGAGGAAGACAAAATTTATCGTGAAATCATTATCAATCAAAAGGTTCCTGGTGGAGGAAGACATCCTTTGAATCGAAAAAATATTACGAATATTCCTTCTCAACACTTTAGAACAACGGATGAAATGCTTAGAGATTTTTCCTTTTTAGGAGAGGAGACTGCAAATTTAATCGTTGTTGAAAATACCGAAAAAATTAGAAAGCAGATAGAAGATATCGAAGTAATTATCGATACTGGAGGAATTCCTTTCTCTCCAAAGATTGATAAAAGTGTAGAAACGGTAACAGAACTTGTCTTTGGAAAAGCATCCTCTCTATACGGAGACCCACTTCCGTTCAACATCGAAGAAAGAATTTCCAAAGAGCTTTATGGTGATGGGGTATTAGAAGCCATCTCATCGGCAATCAAGGAAGAATTAAAAGAAAATGATGAAAATTTAGAGAAAGAAATATTTTCGCGACTACATCAAACTTTACTTGCAGGATTTGATGCGGTAAAGGAGGTAATAAAAAAACATCTTATAAAAACCGAGGAAGAATTTTCTGGATTAGAGGAAAAAGAACAAGAGAAGAAAATCAAGAAAAAGCTTGGTGGCGTCATTGGTGGGGGATTCGATGTGATTTATTTGATTGCCCAAAAACTAGTAAAACATTCGAATGATGATGGTTATTTGGTAGGGTCTCGTGGTTCTGTTGGGTCAAGCTTTGTTGCTACGATGATGGGAATTACTGAGGTAAATCCACTTCCTGCACATTATCTTTGTCGAAATCCTGATTGTAAATATTCAGAGTTTGCGGAAGAAAATGGAGAAGCTTATGGAAAAGAGTATTCTAGTGGTTATGATTTACCGAATAAAGCCTGTCCAAAATGTGGTAGGCCTTTAGGAAAAGAAGGACAGGATATGCCGTTTGCAACCTTCCTTGGATTCAATGCAGATAAGGTTCCCGATATTGATTTAAACTTTTCTGGAGATTATCAATGGAAAGCCCATGAGTATACAAAAGTATTGTTCGGTGTTGATAATGTCTATCGTGCAGGAACGATAGGAACCGTTGCCGATAAAACTGCATTTGGGTTTACTAGAGGTTATTTCGAGAATAAGGGAATCGAAAATGTGAGAACTGCCGAAATTGAGCGACTTGCTATCGGTTGTACAGGGGTTAAAAGAACAACGGGACAACATCCTGGAGGAATTGTTGTTATTCCTGGATATATGGATGTATTTGATTTTACTCCTTTTCAATTTCCCGCAGATGATAACACTTCTCTTTGGAGAACGACACACTTTGATTATCATGCAATCGATCAAGATGTGTTAAAACTAGATATACTAGGACACGATGATCCGACGGTGCTTCGAATGCTTCAGGATTTAAGTGGAATTGATGTAACAACACTTCCTTTTGATGATGAGCTAGTGATGGGATTACTGAGTTCACCAAAAAGTTTAGGAGTGACGGAAGAACAAATTAAATGTCCGACAGGAACCTTAGGAATTCCCGAGCTAGGAACTAAGTTTGTAATTAACATGTTAGTGGAGACACGGCCAAAAACGTTTGGAGAATTGGTTAAAATTTCCGGACTTTCTCATGGTACGGATGTATGGGCAGGAAATGCTAGTGAACTAATTGCCAATAATATTTGTCCGTTCAAAGAAGTTATTGGATGTCGTGATGATATTATGGTAAATTTAATGAATTGGGGAATGAAACCAATTCGTGCATTTAAGATTATGGAGCATGTAAGAAAAGGAAAAGCAACAAAAGACCCAGAAACGTGGGCAGGTATGGTAGAAGAGATGAAGGCAGCAAATGTTCCCGATTGGTATATCGAATCTTGTAGAAAAATTAAATACATGTTCCCTAAAGCTCATGCTTGTGCTTATGTTATGTCGGCACTTCGTATTGCCTGGTTTAAAGTACATAAACCAATTTATTATTATGCTGCATTCTTTTCTGTTCGGATTAGTGATTTTGATATTGAGACAATGGTCAAAGGGTATGATGCGATAAAGAAGAAACTAGAGGATTTAGAATTAAAAGGATATGATGTGTCGAATAAAGAAGCAAATATTATCGAAACTTTAAAGATTGCTTTAGAAGCAACGGCTAGAGGAATTCGCTTTATGAATGTCGATGTGGAAAAAAGTGATGCTAAAAACTTCTTATTAGCTGGTGATGAATATACTTTAATTCCGCCATTTAGAACAATCGATGGATTAGGGGATACAGTTGCCGCTAATATTGTCGAAGAACGACAGAAAAAAACGTTTATCAGTATTGATGATTTACAAAAACGCGGAAAGATTTCGGCAACATTAATCGATAAGATGCGTCTTATGGGGATTTTAGAAAACTTACCGGAATCTAACCAAATGACCTTATTTTAGAAGCTACAAAATTGTGGCTTTTTTTGATAAAATTTATGTTTTTGGATATGCTATTAAAGGTGATAGAATTGAAAATTCGATTGGGATATGCCTGTATTAGCAGGACACTTGAAAATATAACTTCGTCACATAGCTATACTTATACAAGATTTAAAGAAGAGGAAAATTATGAAAAATTAGACCAAATCATTCGTAAAAATTTTGAGGATTTAGAAAAATTAATCGAGTACAATCATAAGAATGAAATTCATTTTTTTAGAATGAGTCCTAAAGTGATTCCGCTTGCGACAAAGGTTGAAGTGGATTTTGAGTATATAGCGCCTTATAGGGAAATGATGGAAAATATTGGAGGGAAAATAAAGCAATATAAAATGCGTGTTGATTTGCATCCGGATCAGTTTTGTGTTCTAAATAGCGTCAAACAAGATGTGATAGAAAGTACGATGAGAATTTTACATTATAATTATGAATTACTAGATAGTTTAAAAATCCAAGATAAGGTAATCATATTACATGTGGGTGGTAATGCATTTGGTAAAGATAAGTCTTTAAGTAGGTTTGCCAATCAATTTATGAAATTACCAAAGGAAGTGAGAGATGCCATTGTGGTGGAGAATGATGATAAAATTTTTAATATTATAGATTGTTTAGATTTAAGTAAGAAGATTGGGGCGCCAGTTGTGCTAGATTATCATCATTATAGATGCAATCGGGGAGATATAGAGCTAGAAAATTATATAGACCAGATTTTTGATACTTGGCAGGGAAGGGTTCCAAAGGTTCATTTTTCTTCTCCGAAAAATGCAACAAAAAAGGATTTTAGGAGTCATCATGAATATATTGACGTTGATGAATTTATTGATTTTATTGAAATGATGAAGAAAAAGAATCGAGATTTTGATATTATGATTGAAGCAAAAGCAAAGGATGAGGCATTGTTTCGCCTGGTAAGATTGTTGAAATGGAAGACAGATTATCGGTTTATTGATGGTACTACTTTTACTGTATAAATGAGAGGTTTTTCAAAAAAAGTGCTTGACTTTATATGGGTTTTGCTGTAATATTATAAGTACGTGAATGGGGAATACTCATTTACATCCTTGGAGACATACTCAAGTTGGCTGAAGAGGCGCCCCTGCTAAGGGTGTAGGTTGGGTAACTGACGCGAGGGTTCAAATCCCTCTGTCTCCGCCATATGGATTTGAACCAGTAAAACTCCAAATTAAAAAAAAATTCAAAATATACTTGACTTTAGCAAAATTTAAGTATAAAATATTATCTGTACTCATGTTTAGAGTAAATAAAAATTATATGCGGACGTAGTTTAATGGTAGAACCTCAGCCTTCCAAGCTGACTACGTGGGTCCGATTCCCATCGTCCGCTCCAATAGTTAGTTAACCCTTGTTTATCAAGGGTTTTAATTTTTTTAGGTACTATTTAGGTACTGTTTTTTTTATAGATTGTCTAACAAGTCTACTATTTCATCTTGAATGGTTGGGAAAAGATGCAAATAAACTTTTTGCATCACAGGAATACTATGACCCATACGCTCACTCATCATCAGAAAGAATCTTGTTGTATCTATTTTAGTGTTTTTTCCTCGGCTTGCCTTAACATATTCATTAATTAATAAAGATACATGAGAGTGTCTAAACTCGTGCATAGTGATTCTAGGAATACCAGATAGTGCAAAAGCAGTATCCTTAGCACGGTCTATACTCACATTAGGCAAATACATAGTATTCCCGAAAACATACCAATCTTCACTAAAATCGTGATACTGTGAAATTAGTTTTTTGTATTCTAAAAGTTTATCATAAAGCAATGAACTCATTTTGATATTTCTATTTAATGAATTTTTTGTATTATTAACAACGACATCTTCCTTAGTCATACCTTTTATTTTTGAATAGAGTGTTTTATTGATATGTATAACTTTCTCAGTAAAATCAATATCCGTCCATTTTAAAGCAACGATTTCACCTTTTCTACACCCTGTATAGTACGCAAAATAGAAAAACATTTTCCACATATCACCCTCAACACAATCAATGAATTTATTGAATTGTTCCAAAGTAATATATCTCAATTTCTCACTATCGGCAACAACTTCATCTTGCTTTCTTTGAAATCTTCCTGCACGCTTTAATAGATTTTCAGGAATTCCATAATTGGCAATTGCAAAATCAAGGATTCCAGATAACGTAACATATAGCTTGTTACAATATTCCAAACTATATCCTTTTTTTTCAATTTCTTCCTTCCAATTATTTAAGACATTGATAGTTATCTCATCTATCATAAATGTTTCTAGATATGGTTTAACATGATTATTATAATCCCTAACACGGGTATCATAAGTTGATGCCTTTTTATTTTTTCTTAAGTTTTCAAGGTAATCGTTAGCAACTAAAATAAATGGTTTTTTTAATGGATTATCCCTTTTCAGAAGAAATAACGCTTCTGCTTCTTTTGCTTCTTGCTTAGTTGCGTATTTCTTTGACTTATATTCTTTTGACTTACCGTTGAAGTCTTTTTTATAAGTTTTAAAGTACCATTTTCTCCCGTCTTTCGTTTGATTTTTTTCATCTTTATAAATCGCCATAAAATTTACTCTCCTTATTGACTTTATAGTCTAAAATTTTGTATAATGAGAGTACAGAAAAAGAATTGTCTGGCTGACATTTTAATTTCTGTACCCTTATGGGTTGACTCGTGTTCCAGCACGGGTCTTTTTTATCGTTTCCATATATATAAAATCTCCTTTTATATTGTATTTTGTAATAAAATACGCTATAATGATTATGCGGAGATGTGAAAATCTGCAAATATTTATCTCGTGTGTCGGCACGGGATTTTTTTAATCTAATTGAAATTGTAAAGTATAGTTATCGCTCAAAAGATTATTATAATAACGTAATCTTAAATTACTGTCTCCTTTTTTCTGCTCCCATACTAGTACACCCTCAATTTTTCCGCCAGCATCTAAGTCTCCGCTTCCAAGCGTTTTATCGTCATCTGCTGTAATAGAACCCCAGGCATCCTCAACACCATCTGCATTAACCATTTGCCAATCCAAAGCATTATATGATATTTTATCGCTAGAATTATTTTCAATTTTTATTGTAACTTTTACATATTCATAACCTTCTTTTGGTTTAAAGTATTCATTAGTTCCTTGAGTTTTGTCAACTTTAAGAATAGAATAATTTACATTTTCGTAAGTTGCTACTTCATTTTGTGTAAAATCTTTCTTTCTCGCTTCTTCTTCTTTTTGACTTACCACGGCACCAATAATTAAAACTACAATGATTGCTAGAATAATCCACTTCACAATTCCAGGTTGTTTTTTTCTACAGTTAGGGCATACCTTTGCTTTAGAATCAATTTCTGATTGGCAATACTTGCACTTCTTCATTTTTTACACCTCCTTTACTACTATTTTTTTATATTAAAAGTACAATTATATAGGTACTTTTAACCAAAAATATCATTATTACAAATAATTATCGAAAATTGGTAATTATTTGGTTATATAATGAATTAGAGATATGTTTTTGTCGAGGCGTATCTCATTTTTTAATGCTTGAATATATTTGTCTGCAAAATCTTCTGTAGATTCAATATAAAATTCTAGAATTTCTTTTGGAATATCACTATTTTGTTTCAACTCATCAAGTTGCTCCAGTTCCATATGAGCAAATTCATGAAGAATAGTTTCTTTTGTTTTTTCATCAGACAAAAATTTATTAATCACAATAAAGTTAGCATCGCAATGCTTAAATATAAGTCCATTAACTCTTTTCGGCAACTCCTTGTAAATAATCGTGGCGTTATTCCTCCTTAAATATTCATCTTGTGATATTTCTCCAGATAACAAATTGATTAACACAATATCAACTCCTTTACTATAATTCTTTTTTTATTAATCAATTATATGTAAAAGTACGGATACTGCTTGTACTTATACCATTTTTTATTTTGAATTTTCGTCATATTCTTTTATTATTGCGTTAATCACATTTAACACTGCTTTTTTTTCATCGTCATTAAGTTGTTTTGCTCTGGAAGAAAGAAGATAATCTAATTCATTGTAAGAGTATTCATCTTTAGTTAAATCAGTACCAGTTAAATCAGCTACGGATACATTTAAAACTTCTGAGACATCAATTATGTTATCGAGCGAAGGTGATATTTCTTCATTCTCCCATCTGGCAATCGTAGTTTGATTTACACCAGCCATTTCACCAAGCCTATTTTGTGATAGATTTTTACATTCTCTTAAATATTTTAAATTTTTACTAAAAATACTCACATTCTCCCTCCTTTCAATTTTATAATAGCATAAAAACATTAAAAAAACAATATTTTTTCTGCTTTTTTGCATTTTAGGTATTGACTTCTGCGAAAAAGCATTGTATTATTGAGTCGTAAGGAGGTAAAGTATGAAAGAAACATTTAAAGAACTGGTGTCAAGTGAACTTCGCGGACTGAGAGCAAAATATAACTATAAGCAAAAAGAAGTTGCTGAAAAAGCAGATGTCGATATAATGACTATAGTCCGTTACGAAAATAATAGTACATCAATGCAATTAGATATGCTAGAGAAAATCATTTCTGTTTATGGGTTAAGTTTGGCAAATTTTTTTAATATAATATCTGCAAATATGCAGAAAAAGAAAGAAAGCCAAGTTCCAGAAAAAGAAGAATAGGAGAAAGTATGAAAGAGATAGATAATCTAGAAGAATATTTGTCAGAATTATCAAATTACTTTGAAAGCATTGAAGAAAGTTTAGAAAAGACAATGATACTATCAAAAATCAATGAACTGGTATTTTGGTTACAGATGTATCAAGATAAAGAAAAACAAGTCGATTAGACTTGTAAAAGAATTATTTCTTTTTAGGGGCACGTTGCGATAAAGCAGAACCGGCAGCAGTCTTAGAATTTTTAGATGTACGTCCATCTCTCAAAACCTTAGATGCAGCTTTAGCAGCCTTAGCACTAGTGCGGCGTTGTTGAGCCAAAATAACACCTCCTTTCAATTTAACTATTGTAATGAGGTATAGAAGAAAAATCAATAAAATTTATAGGAGTGATAAAAATATGGAAAAAAAGTGTCAGCCAGACATAAAAAAAACGAAAGAAGAAGTGCTGAATCAATTATATGTATCAGCCTACGACTTACAAGTAATATTTCCAACAATGGGATATGAAAGTGCATTAGATTACATTAAGCAAATTCGAAAAAAGATGGAAAACAAAAATTTATTTGTACCGCAAGGAAAAACAAAACTAGCGTTACTAAGTATCATCAAAAAAGATTGCGGATTTTAAAGGAGGTGATGAAAAATGAAGAAAAGAATGGGATTAAAGCCGGAGTGGAAATTTACTTTATTTTATTTCTTGTCATTTATTTTAGGATTTATCTCAGGAAAAATAAGTTAGGAGGAATCATTAAGATGAGTTTAAGGCAAAAAGAAAAGAGAACTAAAGCTTGCAGGCAAAAAAGTTCCCTTTGGAAAAATTCCGCTTATATTCTAACATGAAAATACAGATTTGTCAAATTTGGAGGACAGAATGAAAAAGGAAACGTTTATTTTAAATACCGACTTAGATGAAAAAACGCAGTCTTTAACGGACGAAGAAGTAGGTCAGGTATTTAGAAAAATACTAAAGTATGTAAAAGAAGAAACTGTCCCGAAACTTACAGATAAATTAGAAATTGTCTTCGAATTTATAAAGGTAGATATCGACAAAAATATTAAGAAATATAAAGAAACTTGTGAGAAAAGAAGACAAGCTATAAATAATCGTTGGGATAGTAAAGAAGATACAAAAGATACAAATGTATACAATTGTACAGACACTATAAAAAACGACTATGATAATGAAATTCATAATCATACTCATATACATAATCATTTAGATTTAGAAGAAAAAAAAGATAATAGGGGTATGGGGGAAGAAGAGAAAAAGGAAACCTTTAATGGTACTGTAAAAGCCAGTAAGCACAAATATGGAGAATATAACAACGTGCTACTGAAAGATGAAGAATTACAGGCATTAAAAGAAGCTTATTCTAATTATCAAGAACTGATAGATTTTTTAAGCGAGTATATCGAACGAAAAGGATACAAAGCTAAGTCGCACTATCTATGTATCAAAAAATGGGTAGTAGATGCGGTTAAAGAAGAAAATCTAAAAAAACAGAAGACTCAAAAACAGGAAAAACCAACAGAATGGTTCAACGAGAAAATTGCAGAGGAAAAAATGACAGAAGAAGAACAAGCAGAAGCAGAAAAAATTTTAAAAGAGTTAGGAGAATAAAAAATGATTAAAACAAATAATGAAGAAATAAATAAATTAATAAAAGATGCGAAGTGGATAACTGTTTCAACTGATAAAGGATGTTACGTTGAAAATTTAAAAGAAGACATTGAAATTTTAGAGGTTGAAGACGAAGAAGAAAAAACTAAAAAAGAAATAAAGAAAATGTTTAATGAGATAATTGAAAAAATTTTAGGAGACGAATAATGAAGAAGATATCAATTGGAAATATTAAAATCAAAAATTTCAAGGGAATGTTGGAAAAAGAATTGGCGTTCGCAGATGCCAAAAACATCATCGAAGGGGAAAACGGAATCGGCAAAACTACAATTTTGGATGCAATTACTTGGTGCTTGTTTGGAAAAAATTTTGTAGGTGAAAAACTGTTTAAAATTAAGCCAATCATTGATGGTGAAGAAAAGAAAGATTTAACAACCAAGGTGGAAATAACGCTAAACGACAAGTTAATCGAAAGAATTTGGGAAAATGATATAACGACGATTAAGGTTGATGGAGTAAAATTTGGAAGTCGCGAATTTTCAGAATATTTAAGAGACAGTTTTAATATTACAGAAGAAGAATTTAAAGCATTATCTAACACAAATTATATACCGAATCTACATTGGAAAGATTTAAGGAGTTTGATTCTAGGACTTGTCGGTGAAATTACAAATGAGGAAGTTTATGAAAAAGGAAATTTTGATTTAATTAAAGAAAAAATTGATTCAGTAGGAGTAGAAAAGACAGCGGAAAATATTTCGGAAACTAAAACACATCTAACAAACGAAATTAAGAAAATTCATGGAAATATTGACCAAAAAACAAAAGATATTCAAGAACTAGTTGTTGATGAAAAAGAACAAAAACAACTTGAAAAACAAAAAGAAAAACTAAAAAAAGATATCGAAAATTACAATTTATTAGCCCAAGAAAAAGCACAACAAGAAAAGAATACAATTACATTAAACAATTTGAAAAATGATTTAGAACGTACAGTAAAAGATATAGAACGATTAGAAGAACTTAAGAGTGGTTGTCAAAAAACATATAATGAGTCAAATGTGGATGCATCCATCGTTAAAGACAATAAAATGAGGGATTTGAACAATAAAATCAGTCAAAAAGAAATGGATATTTCGCTATTAGACCAAGAAAAAACAACTTTAATGATTCAACGAGAAGAATTAAAGAAAAGGTATGATGAAGAACTTGCAAGAGAACCTAGAATCGAAAATGATAGGTGCTCGGCCTGTGGACAATCATTACCACAAGAAAAGATTAATGAAGTATTGGCTAATTTAAAAGCACAACAAGTAGAAAATGCTAATGGATATGTGCGTCAGGCAAAGGTAAAAAAAGAGCGGCTAGACGAAATTGAGATTTTAATTAGTACATATAAGTCTGACATTGCAAAGCTTAAAAATCAAATTGAAGAAGTCAAAAACGAAAGTATTGACTCTAGCAAAGAAAGTGATATTCAAGTTACTATGAAAGTTAAAATAGCAGAGGCTAATCGTGATATTGAGTTAAGAACAAAGGATAAATTTGAATTAGAAGAGACTATCAAATTTAGAGAATGCGAAATTGCTAATCAAAAGCCAATAGAACTAGAAGGCAATATTACTGCAATGCAAATTCAATTAGAGGAGATTACAAGAAAATTAGCGGTATCAGATACTTTAACTATTTTTAAGGACCAACTAAAAAAGCTTGAAGAAGAACTTCAGAATTTACTAAGTCAAAAAGAACTATTAAATGAAAAAGAGCAGCAACTAGTGGCATTTAATAACACTCGTGCAGAGATGTTAAGAGAACGTGTAAGACACAATTTTAAATTGGCAGACTTTATCACACAAGAAACAACAAAAGACGGGAAGTTAATTGAAACGTTCAAACTTGCGGTAGATGGAATCGAATATAATGCTTTAAATACTGGTATGAAAATTTTAGTGGCACTGGATTTAATTGACAACATTCAACGATTGAAAAATAAAAGACTTCCAATTTTAATTGATGGGCTAGGAGAATTAACAAGACTTCCGGAAATGGAAACACAAGTTATCGGTTGTCGTGCCAAATTTCAAGTTAATAAAAAAATGGAAGTGGTATAAAAATGAATCGTCATATAGATGAATTAGGAAGAATTGTGATTCCAAAAGAGATAAGGAAAGTTTTAAAAATTAATCCAGATGACTTGATAAATATTATTGTAGAAAATAATAAAATTATTTTAAGCAAAAAAGAAAATACAATAGTTGAAAGATATAAAGAAAAAATATCGTTTTTAGAAAACAAAAAAACTGTAACAGATTTTGAAATAGGACAAATGAAAGCCTATAAAGAAATTTTAATGGATTTGGAGATGAATTAAATGAAAGAACAAAAACAAGAGCTTACAAAGAAAGAGGAGGAAAAACTTGCCTTTCAAAGAAATTTTAGTGATAGCGTAATGAATAGCATTACCAAATATTGCGAAGAAGGAAGACTTAGGCTTCCAAAAGGATACAGCGCAGAAAATGCTTTAAAATCAGCGTGGCTGATTGTTCAGAAAACTGTAGATAAGGAAAATAAGCCAGCACTTGCGGTTTGCACCCCTAATAGCGTAGCAAATGCACTGCTTGAAATGGCTATTATGGGGCTTAATCCTGCAAAAAGTCAATGCTACTTTATTGTATATGGTAAAGAACTAACAATGACACCTTCTTATTTTGGAAAAATTACTGCATTGAAAAGAATTGAAGGAATAGAAGATATCAACGCACAAGTAATATATGAAGGCGATGAAATTGAATATAACATTAACTCAGATGGTAGTATTTCAAATATAAAACATTACCAGGAATTCCAAAATATTAAAGAGGATAAAATTATTGGTGGTTACTGCGTTATTAAATACAAAGGAGAAGAATACGCAACAATTGCAACTTATGAACAAATTAAAGAAGCGTGGTCGATGTCAAAAATGTCTAAAGATAAAAAGACATTCAAAAGTGAGTTTGTTAAACGAACAATGATAAATAAATCTATTAAGTGGTTTGTCAATACAAGGAATGACGACGATTTACTAATCGAGACAATTCAAGAAAATGAAACCAGACACTATGATTATGATAATGCAGAAATTGATGAGTTCCCACCAATTCAAGAAGTGAAGGTTGATGAACTACCACATGATGAAGTAAAAGAGGCAATTGTGGAAGAAGTCAAGGAAGAAAATAATGCTATTGAAGTCGATAAGTTCGAGTAGCAAGGGGAATATTCACATATTAGAGAATGAAGACACTAGTCTTCTTCTTGATTGTGGAATACCTTTTGAGCGAATTAAAAATATTTTGAATAAGCAGAGGATAGATGCTGTGCTTATAACTCATGAACACGGAGACCACATTAATGGTTGTGAAAGCCTAGCCCAAAACAAGAATATTTGCTTTTATTCAACTAGAAAAACATTAGAGAAGGTAAATATACCAAACTTCATGAAAAAAGCTATAGAACCATTCAAAACTCATCTAATAGGCTCATTCAAAATAGTGCCATTTGAAGTAAAGCATGATGCAGTTCACCCAATTAATTACTTAATTAAGGATAATTTTTCTGGAACACAACTTCTTTATATTACAGATACAGGTTATATCGACAATTTGATTTTTAAGGATATTGATTATTTTCTAATTGAATGTAACTTTGACGAGGAATGGTACAAAAAAGATGATTTAACGGATAGTGAGAGATTTAAAGCAAGAAGACTTTTAAGCTGGAATGGGCACTTATCGATTCAAAAGACAATTAGAGTATTAGAAAAAACAGTCAATATTAACACTAAGAAAATTATTCTATGCCATATTTCAAGCGGTTTTAAAAACTATTTAGAGTTTCAGGAAAAAATACAACAAAAATTTCCAAGTCAAAAGGTTGTTGCTTTAAAACAAGGAATATTTGAGGATAGGAAGATAGAACTTCTTGATAAAAAGGAAGTGTTGGACTTTGAATAATAACATAGAGGAACTAGGACTATTTAAAGAAGATTTAGAGCAATATCAATTCATCCTGGATAATTACGAAAGCCTATCTTCAGAAGATGGAAAAACCGCCTATGATTTAGCAAAAATGTGTATGATTCAGGCAGACAGATGGAATGAGATAGCTTTTAATGCTAGTAAAATCGGTAAAGAATATTCGATATCTAAAACAGACCTTTACAACTGGGCATATCACAAATATAGAATTCTAATGACAGCACATGAATTTTGTAGAGTAGTGTATCGTCAATGCAATGAGGATTTACGAAATTCATTTAGAATGGAAACTTAAAAAGGAGATGAATCAGGTGTTCAATTCAGTTAAAGAAAAACTTGGGACAACCAGTAAAGTAGTCTATCGTGACGAGAATGATTTTATTAAAAAAATGCGTAGTTTAAGAACCTATTGTCCCATAGCATATAAAGATTTACTTTTCAATGTAAATATACAAGATTTTCAATCTGTGAAGGATGGAATATATGAATATGAATTAAAAACGTCTAAAGAATTTCGATTTGTTTATGGGCAAATAAAAGTGGTTTATTCTGTAACTAATGGAGTTGTGATTATTGAGAATTTGCAACCTGCACAATTCTTGCTAGATGGATATCTCAATATGTTAGATACATATAAGGGACTACCATATAGGCATAGTAAAGATAAATTTAAAATTAATATGTTAGAAAAAACAAAGAAAGTATAAAGTGCAATTTAAAAGTCGCTATTTTCATACAAAGCACCCCTTTCAAATTACTAGTAGAAAAAGGACAAGTTTGGGCAAAATACTTAATCGGTGCCGTAGCGACGAGTTTAGTCCTTTTTCAAAATATATGGAGGAAATAATGAAAGTAAAAATATTAAATAGTAGTAATCCTAAAATAAAAAAATATATCGGTGAAGTTAGAAATTACTTTAAAATGGGCGGATGTGCTTGCCTAGAAGATTTAAAAGAACCTGGATATGGTATTCAAACAAGTAGAATTATTGACGAGAAGAAAGAAGGAAATATCATAACTATAAAGACTAAGAATTCTACTTACGAATTAGAAATAATAAAGGAATAATCATGCTAGATGATTTAATAAAAGAACTAGAAAGTATATCACCAAAAGACGAAGTTATCACAATCAAAAGAAAAGACTTACCAGACTTTTGTATTAAGATGGTAAAACTGGTGAAAGGCATATACAAGGATGAAAAGATGCCATACGAAAAAATGTACCAAGCAAATATAAAGTTGGTCGATGAAGTCAAGACAATGAAACAGGATATTAAGAAATTGCTAGATTATATAAAAGGTAATGTTGATTTAGAAGAACAAGTAGAAATGATTAAGAAAGTTTATAAAAAATGAGGTATAGAACATGATTGAAAAAAATGATGTAATACAATTTACAGAAAACCACGAATGGTGTGGTTGCTTGGGCATCGTTGAAGAAACAAAAATATGCAGAAGTGAAAGATTAGACTATGATACAAGATACATGATTGGTGTACCTATACCAAAACAGGGAACAGCTTTTATATATGTTATGGAAAGTGAAAAAGCTATAGAAAAAATAGGAAAAGCTGTACTAGCAATGAAAGATGGTGAAGATGATGAATAATAGTCAAGAAGTAGTATATTTTGTAAATGAAAATAATTATGTTAAGAATATGAATGAGTTTGTTCAAAAAAATAAGATAAAAAACTTTGGATTTGAAAATGAATCAGAAGAATTAATTAAGGGCTTGAGTAGATTTAAAAAAAACAATGTTTTAATTTTAGGAAAAGCTGGAATTGGCAAAACGGCATTAGTAGAAAAATTATGTGAAATGATTAATGATAAACAAGTACCAAATATTTTGCAAAATAAAGTAGTATTAGAAGTATCTTTGGGAGGAATTTTAGGCGGAACAAAATATCGTGGTGAGTTTGAAGAAAAGGTACAAAAGTTAATCGACTTTGTTACTAGAAGAAATGATGTGATTTTATTTATTGATGAGGTACATAATTTAATGTGTTGTAATAGTAACGATGGGAATATTGGGTTTGGCGAGATATTGAAACCATATCTGGCAAGAGCAGATTTTTCTTTGATTGGTGCAACCACTGTTAAAGAATATGAAGAATATATAGTCAAAGATAGTGCTATTGATAGAAGATTTTTTAAGTTATCTATGGAAGAACCAAATTCTGATAAAACAATTAATATCTTACAAAAGGTAAAATGTCAATATGAAAAACATTACAATATTAAATTAACTAAAAATGACATTATTAAAGTTGTAGAACTTTCTAAAATGAGAACAGGAGCTTTTCCCGATAAAGCATTCGATGAGTTAGAAGATTATTGTTATTCGAAGTCAACACAAATAGAAAAGCAGAAATATGAATCATAAAATAAGAACACTAACCGAAAGAGAAAAACTAGAATATCTAAAAGTATTTTTAGAAGAACAGATAAGAATATATGAAAAAGACTTAGAAGAAGTGAAAGTTAAATTAAAAAGCTTGGAGAAGAGTGATGAATAGATTGTTTGATGATAAACCTTATATAGATAAATCAATTATTACTCCTTATGATAAGAAAAAGTGGAAAGAAAAATTCCAAGAATATTGTGATAGTGATGAAATAAGAAAAGAAAGTGATTTAAATGGTTTAAATGCTTGCGGATATTGGTATGCTTGTGATTATTGTGATGGTAGTGATTTACCATGCGCTTGTGCAAATGCTATGCTTGATTACTTCCATAAGACAGGAAGGAAAGTTGATTTTAAGAATACAAGTAAAGATTATCTTGATAAATTGTTAAGAGGTGAATGATGAATAAAGAAGAATTTTTAGGAAAAATACAGATGATTTACGTAGGCGATAAAAAATGCTCTAAATGACTGTGCCAAAGCGTATAGCGATAGAATAGAAAAAGAAGAAAATCTAATCAAATATATAGAAAACAAGATAACAAAATTAAAAGATGAATGTGCTGTATATGGTCATTTTATAGACAAAGATATAGCAAAAGAATTTGATTTACAAATAAAATCTTATCAGAATATTTTAGAAAGGATAAAGGGTTGTAAGTATGAATGAGTTTAAATGCGGAGAATGTGTGAGGTTTAAAACCCAATATTGCCCTTGTGTGATAGATTGCATGGTAACAGATGACCATCCATATTTTCAAGACAGAAGAATGTTGTTAGAGGAAAACAAACAGCTAAAAGAACGATTGCAACAAGCAGAAGATGTAATTGGGAAAATAGAAAATTACATATACAAAAACAGTATTCCAATTAATTTACTATCAAATACGCCTGTTAATAAAGTTGATTTTGAAGGCGATATCAACGAAGTATTAGATATTTTAAATGAGTATAGGAAAGAGGTGTAGTAATGAAGTATTTAAAAATAAAAGATAATATAAATCTATTTGAATTAGAAAAATTAGGTTTTAGACCTTATGTATTAGTAGATAAAATATTATATCAATATGAGGAATTAGACGGCAGTCAAGTCTTATACAATGTCAAAATTAACGAAAATAGAATTATATTTCATAATGTTTGTTCTATTCATAATGAAATGCCACCTATAATATATGATTTGATAAAAGCGGATTTAGTAGAGAAGGTGAAAGAATGAGAGTAATAGATTTACTAAATAAGATTGCAAATCAAAAAGAAATCCCAATAAAAGTAAAATGGAATTATCATATTTATACTTATGATGAACATTATGATGATTATTTTGAAGAAACAACTGGGCTCTTTCAAAATGAAATGAGTGATGGTATGTTATTTAAAAGCCTTAATGATAAAGTTGAAATCATAGAAGAGGATAAAGAAATAGAAGAAATAAAAATAGAACAAGATAGTGCTACACACTTCTATATAAGAAATGAACACGGAACAAAATGTGGATTAACTACTCATAGTAGGTTAATTGCTGAAAAATTAAATGAAGTAATAAGAAGGATGAGATAATTGGAAAGAGAAGGTAAATAGATATGTTCTTCAAAAATAAAAAGATAGAAAAGCTGGAGCAAAAAATAGCATTACTTGAAATGGAACTCATGAAAAAGGAAAACATTTGTGTAACTTATAGGGAGGTTTTAAGAAATTCGAATTGTAGCACATTGTTATTGGAAGAAAATAAAAAACTAATAGAATGGATAAAAAGCGTTCTAGAACAATTCGGAACTACGGATGTTCGTGATAGAAAACGAATAACTATTCCTGTTTGTCGAAAGTTAGAATTTGACGATTTTTGTGGGGATTACAAAATACAAGGAAGAAGAGTAGAGACGATAATAATACCAGAGATAGTGATTCATAATACGAAATAAAAAAGTTAAAAGAGTTGCTAATCGACAAAAAGACAATGAATTGGTGGCTTTATTTTGGAAACTAAAAGATAAAAAGGAGTGATTCTATGACTTTGAAAGAAGCAAATAAAGAACTGGAGCAACTAGAAAATGACTACGAGTATTATTTAAGAGAAAAAGAGCAGTTGTTATCATTGGTACTGCCAAAATCCACAGACATTAGGACAGAGAGAGTAGACGGTGGTAACAGGAGCGATAAACTATTAGAGTACGTCGAAAAAGAAGACGAAAAGAAAATAAATGATACTTTAGATTATATACACGCTAAAATAGTAAATCTTAATAATTGGATAGAAAACGAATTAAAGATTTTAGGAAAGTATGACGAAATAGAACAGTTGATTGTTTACTACAAAGAAATAGAAAAAAAGAATCATACTTGGGTAGAAATATCACAAAAAGTGCATTATTCGGTTACACAATGCCGAAGGATTTACAGAAAATACAAAAAAATAAGAGAAATTGATTAAGATGGACACATATGGACACTTTTTTATGAGATAATGATATCGTAGAAAATTAAAAACATTCTACACACTTCAACCCCCCCACCAGAAAGTCGATAGAAATATCGGCTTTTAATGTGGAATTTTGTAGATAGTGTACTGATGAAATATAAAAAGTACTATGGAGGCATAGGAAACCTTAACTACTTACCGGTAGACCCTACGGAAAGTTTTTTGCTGACGAGCAGATGTAAAAGAGAGAGGAACAAATGTGACTTTTGGGTTGGATATTTCATCGGTACAGTATCTACAAAGCTATGATGGTTGAGTACCGAAAAAGAGCAGAAAGTAGATACTATTGATGCAGTAAAAAATAAAAGAGGTGATAGAGGTGGATTATCTTAACACCATATGGTATTTAATTAAGATTTTCGGAAGTTTGATTGTTTTAGTTATCGTAGTTGGTATTCTTTTAGTAACGTTTAAGTCATTTTGGGATAGTTTATTTAGGGAGTAAACATGGCGAACGAAAAGAATTTAAAACCCATAAAAAGCACGAGCGAAGCAAGAAAACGAGGCGCAGTGGGTGGTAAAAAATCAGGAGAGGTTAGAAGACAAAAAAAGTTACTAAGGGAACTTCTTGAAGAGGTGCTACAGAAAGATACAAAAACAGGAAACATGGCAGTTGATATAACCAATGCCTTAGTGAACGAAGCATTAACTGGAAACGTTAAAGCTTATGAAGTGATTCGTGATACTTTAGGAGAGAAACCAAAGGAAAAAGTAGGTGTTGAGTTGAATCCAAAGGCAACTTCGGCATTAGAGTCAATCAACAAACAACTTGGTGGAAAAAAATGACAGATACATTTCCACTCAGTGAAAAATACCTTGATTTTTTAAAACACAATTGTAGTGCCGAGTTTCTTGAAGGTACGACCTTCGCAGGAAAAACAACAGTGGGCATTCCTAAATTTATGTTTCAAGTGATGAATGACACGAGTGGAAAACCCAGTATTATTGCGGGGTTAGACTTAGGAACGATTGAAAAGAACATCATTAATGCTGATAATGGATTAATCGAAGTTTTCGGAGATTACGAACAAGGCGGTTGTATTGAATATAATCCGAACGGAAAAGATAAGGTACGAATGCCACATATAAGGTTTTATACCCCAAATGGAATAAAAATAATTTATATCTTAGGTTACGATAATGTTAAACGTTGGAAAAAAGCTTTAGGTGGTCAATGTTATGGACTGTTTATCGATGAGTTTAATATTGCTGATATGGATTTTGTTCGCGAAGCGTTTATGCGAGCGGATTATCGCTTGTGTACTATGAATCCTGATGACCCGAATAAGGAATGTTATACAGAATACGTTAATAAATCTAAGCCTATAGAAAAATATAGGAATGATGCTCCAGAAGAATTATTAAAATGTCTTAATCAACCTCAAACTAGCGATTGGACGTGGTGGTATTTTACCTTTGAACACAACCTTAGTCTTACAGAGGAAAAGAAAACTCAAATCATTGAATCTGTTCCAAAAGGCACTAAGTTATATAAGAATAAAATAAAAGGATTACGAGGAAGGGCAACAGGATTAGTATTCGATTTGCAACCTGAAAATGTAATTACAAGAGAGCATGCATTACAACATAAGTTTTTACGGTATTCAATTGGATGCGATACATCTTATTCAAAGAAGACTCATGACAAATTGACGTTCGAACTTATAGGAATCACTGAGGACAAGAAGTGTATTTTGCTAGAAGAAGAAACATATAACAATAAGGATAGAGAAGTACCGTTTGCTCCAAGTGACGTAATACCCATGTTAGTCAAATTTGCAGAAAAGTGCTCTACATTATGGAGTATCAACAGACTTGTTGATATTTTTATCGATAGTGCAGATTCTGGAACATTAAGTGAGGGAGCAAAATTCAAAAGATTATCACATTGCTTATATAAGTTTATTCCAGCGTGGAAACAAACTAAAAATTTAACCAGAGTACAGTTGCAAAGGTCTTGGATGGGAACCCAAGATTTTTTGATTGTTGACGAGTGTAAGGATTACTTACATGAAATGGATGCTTATAGTTTTAATGAGAATGGAGAATTAGAAGATAGTAACGACCACAGCATACAAGGATGTCAGTATGCGTGGCTACCCTTTAAAAATAAAATAGGGAATTGGGAACTGCTAAAGAAAATCATCAAAGACGACAAAGAAGAAGTAACTTACGATATTAAAGGAAGGTGAAAGGATGGGATGGATTAAAAATATGGTAAAAACATGGTTAGACATAAAAGAGGCCACGCCACAAAGATATACGATTTATGAAGATAAGGATTTTAGAACCAATTGCATCATAAATAAAGTATGGATGCGTGGAGACAGTAATGAACTTGCAGAATTATATCGGCAATTACCAAATAGTGAGCATAGTTTTTGGGGAAGTGTATCTACTGCAGGTATGGAAATTAAAAAGTCTCATTCAGGACTTCCACAGTTGATTATCAATAAATTAACAGACATCACTATTTCAGATTATAATGGCGTAGATATTGAAGAACACTTAATCAAAGAACTTTGGGAAGAAGTTGCAAAAGAGAATAAGTTTGATGACCTGTTAGAAGAATGTGTTCGTGATGGAATGAGTATCGGCGATGGAGCGTTACGATATTGTTTTGACTCAGAAATCAGCAAATACCCGATTCTTGAATGGATACCAGGGGATAAAGTAGAATTTGTGTATAAACGAGGAAGGCTTATTGAGGTAGACTTCTTCTTTTTGTATGAGAAAGATAAAAAAGTATATGAAGTAGTAGAACGACGTGGATATGGATATGTCAAATACGAAGTATATGATGGGCAAAAACAGGTACCAATCACTGAAATATCAGATATCGTCAAATTACAAAATATAACATTTGATAACAATGTGATGTTAGCCACTCCTTTTATGATTGACAAATCTATCAAATATAAAGGACGAGGAGCTTCTAAATTTGAAGGGAAACATGATGCTTTTGACAGTTTAGACGAAATAATCTCTCAATGGATAGAAGCAATTCGTAAAGGAAGAGCAAAAACATACATCCCTGAAAGTTTATGTCCAAAGGACCCAAATAACGGAGAAATCTTATTACCTAATTCGTTTGATAATGATTATATCCAAACAGAAGCAGATATGTCAGAAGGAGCAACAGGAAATAAGATAACAGTTGAGCAACCTACTATTCCTACAGAAAATTATTTAGAATCATATATAACATATTTAAATCTATGCTTGCAAGGTTTAATCAGTCCTGCGACTTTAGGAATAGATAATAAACGTGTTGTAGACCCTAATGCTTCCTACGAAAGGCAGTTGGAGAAAACGACAATGTACACTCGTTCAGACGTAATAAAAGCATTGAATAACTTTATCCCTGGCATTGTTAATACAGTAATTAGATTTAAAGACATTCTAGAAAAAAGACCTTTAACAAATGAATTTGACGTGACAGTAAAATTTGGAGAATATAATAGTCCGTCGTTTGATGCGCAAATAGAAACTATGGCGAAAGCTAGAGGTAATACAATACTTTCAGTAGAGGCAATGGTTGATGAACTCTATGGCAATAGTAAAACAGAAGAGTGGAAACAAGATGAAGTAATGAGAATTAAGGAAGAACTAGGAATAACTGTTCTTAATGAGCCAGCTATCAATTTAGAAACTAATATAGATACAGTGATAGACGAGGAATAATATGACTGAAGAAGAAATTGCACAAATTTATCGTGATATGGAATTAGAACTCATTTCTTCCATGAAAAGAAATTTATCAAGGCACCTCAAAGAAGAAGACAAAACAGGCTTCAAATTTACTCAATGGCAATCAGAAACACTAAAGGAAATGAAACGATTCCAAAGAGAAAATAAATCTATTATTAGAGATTACACAAAGGGATTTGATAAAGAGATTCAAAAAATACTGCAAGATGAACTTAAACAGGGTTCAAAAAAAGAATTCAAAAGATATAAGAAAGTACTTGGAGACAAATTCAAAGAAAGTGATAACTTAAGAGAGAGCTTTTTCAAGATAAATGATAGAAAAATAAAAAGTTTGATAAAATCAGTTAATAATGATTTGGGTAGTGCAAATACTGCTTGTTTCAGAATGATAAACGACCAGTATAGAAGAACAGTTGTTAAAGCAGTAATGTTTAGCAACCATGGTGTTGTATCTCCTAAAAAGGCAATCGACATGGCAACAAAGGAATTCCTGAATACAGGCATTAACTGTATTGAATACAAAAATGGCAGAAGAGTAAATATTGCTTCTTATTCACAAATGGCGGTTAGGACTGCAAACACAAGAGCACAATTGATTGGCGAAGGTCAATTTAGAGAACAGCTAGGAGAACACCTAGTGAAAATAACTTCTCATGGTGGAACTTGTAAACTTTGTTCAAAATGGGAAGGGAAAATATTAATTGATGATGTTTATTCTGGTGGTAGCAAAAAAGATGGTAAATATCCTCTTTTGAGTACTGCTATGGAGCAAGGATTGTTTCATCCAAACTGCAGGCATGGTCTTCCGACGTATTATCCAGAACTTGACGGAATTGAATTTGATGAGGACGGACCAACAGAGGAAACACTAAAACAATATCAAGAAGATTTGAATTACATTAATCAAAATATATACAGATTTCAAAGATTAGAGGCTGGTTCATTAGATGAAGATAACATTCAAAAATATTCGATATTAAGAGAAAAATGGGAAAATAAGAAAACTCTATTTACTGATAATTCTTTGACTTATGATGAACGTTATGCTATAAATACTTACATAGGAGCAGAATCATATAATATCAATGAAAAGTTGCGATTAAATTTGAATTTAACTAAAGAAGATAAGACGTTTGTCAATAATTTAGATAACGCTTTGAATAAAATGGAAAACTATGACGGAACAGTCAAAAGAAGTATATGGATTGATTCAGATGATATTGATTACTTTTTGAAAGATTTTAAAGAGGGAAAAGACATCAATTTAAAATCATATGTAAGTACTACAAAAGGAAAAATATACAATCCAGAAGCAAGAGTCCAGATGAAAATAAAAAGCAAAACAGGGAAAAATATTACAAAATATAACGAAGCTGAACAAGAAATTTTATTTAGACGCAATACAAAATTTAAAGTAATAAAAATTGATACTACAGATGACTACTTCATTAAAATCTATATGGAGGAAAAATAGTATGGAGGAAAAGAAAAAAAAGTTTACTGCTGAGCGCTGGAATTGCATACCTGCTTATGAGGTAATTGGTACAGATAAAAATTTTACATTGTCTAAGGAAAGTGAAGAATGGTTAAAAGAAGCAGAAAAGGAAATGGATGAAGAAATAGAAGAATTAAAAAAAATGAGAGACGCTAAGAATAAAAAATAGTGTCTTTTTATATGGCAGGATAGTTTAGTGGAAAAATGACAGTGTACCTTACTGTTGATGATAGTTCGATTCTATCTCCTGCAACCAGAAAGCAAAGCGCTTTAAATAATGAAAGTCGATTGAATGAAGTCGGCTTTTTTTGATGTGTCCAAACCCTTATGACTTTAAAAGGTGGAGAATAGTCATTCAAGACTTTAAAAAGGAGGAACAACGATTATGAAGAATAATCAAAAACTACCATTAAATATCCAATTTTTTGCAGATGGTGATGATGGAAATGCGGGAGTTGCCCCTGTTCAAAATGCAACACAAAACACAGCTTCAAATGTTACACAAACCCCCACTATTGATTATGACAAAATACAAGGAATGATTGATAGTAGGAATTCAAAAACAGAGGAAAGTGTTTTAAAAAGTTATTTTCAGAGTCAAGGATTGAGCGCTGATGAAATGAAAGAAGCAATCAATACTTTTAAATCTAAGAAAGAAGAAAATAACAAACAACAAGGATTAGACAATGCAAAACTACAAAGTCAATTACAAGAAGCCAATATGAAAGTATTACAAACTCAAATTGATAATGAGGCTTTTAAACAGGCAATAGAACTTGGAATTGATACCAAAACAATACCTTACTTAACTAAAATGGCGGATTTCACAAGTGTTACTGATGAAAAGGGTACTATTGATAGTGAAAAGGTAAAAGAGGCTCTAAATAAGGTTTTAGAAGATGTTCCTAATTTAAGAGCAACTAAAGAAGAGGCTAGCGGAATTGTAGTGGGAGCAGACACATCTAATTCTACACAAAATGCCAGTGGAAATTTGTTTAACTTTGGATTCGCTGGTGTTAGAAAACATTAAAAAAGGAAGGAATGATAAAATATGGCCAAATTAAATTATGCGACTGAATACAGTCAGGCATTAGCCCAAGCATATCCATATACACTATATTTTGGTGCACTATGGACTGCCGTCAAAGAAGACGTTAAATTCTTAAATAGTAATACGATTCAATTACCAAGTTTAAAAGTGAAAGGACGTAAAAATGGTAATCGTGATACCATTGGAACTTTCGGAAGAAACTTCGATAATGAGTTAGAGCCAAAGACTCTTAAAAATCATAGAACCTGGGATACATTAGTACATCCACGTGATATTGACGAAACAAATAAAGTAGCATCAATTCAAAATATCACAAAGACAATGAACGAAGAGCAAAAATTTCCTGAAATGGACGCAGAAGCAATTAATGCAGTATATTCATTAAAAAATGAAATTGAAACAATTGAAGCAAAAGCAAAAGGGTATATTACTGCTCAAAACGTATTAACTGAATTTGATGCCTTAATGGATAAAATGGACGAAAAAAGAGTACCTGCATCAGGACGAATTCTTTATGTTGATACCTATACAAAAACTCTTATCGATACTGCTAAAGATGTAGTTCGTACTAGTGGTAATAAAGTATTAGGACGTACAGTATCTCGTATCGATGAGGTTGAAATTGTATCTGTTCCAACTACTCTTATGAAGACAGCCTTTACATTCAAAGAAGATGACGGATTTGAAGTATCCGCAGAGGCCAAAGATGTAAAAATGATGTTAGTACACTTAAGTGCTATTATTCCAGCAATTTCATATGAATTTGCTCAATTAGAAAGTCCAAGTGCACTTTCACAAGGTAAATATGTATACTTTGAGGAATCTTTCGAAGATATGTTTATCTACAATAAAAAACACGATGCTATTCAGTTTTTAGTTGAAGAAACTGCTTAATGGCAAAATTCAAGCATAAAAGTGGAGGAATTTGCGAAGTTTTAACTCAAAGTAATATTGAGGCACTTCGCAAGAATCCACAGTATAAAGAAATGATTGATAAGAAAGAAAAAACTAAAACTGAAGAAAACAAACCAATAGAAGAGCAATCTTCTGAAGAAAATAAATAATCACGGAGGTGATTACTATGAAGTATTACGTTGATTTTAACTTTTATTCAAAAACATATCATGGAAGTTTGGGAGAAAAAGAGTTTGAAACAAAGTTAGATGAAGCGCAAGAAAAAATTGATGAAGTTACCTTTAATAGAATTGTAGGAGTTGGATTTAATAAATTAACTCCATTTCAACAAGAAAAAATAAAGAAAGCACTTTGTTATCAAATTGACTACATTGTTGAAAATGGAAATGAGGATTCTGACGATGTATCAGGTTATAGTGTTTTAGATATTTCAGTTACTGTAAATAGTACTGATAGGAATGAAGCGAGAAAGCTACATATATCATCAATGGGATATTCTCTATTGAAAAAAACAGGATTAACCAATAGGAGTTTTAGATGGCATTAAGAATAAAAAAACTTCGATTCCCAAAAGAACTCGCTAATATAGAATATTCTTTGTTACTGGAAGAAATAGGAGTATCAGAAGAAGGAAGTCCGATTGCAGGAATTGAGAAAACTGGAAAGTGTATTTTTTCAGAAAAATCCAAAAGAATTGTTACGGAAGACGGAAAAGAAATAACTTTGTTTGGGAAAGTAGCAATTGAAGGTGATGTTGCTCCTTCATTAAAAACTGTTGCGAGTGGTACCATCATTTTGAATGGACAAAAATATGAGATATATTCAGGATACAGACCTAGAAATCCAGATGGAAGTATTTTTTGCACAGAATTTGAGGTAATGTGATGAATGTTACTGGTAAGGTAAATAGAACACATTTGAATCAAATGCAAAGTATATTTCAAAAAGCACAGATTAGAGCAGTGGATGGTATTAAAACAGATGTACAAGATTCACATACCATGCCATTTGATACAGGAGCATTACAAAACAACAGTATGAATGTAGATGTCTCTAAAGTAGGTAGTGGAAAAGTGGTTTTAGTGCATTCTGGATTACCATATCCAAGAAGATTGTATTTCCATCCTGAATATAACTTTAGACAAGATCACAACTCTAAAGCAGGTGGAATGTGGTTTCAACCGTATATTGATGGTAATAAGAAAAAAATGCCACAGCTTTATTTCACTAAATTTGTAAAGGAGTACATGAGATGACATTGAAACAAATAAAGGATGCTTTTAAAGAAACATTCGCCTGGAAAGATGCTATATCAATTGGGAAAATAGATAAAAATGCTGAAAAAGCAATTTGTTTTTATCCTAGCAAAAGAGATAGTGGATTTCAAGGGACTATTGGTGGTAACAAGAATAAACATTATGATATGAAAAAAGTTACAATTCTATTAAGATACGCTCAAAATCAAGATGAAGCAGAAATAATGGCACAAAAAGTATATGACTTTTTATTAGAAAGGTCATTTTTTATTGAAGAAAAAAGGGTATTTACAATAATGAAATGTGACGAGCCTATATGGCTCGGAACCGATGATAAAAATGTGTATGAATATTCTTTTGAATTAGATTTTTACAAAGAAAGGTAGGAGATAATATGGCTACATTTACAACTGGAGTAATGCCAGTATATGATTTAGACTTCGCTATTGGTACAAAAGGGGAAACATCTGCTGAAAACGATATGAAAAGTATTGCTGATATGGAGAATTTTTCCATGAGTATTACTAGTGATTCACAGGAATGGTATCCAATGGATGCCAAAGGGTGGAGACGCCTTTTAGTAACGGCTAAGGCAATTACAATTTCACTATCTGGTAAACGTAATTATGGAGATGATGGAAATGATTATGTTGCCAGTTTAGCATTAAAAAATGGGAGAAGTTGTTGTTCTAAGTTAAAGTTGACTTTCCCCAATGAAGACACATTAGAGATGAAGTGTGTTCTAAAAGTTACTAACTGGGTTGGTGGGGCATCAACTGATGTTCAACCATTAGAATTTGATTTGGAAAGTGATGGGGAACCAATATTCACAGAACATACGATAACTACAGGATAGTAAGAAATGGAGCAGATTAAATTCTGCTCCTAATTTTATAAATAATTAGAAAGAAGGTTTTATATATGAGAATTATTGATACTGGAGACAAAATTTTGACTGGGGATAACCATCCACAATTAAAAATAGGAGAAACCTGTTATATTGTTGATGATAGAAAAAGTGTACTAGATAAAATTACGGAAGTACAATCAAGTACCGAATTATCACAAAGTGAAAAAGAAAAGAAAATTTTTGAATTGGCTTTTGGTATAGAAAAGGCGAAAGAAATTTTAGATAAGGATTTAACAGTAGAAGGATATATTAATTTAACTTATTATACTATGGCGGCGATTACCGGAAAAACATACGAAGAAATAAAGGAACAATCCGAAAAAAACTAGCAAGCCCAGAGAGTTTTTACGATGAAAGCTTTGACTGGGATGCAATAGTTAGTTCCTTTGCGCAACAATATGGAATACGTCTTCACAAAGAATACGAAGAGATTTCAACACAAGAATATTATCAAATGTTAACAACATTGAATGGAGACACTGCGTTGGGAAATTTAATTCGTATTCGCTCTGAAAATGACCCTAAAAGAATTCAGGAAATGACAAAAGAGGAAAAAGAAGTTCGAAGTAAATGGACTAATTTTAAAATGAAACAGAAATCAAAACTAAGTGATGTAGAAAAGAAAAAACAAACAGAATACTTCCATCAAATTATAAAATCAATGTTCGGAGGTGGTAATAGGTAATAATGGAGTTGCAGGTACTGTATATTTCAATACAGCCTTTGATACGAAATCGTATGATAAAAATGTAAAAAATACACTATCTAAAACCACAAATGCGTTTTCAAATACGTTCGGCAAAATAGGAAAGATTATAGCAATAGGACTTTCCATTAAGGCCATAACGGGTTTTACAAAATCATGTATTGAGTTAGGTTCTGATTTGGCGGAAGTACAAAATGTCGTTGATGTAGTATTTCCAAACATTAATTCACAAGTCAATAATTTTGCAAAAAACGCAATAGACCAATTTGGACTATCAGAACTTGCTACAAAAAAATACATAGGTACTTTTGGTGCTATGTCTAAATCCTTTGGATTTTCAGAGCAAGCGGCCTATGAAATGTCTAAAACAGTAACTGGATTAGTAGGAGATGTATCGTCATTTTACAATATCAGCCAGGATTTAGCTTATACAAAATTAAAATCAGTTTGGACTGGTGAAACAGAAACACTTAAGGACCTTGGAATTGTTATGACACAAACTGCCTTAAATGAGTATGCCTTAAGAAATGGTTTTTCCAAGACTATAGATAAAATGACAGAAACGGAAAAAGTAAGTTTACGTTATGCTTTTGTACAAAACCAATTGGCATCTGCGACTGGTGATTTTGCAAGAACAAGTGATGGATGGGCAAATCAAGTTCGAGTTTTAGGACTAAGATTCGACCAATTAAAAGCGAGTTTAGGACAAGGATTCATAAATCTTTTCACACCTATTGTAAAAGTTCTTAATATAGTCATTTCAAAACTACAAGTGTTTGCAGATATATTTAGTAAAGTAACTTCTGCAATTTTTGGAAAACAACAACAAGCAATTTCAAATACTGCATCGCAATATAACGAAATGGGCGCTAGTGCGATTAAGTCGGCAGATGATGTTTCTAAAGCTTCTAAAAAAGCTCAAAAGGCAGTAATGGGTTATGATAGACTGAACATCTTATCCAATACGAAAACTTCTTCTGATAGTGGCACTACAGGTGGAGGAAACATTAGTACAAGCATGCCTACTATATCAACACCAGAAATAAGCGATACAATCAGCCCACAAATGCAGAAGATAGTAGATAAAATACTTTCGTACATTGAACCGCTAAAAAATATAAGTTTCGATAACTTGTTGAACTCCTTAAGTGGACTAAAAGATAGTTTGGGTAAGTTTGGAAAAACCGTGTTTTCAGGACTTGAATGGTTATATTTTAATATTTTAGTACCACTAGCAAAATGGACTATAGAGGATGTATTACCGAAATTTATAGACATACTTTCGGGCGCCTTTAAAGTGTTAAATCCAGTGTTAGAGGCTTTCGGTAATATATTCCGACCAGTCTGGGAAAGTCTTTTAAAACCACTTGCCGAGTGGACTGGTGGAATTGCTGTCGATGTATTAAAAAGAATTGCTGATGGTTTGTCCGCTTTAGGAGACTGGATGAGCGAAAATCAAACAACAATAGAAAAAATCACAGTTGCAATAGGTGCGTTTTTCGCGGTATGGAAAGTAGCAAAATTCTTAGAATACTTAGACTATTTGCATAAAACAGGTGGAGTTTTAGTAGCAGTCAAAAAGGCTATAGAGGATGTTAATAAGGTCCAAATTAAAGATAGAATTCAGAACATAAAAGATACAATAACTCACGCAAAGGAATTTCTATCGGTAATAGGTCAAACCGTTGTTGAAGTAGGGAAAAGTGTATTTCAGTGGGGGTTAGAAACTGGAGCAAAGATAGCTTCTACGACAGCGACAGTTGCCCACACGGTTGCAACCACAGCAGCAACAACAGCAACATGGTTATTCAATACAGCGTTAACAGTTTTAACGTCCCCAATTACACTTGTGATAGCCACTATTGCTTTATTAGTGACAGGAATATATTTACTAATTAAAAACTGGGATACAGTGAAAGAAACTGCTGGAAAATGTTGGGAATTTATCGTTAATGTTTGGAACGGTGCTTCTGAATGGTTCAATAATACTATTGTACAACCAATAGCTAATTTCTTTGGTGGAATGTGGGATAATCTCAAAAATGGTGCATCGCAAGCGTGGGAAAGTATCAAAGGTATCTTTGGTGGAGTAGCAGACTGGTTCAAAAATATATTTTCAACCGCTTGGCAAAAAGTAAAAGATGTATTCTCTACAGGCGGAAAAATATTTGATGGAATAAAGGAAGGAATAACCAACGTATTTAAAACTGTTGTGAATGGTATAATCGGAGGTATTAATAAAGTAATAAAAGTTCCGTTCGATGGAATTAACTCCGCATTAAAGAGAATAAAAAATGTTGATATTGCAGGTTTTAAACCATTCAACTGGATGCCTACCATCAATACCCCACAAATACCTAAGTTAGCCGAGGGTGCTTGGTTCAAGGCGAGAAATCCAAGACTAGTTATGGTTGGTGAAGGAAAAAGTAATGAAATAGTTGCACCAGAGCCAAAATTAGATGATGCAATTGAAAGAGGATTTAAAAAGTATGGACAAACTGGTGGAACTCAAAAACTAGAAATAGTTCTTAAGGTAGAATATGAAGATGGTAAGACCATTATAAGAAAAATAAATGACACAGAAATTAAAGAAGGAAAAATTCTGTTATTACAGTAGAGGTGATGAGATGAATGAATTAGTAGATAAATTTGATTATTCGATAACCCAGGAAGGTGGAACTCAATACTTTAAGGCACAAAAAGTTGCTTATTCTTATCCTCAAACTGATGGAGATGGAGCAGGAGCAACAGATGAAAATGTAATGTATTTAGACCCGCTTCCAGAACGTATGACCTTTATTGCCAAGTATGAAATGCCTGAAGAAGAAGAAACAGTGAAATTATTACGATGTGCAAAGAAAAGAAGCGGAACTATCCGTTTCTTTGACTTTAGGGAACAGGATTTTGTTGATAGAATTTGTTATATTGTTTTAGAAAATATAGAACCAGAATATATGATTGATGGAGAATTTGTTTGCAATCCTTACGAAGTGAGCTTTGTACAGCAGATACCAGATGAATATGTATAAGGCAAGCAATAGCTATGTTAGTGTAGCAAATGAGTTAACAAGACATTCTAAAACAAAGATTGTTCTAGACGGAGTAACATATGATGGTTCTAAGTATATAAAAACATATCCTAAGTTTTCGCATGAGAACGAGACTATGATTGGTGGTTTTCCAATTAAGTCTTGTTCTTTTGAATTTTGGGTAAAGGATGAATATGTAGATTTTGTAAACAAAGAATTTACAGTATATCGGGGGTTAGTTATAAATGAGTCTATAGAATGGATTCCGCAAGGAATTTTCAAATCAACTGAAGAAGACATTAAAACCTCTGATACTGGATTATATCTAAGTATTACTGGCTATGACAGGACAAAAGATACGGCTTCTATTTTGTATGAAGATACAGAAATCTATCCATGTCAATCTTTAACGTATATTCGAAATGTTTTACAAAAGTATGGATATGAACTTGAAAATGAGGATTTTCCGCATAGTGATGTAATTTCTAAAAGACCGAACTATATAGAAAAAACTTATCTACGTGAAGTGATTAGTCGATTTGCTGAGATGAGGGGCTGTATAGCTATATTTTCTAGGACAGGAAAAGTTGAAATTAAAAGGCCAACGGAAACAGGATTAAAATATTATTTGTATCAATATAAAAAACTAACCAAAGAATTAATGTTTGGACCTATTGATATGGTCGTTTTAGGCAGAAAAAATATTAATAATGATATTACCTATCCAAGTACTAATGTTTTGCCAAATCCACAATTTGAATGGCGGATTGAAGATAACCCATTTTTAGATTTAGTCAGAGAGGAAAGTGTAGAATCAGTATTTAACGATATAAAAGGTGTTAGTGTTATTCCTTTTTCGGCAACAAATATGCTAGATAATTTCCTTTTAGATTTGAATGATGTGGTAGAAATTCAAAAGAAGGATGGAGCATGGTTTAAAGCAACGATACTATCTATAAAAACAGAGAATAGAATTCGTTGTGAAATTAAATCTTCTACACAGAATAAAACAATATCTAAATATGCTTTGGCTGGAAGTGTAAAAAACGAATTGGATGAATTTAGGCTTGATGTTGACCATCAAAATAAAAAAATAGAAGGAGTCATTTCGCAAACAAATGAACAAAATGAAAAAATATCCAAGGTGACACAGACTGTGGATGACCTAACCTCTAAAATCAGTAATATTGCCGATATCACGACGAGTGGTGAATCTAATTTCGGATTCGTGAATTTAGAAAATATTAATCAATCCGAACCGATTCAAATTAAAATTCATCCGGTTGGAGAAGATATTAGCTATCTATATCCTTCAGATGATTTATATCCATCAGATACATTATTTTCTAAAAATCGGGTACTTAGATTTACGAATACAGTAACAGAAGAATTTTACGATTATGAGCTACCAGAAGATTTGCTTTATTACGACGAAAATACATATGATGAGTTCTTACTTAATTACGATAGTCAGACTTGCTATATTAATAAGAAACTCAGACATACCTCTGTAAATGGTATTAATGAATTATTAGAGCAATCTCAAATAATTGAATTGGAATATCCTAAGATATCTTTAAGTGATGGTAATTATAAAATAGAATTACTAGGATATCAAAATGGATATATTTATTGTCAACTAATGGCTGCGAATATTTATACTACACAGTTTGCCACTAGGGTCGAAATGAATAGCAAAATTTCGCAGACTGCAGAGGAAATAAACAATACTGTTTCAAAAAAAGTAGGAGATGATGAAATTATTTCTAAAATTAATCAAACTGCGGAAGGGATAAAAATATTGGCTAACAAGTTAGGACTAACGGCCAACGATGTTTTAAATATCATCGCAGGAAATGAAATAAACTTAACATCACAGAATATATCAATAAACAGTACTAATTTCAAGGTTGATAAAGATGGAAATGTGGTTGCAAACAATGGCACGTTTAATGGAAAAATTAATTCTAAAAGTGGAGAAATTGCCGGTTGGAGTGTAACTGAAAACGGTCTTACAAATGGTACTGTATTTTTAAATAAAGATGGTTCTTCAACAATATATACGGTGGCAGACTTAATCATAATGAGAGGTTATATTATGGATACACCAGGTTTTTCATTTTCAAAAGCGATGATTGAACATTACGATTTAAATGGTGACGGTGTAGTAAATGCACAAGATTATGCTATGCTTCAAAAACTGATAGGAATTTCCATGGGATAGAAGGAGGTATTAAAAATGCAAAAAATAGATTTTACAAATTTACCAGATACAACAACACCGATAAATGCAGCAAATTTGAATAAACTACAAGAAAATATTGACGATGCAATTACAATTTATGCTGAGGAAGTCGGAGAAATTAACGAAGCGACTGGAGAAATTACATACTATAGTGTCGCTTCTTCATTATCTGATGAAGCAGACGGAGAGGAGAGTATATAAAATGGTAGAAAAAAACAAAATTATGTTCGGGGGGGGGGTTGCAAATTTAGCAATCCTCAAAACGTCATTAGAAAGGAGGAAATTATCTAATTTTCTTCTTTTGAATGGTGGTGTTATCTTGTGAAAATCGCAAAACTAAAAGATAAGAACGGTAATGAAATTCTACCGAAGTCGGTAGTTGATTTTAATTCGATAACAACTGAAGAAAAGGTGATTGGTACCTATTTAGGAGATATTCTTTATAAAAAGGCAATCAAAGTAACTACAGCTCTTAACACAGGTGAAAATCTAATTCCTCATGGAATATCAAATCTTAAACTTTGTACCTCTATAAAGGCAGTAAGTGCAGCAAACCAAGTATTACCAAGGTTTGAAGGAACAACTTCTATTACTGGTGCGACTAGTATAAAGGCAGTCAATGGAACAAATATCGTTGTTGGGGTAATAGGTGACGGTTGGTCAAGCAGAGATTGGTATTTTATAATCGAATATACTAAAGAATAAGTTTCACAAGATAGATTGCTAAAAATGCAAATTTATGAAAATAGTAAGATTAAATAATAAAGACAATGAGAAAATACTTCCTGATTTTATAACACAGGATAAAAATTCTAAATCTATAGTGGAAGTAATGAGTGCAAAGGCGATGTCTGAAAAAATTGAGGAAAATACTACAACTGGTGGAGCAGAAACAGAAACAAATATGATTATAGATAACAAACATGTTTATCTAAGACGCGTTAATCTTGGAATTTTGCCAAATGCCACTACTAAAGAAATTGCAATTTCTTTAGGTAACGTGACTTTGATAAAAATGGAAGGCGTAGCAATAAGACACGCAGACAATTATGTATTACCATTACCACACGCAAATACGGCAAATGTAGCGAATCAGGTATCAATTCGTTACAATGGAAGTACAAAAAAGATTGAACTTATTACAAATTCGGATATGTCTTTGTATACAGGATACATAAATCTATATTATGTTAAATGATTTACTTATTTCAAAACAAAATTAGATAATAAAAATGTAAATGAAAATCGCAAAATTAAAAGATAAAAATGGTAATGAAATTTTGCCAAGGTCAGTAATTGATTTTTTCGATAGAAAAATCAATATTAGAAAGAGTGTTAATATTTCACAGGCAAATACTTGGTATGATGTTGGCATTTCTGGACAAGATTTAGGAACGGGTACCTACATTATGCAAGCATTTTTAAACGGAAAAGCATTGGATGGACAATACGACGAAAGAATAAGTGGAATCGTTGCTTGGTTTTCGTCAAACACAAATTCTTATGATGTAGATGAAATTCCATTGTCAAAATCGGGCCATACTAGAAATACTCATAACATTAAATTTAGGGTCCTACGTCAGCCAAATAATTCTCCAGCTAAATTACAAATTTCAGATACAATTGCCTGGTCGGGTAGTTCTGATATAGTATTCACTTTTAGAAGATTGATATAAGAAGGAAAGGATAAAAGGTATGGAAGAACAAATTGTACAATTGGTTCAAGACTTAGGAATATACACAGTACTAATTGTAGTGTTTCTTTACATTGGACTAAAATACATTCCGAAGTTTTTGGATTTAAAATTAAAAAGAACAGAAGAAAAGGATTATATGCTAGATTCGTTTAAAACTGTAATCGAAAACAACTCACAGGTCATTGCAAATAACTCCGAAGTAATTAGATTAAATTCTGACACGATTAAAACCTATACAAGTAATTCGGATAAACTTGGTAATAAAATCGATAATCTTATAAAAGAGGTTCAAGAGACAAATAAAAATGTAGAAATTTTAAAGGAAATAGGAGGAAAATAGAATGGAAATTTTAAACTATGTAATCGAAAATAGACTAGTGCTTGTACCAGTCTTATACATCATTGGGGAATTTATCAAACGAACAGAGTACATAAAGGACAAGTTGATTCCAAGTATTTTATTATTAGTCGGAATCGTCTTCTCGCTCTTGATGGGAGGAGATACTGCCATTAATAATATCATTCAAGGTATTTTAGTTTCTGGAGTAACTGTACTAGGCAATCAGTTAATCAAGCAAGGAATGAAGGAGGATTAAGAATGAGAAATAATAATTTTGAAAAGTTATGCAAAAAAACTATCGTAGATTACTTTAACAATAGAGTAGAGATAACAGATGATATGAAAATTACTGAAGAAAATGTATTTATCGTTTGGTCTTGTAAGACATTACAAAATAATAAGGCAATGGTAAGTACTACAGTATCGGATGGAATGTATTATGAATTAACTTATAATGGAGATAAGAAAGAGCTATACCTAGATGCTTATAAAAAATGGGAAAACAAATGTATCAAAATTGAGGAGGAATAATATGGTAAATATTCGAAAAAATTTAATGTCTGAATCACTCTATTCGTGGAAGAGTCCATATAAAATGAACCCTACAAGAATTGTTGTTCATAATACCGCCAATGATGCTTCGGCAGATAATGAAATTAAATATATGAACAAATCCGAAAAAGAAGGCGGAAGACAGGTATCATTTCACTATGCAGTCGATGATAAAGAAATTGTACAAGGACTTCCAGAAAATCGGAACGGTTTCCATGCAGGAGATGGGTCAACTGGTAAAGGTAATCGAGAGGGAATTGCTATCGAAATTTGTTATTCTAAGTCTGGCGGAGACAGATTCATTAAAGCAGAAGAAAATGCAGTGGATTTAATTGTTGACATCCTTAAAAGATACGGTTGGGGAATAGACAAAGTTACAAAACACCAAGATTATGCTAATAAATATTGCCCACATCGTACTTTAGATATGGGTTGGGATAGATTTATTAAGATGATTGAAAGTCGATTAAATGGTACTCAAAATGAGTCTAAAAATGATACAAGTAATTTCTTGCCAGCGCGTGGTTGGTTCCAAAAAGGAGACAATCACACAAATATCGGTAAAATTGCAGAATTTATGTATAAAACCTTCCCATCTTACACTGATAAAAAGGCTTTAGGTAATTACTATGGTCCTTATATCGAGGCAAGTATTAAAGAGTTTCAAAAACGTGCTAAGGAAGAAGGAAAATACAATTCAACTATCGACGGCTGTGTCGGACCTATTACCTTAGAAAGTCTAAAAAAGTATGGATTTAAAGAATAAGATGAGTTATAATCGATGTGAGCTTTGGTTACCCGTTGGGGCCAATGCCTTTTTTGATATATAAAAGAGTCTACTAATTCCTTTGTTAGGAAAAAGTAGGCTCTTTTTTTAATTGTTATCTGCACATTCCTCTTCTAATAATTTCATTTTCTCCATGTCTAGCTCATTATCTTCTATTTCTTCTTCTGTGAAAGTATCAGTATCGAATTCATATAATTGCTTGTAATCAGTATACATACTACCTCGCCCTTCATTTTTTTCTAATTCGATAGAAGAATATATTTTAATAGCTTCATCATAATCTTCATATATACCGATATAACGGTCATTTTTATTTAAACTAGTTTCACACTCGTAAGTCCATTTTCCGGATAAATTCTTGTAACTATTTGTACCACAATAAATATAATATTTTTTCATTTCAATCTCCTTTTTTAAATTTTTAATTGCCCCTCTTACAAATTGCACCTTTTGCAATTTATGTTGTTTTAAAATAACATCCAATTCTTCTTTTTCGTCCTTATTTAAATCAACACTAAATTGAGCTTTATGTTTTTTTCTATATTCTTTATCATATTCCGTTTTATTGAATTCCATTTTAAATCTCCTTTTTAATCAATCAATTCCAAATTTTTCGAAATCAACATATCCTGAATTTGAAGGCAAGCACACTTTTTTAAACAAGTTGTTTTTGTGATTATTGTCATTTAAAATGATATAACCTTCCTTTTCAAATGAGTATATATTTTTAAATTCTTTTCTTCTTCTCATTTTAGCATTAGTGTTAATTATTTTAGTAAAAATAAATTTGGTTGGTTCAGTAATATCAAGATTATTATAAATATACTCAACGATATTTTCGTAAGTGTCCTTAATTTCTAATTTTAATTCCTTCATATCTAATCCCTCCTTCAACTTACAAATTAAGTATATCACACTACATAGGTAGTGTCAATACTTTTTTTGTAAAAAAAATATTGGTTTAATAAAAAATCCTTAATTTATTATTGCTACTTAGTTAATTTCGACGTTTTTTGACTCGATTGATGCTATATTATGAAGTCATAAATTTACGTAAAACGAAAGGAAAGTGTTGACTTTGGTTAAAAAAATGCTAGAATATCTAACCAATCGATGGTACAATAGAGTTGTAATAAAAAATAGAGAGAGTAGGGAAGTGTTAAAAATGAAAGGAAAATACAATGCGACAGATATAGCAAAATGGTTTATTAACGAATTGCATCCCGAACCATTAAAACTTCAAAAACTATTATATTTATCACAGGGTTTTTCATACGCATTTAACGATAGACCATTGTTTGAAGATGATATAGAGGGATGGGTTCACGGTCCAGTAGTAGCGTCAGTTTACCGTCAGTATAGTATGTTTAAATACAATCCGATAACAATAGAACACCAATTAATTGAGTTCGACGATGAAACACTAGATATTTTAAATTATGTAAAAGATAACTTCGCAAAGTATGATTCAAGGTATTTAGAAAAATTAACACATAGTCAAGAGCCTTGGATTTTATCAAGGGAAGGCTTAGACCCAGATGAACGAAGTGACAAAACAATAACAAAAGAGAACATAGCTAATTATTTTATAAACTATATACACCAACCAGAAGATGAGGAGTGGGATTAATGACAGGTGAAATTTGGACATACGTTGCTACTAAACCTAGTGATAATTTAGAAAAGGTCCGTCCTGTGCTGATAATTGGAAATGATGCAAATAATCAATTACAATATGTAGATATTCACTATGTTATCATTTCTGCTTCCGCTAGATGTGGGATATATGATGTAGAATTAAACGAGGCCCAAGCAAAGTCAATAGGGTTAGATAGAAAGTCTGTAATTAAAACAACAAAAATATATACGGGTTCTCGTAGCAAATTCGGAAAAAAAATAGGAGAATTGCCAGCGGATAAAAAAAAGGAATTTATCGAAAAATACAGGACCTATCAACTAGATATTGTAACTAAATTCCAATCATAAATAATTCTTCCCAAATACTTCTAAAAAATCCAAATCAGGATAAGCCTTTTCAAAAAGAACTTGTCCTTTCTTTTTCCACTCCACTTGCCATAACGCATTTCTGTGCATCTCTGCATGGCAAAAAGAGCAGAGAGGTAGAACTAACTTAAACAGTATAGAATTTTTTCTGTTGCGACCAAAAAACACCTCATGTAAATGTTCTTTTTTCTTTCCACAAACAATGCAATGCTCTAAATCATCAGTAAATAGACTTGTCCTATTTCTTTCCAGTTTAGCAAGTTTATTTGATTTCTTTTTTAACTTAATGATATTTAATGTTTCTCTATGCTTATCGTTTGTGGTACTTTTTATTTGACTGTTATTTGATTTCGCACAATTTTTAGAAGATATTGTGCATTTATATTCTTTGTAAGGGCAGTTTGCACAGTCTTTGAATGGTATTCTATTTTTATCTTTTTTACATTCTAGTTTATGATTGAATTTTTGTTTTAAATACTTGCAGTTACTCATTTAATACCTCCAAATTTCAGGTACTAAATAGGTACTAAAAAAATCAAAATGGTACAAAATGAAACAAAATATTAATTATAAATTCCTTATAAAATAAGGATATAAAAGATATGGGAAATCAAACCAATGTTTCCCATCGTCCGCTCCAGAGAAGAATCTGCTCGAACTTTTATAGTTTAGAGCATAAAGATAAATATCAATTCTAGAAATGGAATTGATTTTTTGTTGTGAAAAGAAAGTGAGGAGATTCTTTAATGGTTAATATTATTAAACAAGAAATTGAAATTGATAGTGCTTTAAAGCATAAAATAGAATTCATATGTAGTTTTTGCAATACTATGCCTACTATTCATAATGGAAGTATTAGAACAATAGAACACACAAATCTCACCTATATTGAACCTCATAGAGTTATTATAAATGGAATTACTTATCTAGCATTTAATTATGAGCCAAATATTTATGTAGAAAATTTAAGTAACCCTATTCCATTAAGTAATTTAGAAGAATATATTAAGTCATTAAATTAAATATGAAATTTAAAAATCATTCCATTTCTACAATTTATTATTGATTTCCTAAAGTGTTTTCAAAAGATTAAAAGATAGAATTGCATGATTTTTGCAACAATTTTGCATCTTTTCTTCCTATTTTTTACACGAAATTTGCACGATTTTTGCCTAGACTTTGCCTATCGCTAATGATAATATAGTATCGTACTGGAATAAAATTAATTTACAGTACCACTTACAGAGTGAATTACAGTATGATTTACCGAGTAATTTACAGAGCAAAGTATCTAGCCAGTTACATAGACTATGTGATAATATAATAATGTATTGGTATCATTATGAAGTTTGGGTGAACTATCTAAATACAATTTAGTGTACTATTTGAAGTCAATTTAGTTTACTTTTCGACTACTAAAAAAATACAATTTAGTTTATTGTTCAAAGACTATTGAGTATGTTAATATGGTATTGTAGTTAATAATAGTGTTTTACTTGTATTTGATTTTGGGAAGAAAAACTACTAGTTAAATTATCAGTGATTTTACCAGTAAAACTACTATATTTTTTGGTATTGACTACATCAATAATGCTGATACAATAGTATATGCTAGGAATAAGTAGCGAAGAAAATTTATCTTTAAATAATCAATTTTTTGAAACACAAGGGAAAATCTCTTGTGTTTTTTCGTATTCAAAAATAAGAAAGGAAGATGATGTTTATGAATGAAAAAAAGATATGTGGAATTTATACACGTGTAAGCACTGAAGATCAAGCTCGTGAAGGTTTTAGTTTACCAGAACAAAGAGAAAGATTAGAAGCGATGTGCAAATTTAAAGGTTATGAAATATATGATTATTATGAAGATGCAGGAATAAGTGCTAAAACTGGAAATAAAAGACCAGAATTTGAGAGAATGTTAGATGATATAAGAAATAAAAAGATAAATACAATAGTTACTTTAAAACTAGATAGATTAACTCGTTCAGTTCGTGATTGGGAATCTATTATTACATTTTTAGAAGAAAATAATGCTTACCTAGATTGTGCAAATGATGAAATTAATACAACTAATGCTAATGGTAAGTTAGTATCAAGACTTTTAATGAGTGTTAGCCAAAATGAGATTGAAAGAACAAGTGAAAGAACTAAAGTAGGACTTGCTGGAGCAATCAAAAATGGTAATATTCCTAGCCAAACACCTCTAGGATATAAAAGGGATAACAAAAAGTTAGTGCCAGATCCACTTACTAAAGATATTATTGTTAGAATGTATCAATTATATTTTGAGGGAAATAGTTATCAAACTATTGCCAATATTTTCAATAAAGAAAATGTTGCTAATAAAAAATGGCGAGATAATACTATTTTACAAATGATAGAAAATCCAATTTATAAAGGTGATTTTATTCATGGTAAAAGAACTAATCACCCTACTTATTATGAGAATGTTGTAGAACCTATTGTTAGTAAAGAAATGTGGGAAAGTTGCCAAGTTCAAAAGAAGAAAAATTCTAGAAATTATATGAGAAGTCAAACCTATTTATTTTTACAAAAATTAAAATGTCCTAAATGTGGAAGAATTTTAGGTGGTCGTGCTTCTTATAAAAAGAAAGCAGATAAATGGTATCACTATTATGGTTGTGATAAGTGTAAAAATAATATTAAAGAACCTAAAATTGAAGAATCAATATTACATTTATTAAGTGATATTTTGGAATATGATTCAGTAGTAAATAACTTCTTTTTACCTATGTTAAAGAGTAAACTAATTAATCCTAAAGAAGAACTATCAAAAGAATTAAAAGTTCAAGAAATGAAGAAAGAACGAGTTAGAAAAGCATATATCAATGAGGCATTTACTTTAGAGGAATATAAAAAAGAAACTGAAATATTAGAAAATAACATTAAAGAATTAGAAAAAAAAATTCTAGAAAATGAACAGGTTGAAGACTTAAAATTTACAAAAGAAGATATTTTAATCAAACGAGATATTGACTTTATCAATAAAATAAAATTACCAAATCTTTATAATCAAATTGTAATTACTTGGAAAGATTTAACTCGAGAAGAAAAAGCAAATATAATTATGAATTACGTTGAAGATATAACTCTAAAATTAGATATTGAGGGAGATTACATTGTTGATACTGTAAATTTTAGAAGTACATTCTTTAAAGATTTTAAGAGTTTATATGATGATGGTTATATTGATTGGAAATTTGTGCGTCTTGATGTTTCTGGTATAGGTTATGTTAGATTTTCTAACTATCTTCCACAGGAAAAAGTAGAACAACATATTATGAGGTTAAGAGAATATTATGATGTTCATTATTATGAAGGAATCTTAGATTTTGAAACTGGAATGTTTGATACAAAAAAACGAGATGAGGATGAAGTTGTTAGAATATTTCCATTAGAAAAATTTGATACAACAAAGACAAAAATCAATATGGGAATGATTGGTGTATCAAAAGATAATGAAACTCGTGTTGATAATGAAGAAGAATTATTTTCTACAATTCCACCAAATGATATTATAAGTAATGAATATATAGTAGAAAAAAATGATGACTATGAGTTGTAATAATTCATAGTTTTTTGTTTACTTTTTTCTAAAAAAAGTAATAACAAACGTGGCACGTTTCAGTTTGCTTTAGCAAATGAAAGTGGCGATAGTTTGTAGAAAAAATTGTGAGAGATTTCACTTACAAAGTTTGTGGAATCACGAATAATTTTCATAGATAAAATTGAAAGTTGTACTTTCTATTTTATCCAAGCCTTATGTAGTTTTATTTCATTACGATAGTTTTGAAATATTACGAAATAAGGCTAACGGATTCTAAGGTGGTAAACCTTAGCTCCCATGTTTTGATGCTCGCGTCAAAACATATAGGGAGTTAGAAATTTTGTCGTGGTTTCCTATCTACTCTATGAGCATTTAGAAAACCTCAAAATGATATTAGAAAAGAAAGTGATATTATACAAAAATTAGCATATTCATTTCATATTGGAAATGATAAAAATAAAAGTAAAAGATCTAGAAAAACTATTAAAAATGGTGTTGTTGCTGATAAAGTTTTTAATAATAATGCAATTCAAAATGCACAACAATTATCACGAGTTGATAAACATAATTTAAGAAAATACGATGATAACGAAAATGCAATTGAACTCATTTGTGGAACGAATAATCTTTATGAAGATGTGAAAAAATTATATGTAGAAGAATTTGATGCAGCAAGACTTGAATACAATGAAAAACAAACACGAAATGATAGAAAAATTGAAGATTATTTTTCTCATATTTCTAATAATGATAAAAATGATTTGGCAGTTGAAATAATTATTGAACTTGGTAATATGGAATTTTGGAAAGATAAAGATGAAACATATAAAAGAAAAATGACAGAAGTTTTTAAAGAACAAATTAGAGATTTAGAAAAAATTATTCCATCTTTTAAAGTAGCAAATGCAGTTGTGCATTATGATGAAGCTAGTCCTCATTTACATATTGTTGGTGTTCCCGTTAAAGATGGAAATAAAAATGGTATGAAAAAACAAGTTGGTAAATCTACTATATTTACAAAAGAATCATTAAGAGAAATTCAAGATACTATAAGAGTATATTGTAAAGAATCATTTAATAAAATCTATCAAACCAATATTGAATTATTAGAAAAAATAGAAGGTAGAAATGAGGATATTGAATCTAAAAATATGAGTAAGCAATATGATTATCTAAAAAAACAAGCTGATAAAAATAGACAAAGGTTAGAAAAAGTAAATCACCAAACTGAATTTACTCTTTCAAAATCTAAAGAGGTAAAAGAAATTATTTCTAATTTAAAGCCAACTAAAATTACTAAAAATAATTTTATTATTAATGAGGAAGAAATAAATGTTATTCATAATTACATTGAAAATGTTGATAAAAATGTAAGTGATATAAAAAGTGTAAATGATTTAACTTCACTTATGGAAGATTTTGAACAAGATTTAAAAACTCACGATAAAGAAGTTAATGATTTAAAAGTAATGGTAGACAATCAATCAAAAAAAATTAAAATTCTTGAAAAACAGAATATCACTAAACAAGATAAAATTGCAGAGCAACGTGAAGAAATCAAAGATTTAGAAAAAGAAATTTCAAGATTAGAAAAAATAATTCAAGCATGGCAACAATTATGGCAAAGAATACGAGATTTCTTTCAAGATAAATTTTTTAGTTCAAAATATGAAGATAAAATTTATGAACAAGTTCTTGATGAAATGTTAGAAGAAGAAATTTTAGACAATGAGGATATGGATTATATTCAAAATAATTATTATTCAAATGAAAAAGATAGTTTAGAACGTTAGACTCTAAACTATCAAAATTATTTTTTAATCAAATCATATTTCTGCTCAAATGCTTTTATATATCTTTTTCGCATAGCAGGTAGAATTTGAGATGATGTTTCAATAGAAACATCATTCAATTCTATATTAGAAGTATCAAGTAAAAGCATAGAATCAACACTTTCAGAAAATAAACCTTGTAAAGCATTTAAACAATTATTATACTCTTCTATATTTTCTTGATTTAAGAAGTTCCTTTTTTCTAAAGCTAAACTAGATACATAATCTCTTTTTAATGAAACCATTGGATCAGCATATGTGATAAGGAGAAAGTCAATGAGTTCCTTTGAAATTGCTTTATATTTATCTCTAGCATTAAAATATTGTTCCTCTGGCATATCGCCTCTAGCATATCTTCTATAATTCCAAATTTGTCTATCATTAATTGATCTATCAATTAATATAATATCTTTGTTAGATTCAAGAGAACCTTGTAATTGTTTATAGACTTCATCTATAATTGCAATGTTTCCATCACCTAAATTCATTTGATCAAATTTCTTTTTTAAATTTTCTTTATAATATTTTGATGTTGTAAATTCTTCAATTAATTCTACATTAAATCCACCTTTTTTAAAGAAATCATATAAATTGTTGATTGTAGTTGTTTTTCCTGTTCTGGGTGTACCACTAAATTCAATAACAAAGGGCTTAGGCAGTGAGCATAATGATTTTAATCTTTGTAATTCTATTTTCATAGCATGTAACTGTTTTAATTTTGCATAATAATCTAAATTATCAACAAAAATAGTATCTCTTAAAAATAAATCTTCTTTTTTATAGAACACTTTATCTAGTATATCCTTTAACCTCATAAAAATAGGTAAATCTTTATCTTCTCCTGCTATTAAACTTTCATAAATACTTGTATAATACCATATTTGCTGTTCTTCACCTCTTTTAAATGCTGAAAAGTCTCTTTCTCCACTCTTTTCAAACTTCAAAAATAAATCTTCTAAATTGTTAATCTTATCTGCACAAATAACTAATTTATTTCGTAAAGGTAATTTTTTAGTCTCTTCAATTGTATGCTTTTTTCTTTCTTCCCAAGATAGAGATTTATCTGGTTCAGAAGTACCCATAACCAAAGAAGCAATATCACTACCAAACTCTTTTTCTATATCTTCAATTGTGTATTTTGTATCTTCTACAACATCATGCAAGTATCCAGCTGCTACAACATTATCATCATATCCAAATGATTCTAATAACTGACCTACACCAATTGGATGCATAATCATAGGTTTATCTGGTTCACTTTTTCTAACTTGTCCCATATGTGCTCTTATAGCGAACAATTTTGCTTTTTCTTTAGTATCCATAATATCATTTACCTCCATATACTTAACCCCAAAAATATATTTATCCTTTAATAACTCTTTAACATCATTTTTAAACTTATCAAATTCTTCATTAGCACACCACATTTTTGCATAACCACAAACTCCAAATTTTTTACTGATATATTTATATGCACGAGTAATCATTTGACTTAAATCTAACTCTGGGTAATGTTTAGTTGTATAAGCATGTGTTCTTTTCAAAGAAGATATAATATCGACATTTCTATCAGCAGAAGAAATTATTTTTCCATAATTGCTTCTAGGTTCATACTCTAAACTTGCTCTATGATCTTCTACTGCTTCTTTTATAATCTTTCTTTGTTCATCATTAAAAAATTCTTTCATCTCTCATTTTCATAAAATAATTTAGCTGATAAAACTTCATGGTTGTCTTTATCAATGTGATGTGCCAAATCGTGAAAAGATGCTATTGCATAAATCATATTTAAATCAATATTCTCAAACTGATTAGCAAATTCAAAACTTCTTTTAATTACATACTTTATATGTTCAATTCCATGTCCTGAATCATTTTTATCATATATTGGATATATCTTTTCTTCAATATACTGTTGTAATTGTTTGTTTATCTCCTTCATTATCTAAAACCTCCTCGTATATTATTTATAATTCATACTCCTTTATTTCACAATTCTTTAATCCTCTATTTAAAAACATTCCATCTTGTATTCCTTCAAAATAGCCACTAAATGCCTTTGATACTCCACTGTGAGCAACTATTAAAACACTTTTATAATCTTTAGTTTTCAACTCATCTAGAAAAGCATAAACTCTTTTAAAAAAGTCTTGAATATTTTCATTAATTCCATATTGGATATTACTATTATAATTCCAATATTCCTCTCTATTGGTAACTTCAAGTGGTTGTCCACTTAACGTTCCACAGCTTCTTTCCCTTAATCTTTCATCTGTAATTATACTGCTATCATAATTAGTAAGAATACATTCTGTATGTGTTGCTCTCAATAAAGGCGAAGAAATAACAATATCAAAATGGAGATTTTTAATTTTATCTTTTAATTCTTCTGCTTGTTGTATTCCCAATTCAGTTAGATCTTCATCTGCTGTATTATACTGTCCCAAAGCATTATGTGGTACTTGTCCATGTCTTACTATATATACTTTCATTTGAATCACACCTCAATAACTTAACTTTCATTTTTATTTCTAATAGCATTCAACAATAATTCACATATAGTTATGCCATAATTAATTAAAAATTCTTTCTGATTTTTACTAATTTTTTCTCTTTCTTTTATTGAATCTTCAGAGCCATGTCTAAAGCAGTGTATTAATTTTCTGTATTTAATTACTGAATCATTTGAAATAAAATCAAAAGATTCATTTTTATAATCAATATCTGCCCATTTATTATTAATTTTTAATATATTTTCTATTACATTATTAATTTCTTCTAATTTTTCATCTTCTGACATTAAAATAAAATCAGCATTTCTATTTGATATTTTTTTAAATAGTTGGTTTAAGTTATCACTAACTTTTATATTTGTATTATCTTTTTTTGAAAATTTCAAATTATTTGCTACATTTCTTCTTGTAGCCCAAGCAACCTCTCTAGGGCTATTTCCCTGCGCTAAAATATATTCCCTTATTTCTAATGAGAAATCTACAACATTTGTTGGTCGTTCTAGGAAATTAGGAAATTGTTCTATATAGTAATTTTCATTATTTAGATAAAAACAAATCATTATAAATTCCATATTAACTGGTTCAGGGTAATCATTTGAAGGGTATGTTAAAACTTTAAATCTATTTATTAGTTCTTTTTCATCATAATATTTAAAATCCTCATTAAAAACAAAGTATGTTTCTATATCATTATTAAAAGTAAAATAATAAAAACTATTTTGATTAATATTCTTTTGATAATATTCATAAGTATTTATCATGTTAGAATCACCTCTAGCAACTTTTTCAATAAATATTATAACATTAAATACTGGATTTTTTAGTAGAATTTCACTTAAATTGATTGAATTTATCATAATTTGTGGTATATTATTAATAGATTTGATATTTATCAATCTTACTTTTGAGCAAGAGTTCGAAATAGGCTCTATTGTCGCTCCATTGAGAGAATTACTCACACCCTCGTGTGAGTTTTATATTACAAATTTATCCTATGTCACTCGTTGATATGGGATTTTTTCATGTTTGAAAGGAGGTTTCGCAAATGAAAATAACCATAGAACCTTTAGAATTTCCTTTATGTGTGAAAGAAAAACTTATGAAAATACCTAAAATATCAAAACTACATATTGAATTTGTAAATGGGAAGAACATTCATTTTGATAAAACTAATCTTTCAATCAATGAACCACATAAAATTATTATTAGTAATGAAGAATCTTGTATAATCATACTATCTTATCCAAATGATAATAATTTATATTTGAAAGATAGTTTAGAAATTATTATTATATCTAAATTGTCGGAGATTATTTTAAATATGTAAAAATTAAAAATTTTTGAATTTTTTTAAAATTTTATTTATCCCTTTGTTTATAAGGGAAAAATGACAATTTTAACTGATTTTTTTCAAAAAAATGTCCGTTTACTTTCCGGTTAAAATGTGGTATTATGGTAATATACGAAAATTGTAAGGATTCGTATATTTTATGTATTTTTGTAGTTCTTAACACAAGGAAATTCTCTTGTGTTTTTTGTCGTTCAAAGAAAGGAGAAGAAAAAAATATGAACGGAGAAAAGAAGAACTTTGTTGTAGGGATTTATCCTCGTGTAAGTACAGAGGATCAGTCTAGATTTGGTTTTAGTTTAGATGAGCAAGAAGAAAGTCTTAAAAGATTGTGTGAGTGGAAAGGATATAAGATTTATAAAGTCTATCGTGAAGAAGGATTTTCTGCTAAAAGTATGAATCGACCTAAGTTTCAAGAGATGATACAAGATATGAAAGATGGGAAGATTAACAAAATACTTGTTTATAAGTTAGATAGATTAACTCGTTCTATTCAAGACTTGGAAACTATATGTAAATTATTAGAAGAATACAAGTGTGATTTAGAAAGTGAGTGTGAAGAAATTAACACTTCTACTCCTACTGGCGTATTCTTTATGAGAATGACTACTATACTTGCTCAATTAGAAATTGAAAGGACTTCAGAAAGAACCAAGTTTGGTTTAATGGGTGCAGCCAAAAAAGGACACTTTTCTGGAAAAGCACCTATTGGTTATCGTAAAATCAATAAGGAATTAGTAATTGATGAAGTGGAAAGTGAAGTTGTAAAAGATATTTTTAAGTCTTATCTTAGCGGTTTATCAGTATGTACTATTACAAAACAACTAAACGAAAAGAATGCTTTAAATCGTAATTGGAGGACAACTACTATTGATAGAATGTTATCTAATTATATCTATGCAGGCAATTATCAACACCGAAAACGAATACAAAATGAAGAAACAATATTACTTGAAGATGTATGCCCTGCTATTATTGATAAGCATGATTTCGAATTAGTTCAAAAACAAAAAGAAAAAAATTTAAAGAATTATACAAGAAAGCACACTTATGTTTATATGCAGAAGATTGTCTGTTCTAAATGTAATAAAATTATGGGTGGTTCTTCTACAACATCTAAGAATAAACCTACTCAAATCTATTACAAATGTAATTGTTGTAATACTAGGATTAATGAGAAGAAAATAGAACAACCTTTAATGTTATTTTTAAATGATATGTTAGATTATTATTTGCTTATAGATAATAACTATAAATCCTTTTTTAACGAGGATTTAACGAACGAAATAAAAAGGTATGAGAAGATATTAAAAGACTTAAATACCAAGTTCCAAAGGATTAAAAACGCCTATTTAAATAGTAATATTGAGCAAGATGATTTTATAGATGAAGAAAAAAGCATTAAAATGCAAATTGAAGAAACAAAAATCAAACTAAATAACTTGAATAATGCTGATGAAAATCTAAATCATAAAGATGATTTAAGACTATATAACAACTTATTTCAACTAGAGAAAATGAAATATAAATCTTACTATGTTAGAAAAAATGGGCTATGGAACAAACTCACTAAAGAACAGAAAGCAGAATTAATTACTAAATATATTGATTCTATTGAAATTGAGAAAAAGAAAGATGAAATTGTCATTAAGAAGATTAATATCAACAAAAAGGAAATACAAAATATTGGTTATATGTTTAGAAATGATTGTTTTGATATGGCAGTTAATATTAATGAAAGAGATGTTATTTTATCAAATGAAAGATCTAAAGAAGATATTACTAAATATATTGAATCATTAAGTAAATTTTATAAAATAGCTCCTATTACTATTGAAAAAGATAAATTAGATATTGATAGTTTATCTAATAACTCACTTTTACAAATTATTCCTAACAAAAAGGAAAATAAATTTGAAAAAGATAAATACACCTTACTTCAAATAAGCGCCTAAGTATGGTAAAATATTAGTAATCGGAGGAACTAATCATGAATAATTTAATAATTGAAAAATTACAAAAATCAGACTTGAGAGAAGCAATTTCTATATACGATAGTAATCATGATTTAAAAACAAACTATGAAAAACTATTTCAAGAATATGATAAAATTTACAATAATCCAGATTATCTTAATATTGTAGTAAAACTTGATGGTAAAATAGTTGGGATGGCTACTATTGTAATTAATCGTGATATTGTAGAAGAATTGCATCCCTTCTTAACGGTTTGGAATTTAGGAGTTCATAAAGATTATAGGAGGAAAAAAATAGGAACAGCAATGCTAGAGTATATTTATACTTATGCAAAAAATCTAGGATGTGATTTCATTTCTTTAATTGCTGAAAAAGATAATATTATAGGCCAAAAATTTTATGAAAGTTTAGGATATGAAAAAGAAGTGGGTTATGTAAAACTAATTAACAAACAAAATTGGTAATTGAAAGTGAGAATAAAAATATGGACAAACAATTTGTAGAAGAATGGTTAAATAAATTAAAGGATTACTGGTTTAATAAAGATATTGATAATGCTGTTTCACTATTTAAAAGCACTACATTTTATCAAGAAACACCTTTTATGAAGCCTTATACAAATTTAGAAGAAATTAATGAGGAATGGCAACATGTTAAAAATGAAAATATTCAAAATATTGAAATAAAACTTTTAGCAATTGACGGATATACAGTAATCGCGCAATGGATTTTAAAACAAAATGACATGAATTTTGATGGTATCTATGAAATTAAATTTAATGAAAATATGGAATGTATTTACTTCAAAAGTTGGGAGATGAAAAAATGAAAATATTATTATCTAGTAACAAACAAATCATAAAAAGATTCTTAGAAGAAAATTCTAAAATCGGATTTATACCTACTGCATCAGAGTTGGATAATGATAGATGGTATATGGAGAAAGATAAAAAAGATCTAATAGATATGAAATATAATATTATTAACATTGAAATTACGAGTGAAGACAAGGAAGAAATTTTAAAGAAATTGAATAGTGTTGATGCTATATTTGTTGCTGGTGGAAACTGTTTTTATCTATTGCAACAATTAAAACAAAAAGATATTATTCAAGAATTAATAGAATTTGCCAATAATAAACTTTATATTGGTTCAAGTGCAGGTTCATGTATTGCCTGCCCCTCAATTGAATATGTTAGTAAATTAGATGATAAAGAAGATGCTCCATTATTAAACGATTATCATGCAATGAATTTAATAGATAAATATATATTACCCCATTACAATAGTGATGAAGAATATACAAAACTAATTAATGAAATTATTAAAGATAATCCTAACTTACAATTTATAACATTAACTAATGAGCAAGCAATTATAGTAAATGAGCGAAATGATTATGAAATTATAGATACAGAATAAAAGTTTTTCTTTATTAAATTTTGAGCAAGAAATTGCTCTTTTTTTATTGTTTAAATATAGAAAGGAGGCAAAATTATTAACTACTTTTTTCAAGTAGTCGTACCCCAAGTTCTTGATTATTTTAAGGAAAATAAAGAAGTAATTCCTAACTATCTAATTCTAGAAGTTTTAAGAAAAGATAAACAATATCAAGAACAAATTGAGAAGATTTTAGAATTACCCAAAGAAGAAAATAAAAATAATCAGAAAGGAAAATAAAAAATGAGCTATGCAATTTTTAGAGGTGGAGGTATTAAAACATTACATGAATTATCACAAAAAGGTAGTCATAATGAAAGGACAAAAGAAAAATACAAATCTAATCCTAATATTAGAGTTGAAGATAGTAAAAATAATATTGAAATAATAAAATGTAATAAGTATATAGACAAATTTTATGAAATAACAAGAGAATATCAGAAAGAACATTCTGAAAGAATGAAGAATATGAGAGCTGATAGAAAAAAATCTTTTTATGATATGGTTAATGATTCTAAAAGTGTCGTTGCTGATGAAATGATATTTACAAGTGATAACGACTTCTTTAAAAATATGAGTAAAGATGAATTAATGAAATGGGCAAATGAAACTATGAATTTTGTTTATGAAGATTTAGGTTATACGAAAGAACAAGTATTACATGCTGTTATTCACATGGATGAAAAAGTACCCCATTTACACTGTGTTGTTGTACCACTCGTTAAGAAATATGATAAACGAACAAATACAACAAGATATACTATTTCTAAACGATCATATGTCAAAAGTGATATCCATTTATGTGAATTACAGGACAAATACCACGAAAGATTAACCAAGAAAGGATTTAAATTAGAACGAGGAGAAAAACACACAGGAGTTAAACATTTATCAATGGGACAATTTAAAAATGTTGCTAGATATTATGATAGACAAGCATATAAAAGCAAGAAAAAAATTGAAGAGCAATATTGGAAAATAAAAGGTTCATTACAAAAATCTAAAAAGAAAGCACTAACTGATAAAGTAATTATTGATGGTGAAATTTATCATATTCTATTAGATTTTCTAGATATGTATAGTGAAGAAATTCAAAATATGGTAACAAGCAAAGCATTTGTTGATAGTTTAAATGACTTTATTTGTGATTATAGAACATTAGAAAAGAAATATAAAAATAGTCTTATTGATATTAATTATTTAGAAGATGAGAATGGTAAATTACACGAAGATAAAACTAATTTACTAAATTTTGTTAATCATATATTGATAATTTTAAAAGAATTTTTTAGAGAAATTTTATTATCTAATGACAAAAAGAAGAAAGAAAAAATGATAGATATTTTAAAAGAATGTTATGATAATGACTTATATAATTCTACAGATTTAAAAGAAATATCTAAAGATACTGATAGTGAAATAGAAGTAAATGATTTTATAAATAAAGAATCATTAGAAAAAGACTACGACATTTTTAAATAGTCGAAGTCTTTGATACATACTAAATTTTAATAATTTAGAAACGCACTTGCAAATTGACATAGTCAATTAGCGTGCGTATTATAAAATACTATATTTACGAATTATTAATTTCAATTCTAGCCCTGCTATTTTCAATTTCAATTTCAACAGCTGAACGAATTTCTTCGTATATTTCTAAATCTCTATTAATTGCTTCAAAAGTAACAATCAATGAATAATTTGCAGGAAATTTCTCACTCCAGCCTTGATGTGCTCTTACTGCTATACAAAAATCTTCTGGTAAATTGTTAGATTTAATAACTGCCCAATCTTTTTGAATAGTGTTGGAATTTTTAGAAAAGTTATTTGCTTGACCATAATTTCGTTGTGAACCTATCATCCATTTCAAATCTCCTTCATCGTACTCATCATCTTTTTTTCCAGTTTGGAAAATTCTATTTTGAAATGTTAGAAAATCTTCTCCTAGCCTGCTACATGTCCAATCTAGCCAAGTTGATAAATAACCTTTTATTCTTCGTCTAGTATTTCTCGGATTTGCATTATATGATAATGTTACCTGTATCTTTATATCATAATTATCTCCTATAATACGTAAGTTTTGTGGTATAGGAACTTTATAAACATGAGCATCATTAGTATTTATTTGCATATTATCAGAATATAATGTAACTCTATATTCGTCATTACGTGTTGCTCGTTCCAAAGATGGGATTCCGTATCCAATTCTCCTTAAAACCTTACTTTTATCTATCTCTGAGTTTGCCCATTTTGGCCATTGCGCAGACTGAATAATAAGCCCTCTATATAAAAGGGTAGAAGAATTTGGGAATAGAGATTCTAATTTCGCAGCAATAGACGTTACCTTTGGAGTTGAAAAGGATGTTCCAATCTTATCTTTTGCAAAAATCTTATTATTATATATTTTTCTTGGCATATTAATACATAAATCTTCAATTAACTCTAGCTTAATTTCATTTTCTTCATTATTTAAAGCATATGTTCCTCCATATTCAACTACATCAGGTTTAATGGAATCCCATATTCCTGGCCCAGTTCTTGAAAATGCTGATGGTTCATCTATTCCACCTAAGCCAATAATATTACCATTATTGAAGTTTGCATGAGATATTGAACCAACAGTTATAGCTTGTAAACTTTGAGCTGGATTACAAATTCTTGCAAAATCTTTTTCCAGATAGTTTGGATATTCTATTCCATTCTTAATATTAAATAGTATCTCCTCTCTGCCTATATTTCCAGCTGATTGAATAAATAAAACGTCGTTTTCATAACTATATTTATCAATCGTTGACGCCCAAGAGGACATATGAACCAAATCACAGCTTTCTTCTTCACCTATAGAATGATTAAAAATTCGTGTTTTATTTTTTGCTTCAATATTATATATTTTTACTATGCTAGATACTAGCCCTGAACCTACAAGTTCTTTTTTCAAGATATTATTTTCATCTAATACTCTTATATTTCTAATACGAAATGGAAGTGTAATATTTTTAGTCAAATCTAAATCTTGTGTCAAAGCTATACCTGCAATACGAGTACCATGACCACCCTCAGCAACTTTATCATCTGTTGAATTATCATTTGGAATATAAGATATTTCTTCATAAATAGCTGATGATAATAATTTGTTTTTTTGTATTCCACTATCAATTATTCCTATAATCGGAGAATTATTTGAAGGTGGAGTAATCACTATATTAGGTATATCAATAATTGAATTATTTGAAACATCATTACCCATTATTATATCTTCTAATAATGTTACCTCAAAAATATATGGATAGTTTGCAATTAAATCTCTTAATCCTTTTCCATTTATTTTTATCTTGGTAATAAAACTATCAGGAAATCTAACAAAATCTAGAATATCCTCCTGATAAATTCCACAAATTTCGCCATTATAGAATGTAACAATTTGTTCCAATTCATTTTCTCTTTCTAATTCAAATTTATCCCATTCAATATACTTTGATTGACATCTCTCATTCCATCTTTCCAATCTTTTATTAAAATGATCATCATTTTCACTAGCGGCCTTTACAGGCTTATCAGGTAGAGTTACTTTTCCATTACATGAAACTGATATTTCCACTAAGTATATTTCACTATCATTTAATGTTAGCCACTTTTTTTGCAAAGATTCAGACATAATAACACTAATTCTCTCATCGTTCGTTTTTAAACCATAAATGTTCGCTGGAGTACCACTTCGTGGGGCATTATCCATAAATAAACTAACTTTTTCATTAAATTTTTCTAAATTAATATCTTCTGAAGCTACTAAAACAAAACCATTGTCAACTTCAGATACTATTTCAAACCCCAACCCTCTTAAAAATTCTATATCGGTATTTGGATCTATTTCTAACATAATTGGGATTCCACCTTTAATGATAGGCAATTTTTCTTTTTCCCTTTCTTCTAGTCGTTCATTCCAAAAGTTTGATAATGCCTGTGACTGTCGTTTTATATATTGCCCATGACCTTGTCTATTCTTTTTGTTTTCTATTGTCCTATCATTGGCTATTGGCATTCTTCTAAATTTAGGTTTTCCAGTATAAACTAAAGGCATCTCTAAATGTTCAAAATTATTCATATAAACTTCCCCCTAACAACTAGTTGTTAATTTTATAATTTGAATTATTTAAAACTTCTAAAATATGATTTTCTTTCAATTCTTTTCCACCCTTCAATATACAAATTTTAGCGGCATTATTCATTAGTGAGACAATATTAGCAGCTGAATTTCCATTCAGCTTTTTAGCTAAATTATCAAAATTAATTTTAGAATCAGTTTTAATATTTCTAAATGGTTTTCTTAGTAATAAGTTAATTTCTTTTTCTGTTGGTAATGGAATTTCAATCACATCATCAAACCTTCGAAATAACGCCTCGTCTAGTGAAATCTCCAAATTAGTAGCAGCAATAATTAGACCATCTGAGTTGTATTCATCTAACAATAATAATAACATATTTACTATTCGTGGAACTTCTCCAACGTCATTATTTATATTTCGAGATTTTGCAATAAAATCACATTCATCTAATAGCAAGACTACAGGTTCTTTTTTACAATAGTCAAATACAGCCCGTAAATTCATAGAAGATTCGCCTAAATAAGAGGATATTAATGAATCAAATCTAACTTTTAATAATGGTAATCTTAAATTTTTAGCAATTCTTCCAGCAGTCATCGTTTTTCCACATCCTGGGTGCCCATAAAATAAAATTTTTTGTTTTGGTTTTAAATTGTATTTAGTTAATCTATCTTTTGCTAAATATTCTTTCTCTATTGAAGAAATTCTACTTTCAACATCCTCATTTAGAATAGTATTATTATCAAGTTCTTCATATGGAATATATGATAATAAGGGGGCATTATTTCTTCTACTTGTTGGTATATTAGATGTTCCCATATAAGATGAATATGATGGTAATGAATTCATCCCTTGTCCTGAAATATTATTTTTAATTGTTTTTTGTTTTGTTTTATCAATAATTTTTGATAAATCATCAGCTAATTTTTTATGTCCTTTATCATTTTCATTTTTGATAATTAATTCTGCTAATTTTTTTAATGATTTATTGTCCTCTAAATAAATAGCTTTTATTAATTTTTTATATAATTCTGAATTCATAGCAGCCTCCTAAATCATTTATAAATATTATACTATAATTTATAATATTTTCCTATACAAGTATTGATTTTTCCGAAAGTTTATCATATAATAAATTTAACGAGTGAGGGATATTTTTTAGATTATAGGTTTAAAACCCTGTTATCATCTGCTCCATTTGAAAACAACTTACGAACCAATATGGTATCGTGAGTTTTTATTTTATATAAAACTTAAAGTTCTCTTTCTAGGAAGGAGGACTTTTTTGATGTTGGAATTTAAAACTATGGAAACATTAAAATCAAATACTGAAATCTTGGAAATAATCAAAGACTATACTTACAAAGTTAAGAAAGGAACAATAAAACACTTATTACATACTAATTTACAAGTTATAGAGCCTACTGAATACTTAATTACATATCCTACTACTCTTACAATTTTAGAATATAAAGTTAATGAAATATCTAATAAGCCATTTTACATCAAAGAGCATAATCAAAAATATTCATTATCAGAAATTATCCAAATTTTAAAGAAAATTAAAATTTAGACTTCACTTTTTCCATTTTAGTGAGGAAACAGATGAAAGGTGTCTGTTTTTAATCAATTTATTGAGGAAACAATTGGGAGGATAAATTTAAAAAATTCTCAATATAGTGTTTGCTATTTTACCTTTCAGTGAGGAAACAAGTGAGGAGATGATTATTTTATGAGATGTGCAGTATATGTAAGAGTAAGTACAGATGACCAAAGAGATAATGGCTATTCTATTGATTCACAACTTCGTATGATTAAGGAATATTGTGAAAAAAACGATTATAGTATTGTAGATGTTTATAATGACGCAGGTCATTCTGGAAAAGACTTAATGAGACCAGAAATGCAAAGATTACTTGCAGATATTAAATCAAAAAAGATTGATAAGTTAATTGCTATTAAGGTAGATAGACTTACCAGAAACAACTATGATGGCTTTTGGTTACTCAATTATTGTGAAGAACATGATGTTAAGATCGAGTTAATACTCGAGCCTTATGATGTATCTACTGCTAATGGTGAAATGATTTTTGGTATGAATTTAGTGTTCGGACAACGAGAAAGAAAAGAAATTGGGGCAAGAACTAAACGAGCAATGGAAGAAATGGCACTAGAGAAAGTTCACCCTAGTAAAGCGCCTTTCGGCTATGTTAGAAATAAAGATACAGGTCATTTAGAAATAGAGCCTATTGAAGCCCAAGTTGTTAAAGAAATATTTAAACTTAGCCAAGAAGGACATTCTACTAGAGGCATTGCTACGATTATGGAAGACAACAATGCTTATTTAAAAATAGGAAAATGGCGAAGTGACAGAGTTTATAAGATACTTACTAATTCTATCTATATTGGTATATTTGAATATGGAAAATATAAGAGAAAACAACAAGATATTTTAAGAGTAAAAGACTATTGTGAACCGATTATAGACGAAACAACTTGGAATGCTACAAGAAATGTATTAGTGAAAAATAAACACTCAAATTATGGCGAATTTATTCATTTATTTTCAGGATTAGTAAAATGTCCGATATGTGGAAGTATTATGGCTTCATCAGAATCTTTTAAATATCCAAATGGAAAACAAAAAGTTTATTATCATTTAAGATGTAAAAATCATACTTGTAGTGGTTATGGACTTCATTATAATACCGAGAAAATAGAAGTAAAATTAAGGCGTGTTTTAGAAGAATTAACTATCTTTATGATGGGAACAAATAACGAAATTATTACCTGTAATTCTACAAAAAGTAATGATGTAAAAGAGATAGAAAAAGCGATTGAAAAGTTAAAAGTACAAGAAAAAAGATTAGTTGACTTATATTTAAGTTCTTCCCTAGATGTTGAGACAATTAACCATAAAAATGATGTTATAAAAAAAGAAATTGAGAAATTAAATAAAAAGAAAATGACTCTTGATCCAGATAACGAATCAAAAGAATATACAACAGAATTATTAAAAAAATTAGATTGTAAAAAGGAAAATGACAAACTGGTATTCAAAAATGTTAAAAAGATGGACTTCACTTTTTTCTATAATTTATTATCAAGAGAAGCCAAACGTGATATGATTCACAGACTTATATCTGGGATAGAAATCACAAGAGATAATAATTACAACATTGATATTAAATATATAAAATTTACAGATGAATTTATTACGAAAAGTAGTACAGAGTTTATCAAATACTTATATATTGTTCTAAAAAATGATACTGTTGGAATCAAATATCTAAATAAAATAACAAAAGATGAATTAGAAATCAAGAAAAAAGATTATGATGTTTTGTCTATTTTAAAAATGACAAGAAATGAATATCCAAGCGAGTTTGTAGATGATTTTTTTGCTAAAGCACATAGTCATTTTTATGTAGATGGTATAATTGGCAGTCCCTATTTTGAGGGGAATGTTTCTAAAGATTTTCTATTATTAGTACCAAAAAAAGAAATAGTAAAGGCAAATTAAATATAGAAAGGAGTTATCAATGAAACATTTAACAAAAGAAAATATTTTAAAGAATCAAGTATATACCATAGAACAATTCAAAGTTCTTGACTATCTAAAAAAGCAATTATCTATTGGTGATTTTGTTGTAATTTTAATTGATAGATTTACTATTAAAGTTGTAGATAAAAACAATGAACAGGGATATTTTAAATACAATTCTAAAACAAAATCAGTAGATTTTTACGAAGAAAATATTAAGAATAAAGAAATGGAGAGATAAAAAAATGGAATTAAACTATACAAAAGTTGGTGATTATTTATTACCGAATTTAACAATAGAAAAACAAAATAATGAAAAAATAAACAAGTATGGCTATTTAAGGTTACACTATCTGAAAGAAAATAATAAGCCACTTTATACAACTCTTTTAATGAAAAATGAACTAACAAATCATCTTGTTTCAGTTAGTATTGAAGCAGAAAATAGATTAAATATTTTAATGAAGCAATACAAAAATTCTGATGAATTACTATCTGAAAAAAATAAAATTAATAACCAAATTGAATGGGCAAAACTAATGAATAATTATAAAAATATGGCAGAAGAAATTATCTTAAAAGAACTAATTTATGTATGAAAATAGGACTGCAAAACAAGCAGTCCTTTAAAATTTGACCTAAATATGTGTAAGTACAAGTTAAAATTTATGTCCTAGCCAGCACTGAAAACCTACTCCCGAACGTTTTCGATTTATGGGAAATCCCATACCCTTAATCACAAATCTTGATATTCAGTATTTAAAGACTTATAGTAATCTCTAGGTGCATTACATATTTTATATTTTTCACCAGTTTTCGCTTGATTTATTACATTATGTGCAGGCTCTAAAGTAGCATCAATTTTATCAGCAAAATTAATAATAATTACCTCTAACATTTTTGGTAAAACAAGCGTACCCCAGTCGCTAAACTCATTCATATGACTGCCTATCATATGTAAAACTTGATTTTTAAAATCTTCATCTAATTTATATTCGGATAAATAATTTTCTACTAAATGTGTCCCCTCATATGAGTGACCCAACAGTTGAGATCCATTATGCTCATATTCAGATTTATCACTCCAATCAGTATAATTTTTAGTTTTTCCAATATCATGTAATAAAGCACCAAATATTACTAGATCAGAATCTACATTTAATTTAGGATATAATTCCATTATAGTTATAGCATTTCTAGTTACACAATATATATGATATAATAGACCTCCCTCAAAGTAGTGATGTGCACCAGTCGTAGCAGGTTTTTTTATTAGTTTTTCTTTATAATCTCTTAGTATTTTTTGACAACAATCTCTTAAATCAATATTTCTAATTTTCTTTGAATATTCTACACATTTTATAAAAATATCTTCCAAATTTATATTATTCATAACATTCACTCCTATTTATTATTTAATTATCATTTCTTCTATACTTTCTAAAGTATGATTTAAAACTTCTTCTCTATCGAATGAGGTATCGACAAACCAAATATTTAATTCTTTACATTCTTTCTCATATTCTATACTTTTAGATATCCAATGTTTAGAATGTTCCAAAATATGTTCATCACTTCTATCATAAGTCCAATCTTTTTCAGTTTGATATTTCCTTATTTCATTAAAATGTTCATCAATAGTTTGTCTTGGAGTTCCTAAGAAAAGTAATAGGGTATCTTCTTTATTAAATAATTGATATGCTTTTTTGGGTGTTATATCACATGTTTCAATGATATAATTGATTTCACCTTTATTTCTCTTTATACTTTTATAGAATAAACAAGATAAAAAATTAGGAAAATCTTCTACCATTCCAATTCCACCTTTACTATTTATGTTATTGTTAGGTAAAACTTCTTGAAAAGCCCACCTAATATCATCTCCAATTATAATATGATAATTAGAATATTTTTTTGAAATCATTTTAGCGAGAGTTGACTTTCCAGAACGAGAGCTTCCGAATATTGCAATATTTTTCATAAATATGATCCTTTCTTAATTTTTACATGTAATTTTTCTAATAAAATTATACTATATATATTAAAAATTTCATATACTCCCATTGAAATTTAGTAACAATTCATATATAATATTTATAGAAAGAGAACGAAGTTCGTAACTTGTATGTGATTCGCTCCAGTGACGTTTCTGTTCGAACTTTTATAGTTTGAACTTGAAATACATATCAATCCGTTCGGGTTGATTTTTTCGTTTTAGAAAAAATTAAACCAAAGAAAGGATGGTGCATTTATGATAAAGTTTACTACACAAGAGTTAGAAATGGAAAGTAATCTAAGGCAACGTATTGAGTTTATATGTGAGTTTTGCCACGTTACACCAAAGATTATCAATGGTAGTATTAAGAGAATCAGTAATACAAACTTGAACTACATAGAACCACATAAAATAGTTGTTAATAATGTTACTTTTCTAGCATTTAACTACTCTACTGATATTTATGTAGGTAGTCTTAATAAAAAGATTAAGTTAGTAGAACTAGAAGATTACATAAAGAACATGGCTTAAACTCTAGTAAAATAAGCAAATGATATTGACTTTTTCTCTTAAAAACTTTATTATAATGGCGAATAAGGGGTTATTTACCTACCAAATCTTTTTAATGGGGTTATGATTTGGAAGTATAAAATTAAATAATACAAAGTTAAAGAGATAAAGGTAGTAGATGTTTCTATGGGCTTTTATCTCTTATTTTTTTTAGAAAGGGTGTGGAAGAAGTATGAATAACGAAAAGAAATTATGCGGACTATATTTAAGAGTAAGTACAGAAGATCAAGCACGAGAAGGATTTTCTTTAGGAGAACAAAAAGAAAAATTATTACAATTATGTTCTTTTAAAGGATATGAAGTATTTAAAATCTATGAGGATGCAGGAATATCGGCAAAAGATATGGAACATAGACCTGCTTTTCAAGAAATGCTATCTGATATGAAGAAAGGTAAAATCAACTATATTGTGGCTTACAAACTAGATAGAGTTACAAGAAGTGTTAGAGATTTAGAAGAATTAATATCTGTACTAGAACAATATCATTGTTTCCTAGTATGTGATCGAGATGATGTTAATACCTCTACTGCTAATGGAAGATTCTTTGTTAGAATGCTTACAGTATTATCACAACTAGAAATTGAAATTGTATCAGAAAGAACAAAATTTGGCTTAAATGGTGCTATTAAGTGGCTCTTATTCAAATAACGTGAGCGAAGTGGATTATATCAGAAATGCATGATATA
>CAJUNG010000002.1 GCA_910587725.1 uncultured Bacilli bacterium
ACTTTCCATAGAATTTACCTCTTCAAAGTGGATTTTACTTTTGCAACTGACCTAACCATGTATTAGAAAAAGAAAAAAGAAGTATTTGTAGTTGATTACCCAATAAACAAAATCAATATGAGATTCTACTATGAATATTTATATTTAAAGTTCACGGTTTGTTTCTCAGTGTTCACTCTCATGTATATTCTAACAATTTTATTATTCTCGTTCATCAATCATTCCATATTTAATAAAATATTCTATTTTTTCTATAAATTACAATAAACTAAATTGTATTTGAACAGTAACCTAGCTTAATTGTTTTCTTTTTCATTTTCTTCTAAATCTTTGGATTTAATTTTAATTTGATATCCATTTATAAATATCCCATCACATTCACTAAATAATAAATAACCATAACCATTATCATTAACTTTTAAAATTGCGACTATCTACAGGCGAGATTAGTAGATTTAAGGCAAATAATACTAATCGTTCATTTTAACACAAGCACACCTACATATCATTTTTACTTTCTTTTAAATCACAAAAAAACTAACATTTCTGTTAGTAATCTATTACTTCCGAACAAGAAATTCGGGTTCCTTATCATAATGGTGGAGCATAGGAGGATCGAACTCCTGACCTCCACGGTGCAAACGTGGCGCTCTCCCAGCTGAGCTAATGCCCCATATAGATTTAACACAGTTTATCATAGGCACTAATAAACCGCATCAACATATTCATTATAGCATGCGATTTTAACTAATGTCAATATTTTTTTATTCTTTTTTCTATTTTTTTCAAGCAAAAGGCTAACATTATTGCTAGCCCTTTAATTAAATAGTCTTGGTAAAATATAGACAATGACGAATAATGCAACCGCTACTGCCGGTACATAAGTATAAGCAAGACGGTTATCGTCAACATCTGTAGATATTTTTATCGCTTGTATCATATACACCATAGTACATAAGTTGAATAATAGGAAAACAATTGCCATTAAGTTGAATGATAGATAATAAAGAATTATACAAATTACTTGTGTAATTGCACTAAATATAGCAATTGGCCCAAATGATGCTACGACTTTTTTCATATTGACTTCTTTTTTGAAAGCGATATTTACCATTACATAAATCATCCCAAAGATTACGGCGAAGTATATTACTGCATAAAGCGTTGTAGTAATGAGAACCCGTAATGTTGGCATTGTAGGAATATTCATATTTGTATAACCGTAACTAAATGGATATGATAGTGACAAAACATTAGATAAAATTCCTTCCATTAATAAATATCCAAGCGTTCCTGTCAATACGCAAGAAATTGCCATAGCAATAAGTGCATATTGAAAGTATTTCTCTTTGGCATATTTTTGGATGACATCTTTTGGTGAGGAGAACATCTTTTGTCCCATTTCTACTAAGGCATTCACACACGCACCAGTATCAAAACTAGATTTTTCTTGATGTTCCTTTTTTTTGTTTCCCTTACATTCTAAACATTTTCCATCCACTAATTCTTTCCCACAATCAGCACAATATTTTGCCATTTTTTCACTCCTTTACTAGTCTAAGAATAGCATTTTTTTCTATTCCACGTCAAGATATTTTTTTCTTCCTTAAATTGCACGATATTTTTCAGCATTCTGAAAAGGATTCTTTTTGTCAATTTTATCAAAAAACAGTTTTCCCTCTAAATGATCAAGTTCATGTTGAAATGCTACGGCAAGTTCTTCCCTTGCTCTGATTTTAATTGGATTTCCTTCGATATCATAACCTTCGATAGTCACTCTTGCATATCTTGGAACGATACCATCTACGTCCCGGTTTACACTTAGGCATCCTTCTCCCCCATCAACATAAATTACCTCTTCTGAATGCGATGTCATTTTTGGATTAATTACAATATAAGAGATAAATCCTTCTTCTGTATCATGAACGATAACAATATAGCGTTTTAATACACCAATCTGAACCGCCGATAATCCCATCCCTGGACGGAGGTCATACTTTTCTGACATTTCTTCTATCTGGCTATTGATTAAGTATTCTTCCATCTCATCAATATGGTTTAAATCTTCTTTAGAAAGTGGAAACTTTACTTCTTGACTAACTTGTCTTAATCGTTTATCTTTCTCATCGATAATATCTTTCATTCTTAACATAATATCCCTACTTTTTTTATTTTTCGTTTCTTGTTTTTTATTATATCTCATAACAAAAGAAAAGAGAAGAAAAATTTTATTTTTTCTTCGTTATGGATTTAACCTATTTGGTCCTCTAAATAAGAACATTGTTTCTTTCAAGGTTGTCGTTCCTAATAATAGCATGGTAAGTCTATCTACACCAAGCGCGAATCCACCGTGTGGAGGGCATCCATAGCGGAAAAATTCTAAGTAAAATTTAACATCGTCCCCTAAACCTTTTTCTTTTGCTTGCTCACAAAGGATTTCGTAGCGGTGCTCCCTTTGTGCTCCTGTTGTAATTTCACATCCACGCCAAATCAAGTCATATCCTTGTGGAATTCCTTCTTTTCTCATATGATAGAAAGCACGCTTTTTAGCACTATAATCGGTAACAAAAATAAATTCATGCCCAAACTCATCCATTGCATAACGACTAGTTAATTTTTCTGCTTCTTGATTCATATCGCCAATATCTTCTGTAGGAATTTCGTAATGATATCTTTGATTTAATTCATGATATAAGTCTTGAAGTTTGATTCTTGGGAATGGTTTTGTCGGAACAATCACTTCTTTTCCGAATTGTTCTTTGATTTTATCGCCATATTTTTCTTTTACCTTCGTAAGTCCAGCAATCAATAAATCTTCTTCTAAATCCATAACTTCTTCATAGCTATCGATATAACTAAATTCTAAATCAAAAGAGGTAAACTCTGTCGTATGACGATTGGTATTTGAATTTTCTGCTCGAAATGCAGGCGCTACTTCAAAAATTCTTTCGAATCCTGCTGCCATCGCCATCTGTTTATAAAATTGTGGGCTTTGTGCGAGATAAGCTTTGGTATCAAAGTATTTTACCTCAAACACTTCACTTCCTGATTCGCTTGCTGCCCCAATTAATTTTGGCGTATGAATTTCGGTAAAGTTTTGGCGATATAGAAATTCACGCATTCCTTCTACGAATGTACTCTGTATTTGAAACATCAATATATTTTTTTCATTTCTTAAATCTAAAAATTTGTAATCCATTCGAGTATCTAGGTTTGCACTATTTAAATCACGATAATTTAAAGGAAGCTCCTCTAAAGAATTACTCGTAACTTCAATTTCCGTTGGAATAACTTCCATTCCACCCATTTTTACTTTTTCATTTTTTAAGAGGGTTCCTGTGACTTTAACGGTTGAATCGGCATTAATTTTCGATACAATTTCATTTAATTCTTTTAATGACCCGTCTTTTTCTAAGGTTACTTGAATTTTTCCTGTTCTATCTTTCAAAATAAGAAATTGGACATATTGTAAATCTCTTACTCTTTCTACAAATCCTTCTAATACAACTTCTTGTTGATCATATTTAGCTAAATCACAAAAATTAATTTTTTTCACCTTTACTCCTCCTCATCGTGGCAGTGACAAGTTCCACTACCATGTTCATGGTGTTCATGGCAACAATCACATGCTTCTTCTTCCTCAAGTAAATGTTCATCTAAATAATACATTAGATAATCAATTTCTACCTCTTCTTCTTCTTTTGTGCTATTATTTTTTACTTTGATGATATCATTTTTTAAATCTTCGTCATTTAAAATCAGCAAAAATTTCGCTCCTAATCGATCTGCTTGTTTGAACTGAGCTTTTAATCCTCTATTCGTATATTCTGTATCTACTTGAAATCCATTCATTCGAAGTTCTTGAGCAAGGGTTGCCGCATATTCTTTTTCGGTTTGTGATACATACATGATAAAGGCATCTACAGTGGTTTCTTTAGCAATTTCAATTTTCTCTAAGTCTAGTGCAGTAATTACACGACCAAGACCTAAAGCAAATCCTACAGCATCTGTTTCAGGTCCACCTAATGCACTAACTAAACCATTGTATCTTCCTCCACCAGCAAGAACATTGTTACTTCCGAATCCTTCGACGTGGGCTTCGATTTCAAATACTGTATGATTATAATAATCTAATCCTCTTACTAATTTCGTATCGATTTCATAGTCGATATCCATAAGTGTTAAGTATTTTTTTACTTGTTCAAAATGTTCTTTACTTGCCTCATTTAAGTAGTCAATTGTCTTTGGGGCATTTTGAATCATCTCTTTTTCATGGTCAATTTTACAATCTAAAATACGAAGGGGATTTTTTGTATAACGTTCTTTACAATCTTCACATAGTGTATCAATATTTGGCTTTAAATATTCGATTAATGTCTTTTTGTAAGTCTCTCTAGACTCTTTATCACCAAGCGTATTAATTTTCACTTTAATTTCCTTTAATCCTAATAGTTTAAATAAATTTACAGGAATAGAAATGACCTCAGCATCTAACATCGGGTCATTGCTTCCAATTGCTTCTACACCAAACTGAGTTAACTCTCTATCTCTTCCTGATTGTGGTCTTTCATAACGATACATTGTTCCAATATAGTAAAGTTTTACAGGTTGTGGCATATTTCCATACATTTTATGTTCAATATAGCTACGAATAATTCCTGCTGTTCCCTCTGGTCTTAAAGTAATGTTTCTTTCTCCTCTATCTTTAAAATCATAGGTTTCTTTAGTAACGACATCTGTAGTTTCTCCCATTCCTCGATGAAATAGTTCACTGGATTCAAAAATTGGGGTTCTAATATATTGATAGTTATATTTTTCGCATAAACTATCGATAATAGAATTTACATACTTCCATTTTTTTGCCTCGATTCCATAGATGTCATGACATCCTTTTTGTTTTGTAATCATTTTTCTTCACCCTCTCGTTAATTTTCATCGCTTTCCTTTGTTAAACAGAAAACGGCATATAAAGGAATAGATTTAATTTTCTTCTCTTCATCATATCCAAAATTTTTTGTACTAATCCTAATGGCATATTTAGGATTAAAATTCTTGAGATAAGCGCTTAAACTCTTTGATTGAGTATTATTTGCCGCTTTTACTTCAACAGGAATAATTCCTTCCTTTGTATATAATAAAAAGTCAATTTCTAAGGTGTTTTGATTTTGATAATAATATAGGTCGTGACCTAAACAAACGAATTGATTAGCAACATAGTTCTCCGCAATCACCCCTTTATACAAGGAGATGTTATCTGTTAATATATCTTGCATGGTAAGTTTTAATAGATTATTTAATATTCCCACATCACTGAGATATAATTTAAAAACTTCATTCTCTACAAATCCTCTTAAAGGAATTTCGGGAGTGCGAACTAGTTTAGATTCCAATACCAAATTACTTGCCATTAACCAGTCCAATGAAGTTGCATAATCTCTAGACTTTGCTCCCTTGCTCACTTTAGAATATTGAAATTTATTCGATTGATTGGAAAGTTGAGCAGGAAGAGAGGCATATACTCGTTCTATTTTTAATGCTTCAACCTCACTAACCACATATTTATCCATATCTTTAAAATAAGAATTTGTGATATCATTTAGAATTGTTCGATCATATTTAATATAGTCTTTTTTTGTTTCTACCATATTTCTTACGCTTTCTGGCATTCCTCCTGTAATTAGATAGGTTCGGTACAGATTTAACGCTTTTTCATGAACAGAATCAGAAATTTTCTTATTGCGACGATAGCAATCTTTAATCAGGTCAATAAGAAGTTCTTCTCCCATTGCCATTAAAAACTCCTCAAAATCCATTGGATATAAATTTAATATTTTTATTTTCCCTACAGGAAAAGAAAACTTTCCTCTTTTTAGTTTTACTCCTAAAAGTGATCCTGCACATACAATTCGAAGATTATTGTGTCTTTCTTGAAAATATTTTAGTTCTGAAATAAGTTTTTCTGACTCCTGGATTTCATCGATAAAAAGAATCGTATTTTCTTTTTCTAAATCAAAATTCAATAATACTTTTAACTGGGCAAATTTTTCTTCAGAAGTATAACTTGAATTATATAATTCCACAACATTATCCTGTTCAAATAAATTTACGTAAATATAGTGTTTGAATTCTTTTTGACAAAACTCTTCTAATATATACGTTTTTCCAGACTGTCTCACCCCTAATAGCATTAACGGTTTTACATGGTTAGTATTTTTTTTCCATTCTAGGAGATAGCGATATATCTTTCTTTGCATAATTCCTCCTTGATTTTATCATACCACTTTTATCCGTAAGAATCAATTCTTTGTTACACATTTTTGATACCACTTTTTTAATCATTCTACACCTTTTTAGTATTTAAATTTTCGTCTTCTTGATTTACTTTTGTGGGAATTCTTCCCTTCGATATATTTTCACTTGTTTATAGCCATACTTTTTTTCTTTCCATAAAACTAAAGGACCATAGTTATCTTTTAAATGGTCATGTTCTAATTCACAAATTACGAGTGAGGATTTTTCTAATAAATCTTTTTCTACTAGAAACTCCAAAATTGATGGAAGGTTATCCATTTGATATGGCGGGTCTAAAAGGATAATATCAAATTTATGGTTTTCTTTACTGAACCTATCTAATGCTTTTTGATAATCTTCTAAGAGAATCACATAGTTTTCTTGAATTTTCTCTGTATTTTTTTGAATGACACGAATTGCGTTTTTGCTAGAATCTACAAAAGTAACATGCCTTGCACCATTAGATATTGCCTCAATTCCAAGGTTTCCTGTTCCGGCAAATAAGTCTAATACTGTACTACCAGGTATTTTTTCTTGAATCATTGAAAATACGCTCATCTTGACTCTATCTTGTGTTGGTCTCGTCCCTTCTAAATCAAATCCAATGAGCTTTTTTCCTTTATATTTTCCACTAATTACTCTAAGCATTAGATTTCTCCTCTTTCGTTATGTTCTTCATCTTTTGACTAAATTCTAAAGTTAATCGATTTAACTCTCCCATTAATTCTAAATACCTTTGATAATCCTTATCACGCATAATCTCTTTTTTCAAAGGAAGATATTCTAAATCATAGGGATTCATCTGATGGAGGTTTGAAATCTTTTTTCTCAATTCTTCATTTGCTAATAATTTTTTCGTCAAGCTTTGTAATTCTTTCATTTCTTCAGCATTTTGAAAATAGGTTAGAAATTCTTGTAATTTTTGTTGTAGCTTTTCGTTATTCATCGTATTATTTCCTATATTCAAATTCGAAAGAAAGAATTTTTACTTTATCTCCTTCTTCGATTCCCATATTTTCTAGTTTTTCATCTAACCCAAGAGCACGCAATTTTTTAGTAAAACGCTTGATTCCCTCGTCGGTAAACTTTGTCATTCGGAAAAGTTTCTCTACTTCCTTTCCCTCGACAATAAACGTATCTCCTTCCTTTCTAATGGTGTATGGTTCTTCTTTTTTAAATGTGTAGAGGACATGACCTTCAAAAGCATCTTCTTCAAAAAGTGGTTGTTCTTCTGTTTGTTCTAATAAATTGGCAAGAGTAGTTAATACTTCTTCTAATCCTTGATTCTTTTCGGCAGAGATAGGATACACTTCGACTTTGATTTTTTCTTGAAATTCTTTAAGATTTTCGTTTGCCCCTTCAATATCCATCTTATTTGCAACGACAATCTGTGGTTTTTCTAAAAGTTTGGGGCTAAACTTTCTTAGTTCTTCATTAATCATTCGATAATCTTCTATAGGATTTCTTTCTTCACTTCCAGACATATCGATTACATGCGCAATCACTCTCGTTCTTTCAATATGCCGTAAAAATCTATCTCCTAGCCCTTCTCCTGAACTAGCGCCTTCGATTAACCCAGGAAGGTCTGCCATCACAAAGCTTCTTCCCTTTTTGTCTTTACATACCCCCAAGTTTGGCGTAAGTGTCGTAAAATGATAAGCCGCAATTTTAGGTTTTGACTTAGAAACTTTGGAAATTAGTGTACTTTTACCAACACTAGGAAGTCCAACAAGACCAACATCAGCAAGTAATTTTAGTTCTACTTTGATTCTTTTTATTTCTCCAGGTTCTCCGTTTTCTGCAAAGTTTGGTGCCGGATTTGACTGTGTTTTAAAGGCAGTGTTTCCTCTTCCTCCTCTTCCGCCCTGACAGATGATTATAGAGGCATCCTTTTCTTTTAAATCGGCGACGATTAAATTTGTATCTAAATCTGTAACTACGGTTCCTTGTGGGACTTTGATGATAATGTCTTCACTATTTTTTCCATTTTGATTTTTCCCCATCCCATGTTCTCCACGTTTTCCTTTAATATGACGCATAATTCTTAAATCTAGAAGTGTATGAAGACCTGTATCTACTTGAAAGATAATATTACTTCCCCTTCCTCCATTTCCACCAAAAGGTCCTCCCATCGGAATATATTTTTCTCGACGAAAAGCAATACATCCATCTCCGCCATCTCCTGCTTGTACATCGATTACGACTTCATCAATAAACATTAAAAACGCCTCCTTTTTCTGTTCTTTTTTATTATAGTCGATTGAAATATTCTTGTCAAACATTTTTTCGAAAAAAGAAAAAAATAGGGTTGTACCTACTTTAATTATTTTTGCAATACGCCATCGCTTGTATTACTCTTCTCACGTTATTTTCATTAAATGGTTTGTTCAATACTTCTACAATTGGGTACTCTCTTGTTTTTTCTCTGGTCTCTTGAGTAGAATCTCCCGTAATCACCGCAACTGGTATTTTAGTAAATAAATTATTTGCTTTTAAGTAATCTAAAACAGCAAATCCATTGACATTTGGCATATATAAATCTAAAAGCATTCCAAATAGTTCAACATTTGGGTCATTAATGATATTCATCGCTTGCAACCCATCAATCGCTGTCAATACTTCAAATTCATTATCAAACATTTTCTGAATGATATTTCTGATAATATTCGAGTCATCAACCACTAGGATTTTTTTATCATTGGTGGTTTTCTTTGTTTCTACGGCTGTACTTTCTACACTTCCTGATTCTTGTCCTAAATAGATTTTTACTAAACGGATAATCCGGTTTGCTTCCATTACTAATTCATCATAATGACTATAGACAAACATTGGATTATTCGCCTTACTTTCCATCTCATGGTTATAAGATATTTCTGCAAGTCTAGTAAACCCTAAATATTTCGCATCACTTTTTAAAGAATGTACTAAAATTGCATAGTTTGCCATATCGGCCTCTTCTTTATATTTTTTAATATCTGCCATTTTTTTATCGGCTGCCTCTAGAAAGTCTATTAATGTAGCGTTATAAGTTTCGATATCGCCAAATAACTCTAAACTTGCATAAACTTCTACTCCATTAGAAATTAATAAATTGACATCTTTCATTTTTCCACTTCCTTATCTTCTAATTTAAAAATTTATTTAAAATTTCTTCTAGTTCTTGTTTGTTGATTGGTTTTGCTAAATAATCATCAAATCCTTCACTAATATATTTTTCTCTCATTCCTGATATTGCATTGGCAGTTAATGCTACCGTAGGAATTTGAAAGTTAGGATTTTCTTTTAATTTTTTTAGTGTATTTGTACCACTTAAGTGAGGCATCATATCATCCATTAAAATTAAATCATAAGAATCTCCTTTTCGAATTTTATCAATTGCCTTTTCTCCACTATCTATGGTATCAATGATTAGTCCATAAGTTTTTAGGAGTCTTTCTGCAACTTTTAGATTCAATGTATTATCATCTACGACTAAAACTTTTTTATTGGAACAAGTTAACTTTCCTGTTGTTTTCTTTACGGTTTCTAGGGAAGTTTTAGCAACAATTCTTTGGTCTAATCCAATCGTAAATTTGCTTCCCTTCTCATAAATACTTTGTACGACAATTTTTCCTCCCATTAACTCTGTTAATCGTTTGGTAATTGCGAGTCCTAACCCGGTTCCTTCTACTGAAGAGGATTTTTCAATTTGCAATCGTTCAAATTTAGTAAAGAGTTTATCAATATTTTCTGGTTTAATTCCCCGTCCGGTATCTTCTACACTAATGATTAGACGACAAACATCATCTTTTTTTACACAATTTACTTTAAATTCTATCCAACCTTCATTTGTATATTTTGCCGCATTGGTCAATAAATTTAGAATGACTTGTTTAAGACGGATATGGTCCCCATACATCACCGGAGGAATGCCTGGGTCAATGCTCACTCTTAATTCAATCGGCTTTTCTCCAATTTTTGTTTTGGTTAAAATCATCAATTCTTCAACAATCTTTTTAAATTCGTATTCTGTATTAATAATTTCTAATTTATTTGCTTCGATTTTAGAAATATCTAATATTCCATTTACGATATCTAATAAGTTATCAGAGGCCATTAAGATATCTTTGATTTGCCCTTTGGCATCTTCTGGCAATGTCTCATCAGTTGCTAAACTTTGAGAAAATCCTACAATTGCATTTAGTGGTGTCCTAATTTCATGAGACATGCTAGATAGGAATTCTGTTTTTGCGTTGTTTGCTTTCTCTGCTTGGTCTCTAGCAATATTTAACTCTTTAATTAGTTTCATATCGGGATTTTCTATCGTGAAGTACATCAAAAACGTAACGAATGCTTCCATTGATGTTAATAAAAGTAAGCCTGGATTTAGTTTTTGAATAACCATTACGACACTCCCTAATAAAATAAAGGCAAACATCGGTAAATATTTTTTGTTTTTTAATTCTTTATAGTTTGATATCATTAACATTAGCCAAATAACAAGCATCACTCCAGAAAAAAGATATACAAGGTTTGCACTTGGTCCATATGTATAATAGGCATTATTTTCTGTATGAAAGTATAAGGGGAATGCGAAAACGATTAATGCCATGATTGTAAATGAATAAATTCCTAATCGAAATGCATTTCTGTCTTTCCTGTTTATCCCATCATAGTTTATTTTGTTCGATATCACATAAATATAAGCAGTCAGTATTCCTAAATATAGCAAGTAATAAATTAATAGCCCCTTTGAAATAATCATACTAATTATTGGGATTTTTTCATAACATGAAGTTACTAAATAACAAGATACCGCTAAAACTACCCCACATAAACTACAGATAATCAGCATTCCATAAATTTTATTTTCAATAGTATTCAATCTTTTTTTAGAAAAAAATACAATAGCAAGTAGAAAAACATAGAAAAAACTACAAGCCGAAAAGGTAAAACTAATACTCATGATAACCTCCGTTACTCTATCTATTCAAAATTATAACATTATTCTTATATTTTGTAAACGCCACATAAAAAAGTTTACTTGAATACACAAATAAACTTTTTTCTTTGCTATTTAAAGGATAACTTTTTTTGCTTTTCTTTTTCCCTTAAGTATTCTTCCTTATCCCATTGTTTTAATACTTCTTTATCTGGTTTTAAGTTTGGTGTTAATGGAAGCGTTTCATGAAAGCGGTAAGTATATGGGACATCTCTTTCTGGTAAATGGTCGAGGCAATACTTTTTTAATACTTCTTCTATTTTTTCTTCTTGCCCATAATATTCTTCCCTCAGTACCACATGTGCTCTTGGATACTCTCCAATTGGGCTTTCATAATTTGGATATGGAATACCTACAACAGCACAGTCTTTTATTGCTGGATGACTAACAATCACTTCATCCATTTCTGATGGGAAGTTATTATGTCCGTCTGGTCGAATAATCATTTCTTTATCTCTTCCTTGAATAAAATAGTAGCCGTCTTCATCAAAGTAGGCACGGTCTCCTGTATTGATATAAGTGGTTTCTCCGACTTGAATAAAAGCTCTTTCTGTTGCTTGTAAGTTTTTATAATATCCTGTAAACTGAGTTTCACTATGAATTAACAAAGTCCCAATTTCCCCTGCTCCCAAGACTTGCATTGTTTTTAAATCAACAACTAAAGCCGTTGTATCTCCAAGAAGTTTACCAACACTTCCCTCTTTTACAAAGAATGGTGTATTAGTCATCGAAGAAGGTGTAAGTTCTGTCATAGAATATCCTTGTGTTACTTTAATTGGTGCAATTACTTTATTAATTTGTCTTTCATGCTCTATAAGCATTTTATTTCCACCAACAGATACAGTTTTCAACGATTTCGGACAGGATTTTTGAAAATGTTTATCCTCTGATAGAGTTAATGCTTGAGATGGAGTACCAACAGCATGATTAATTTTTTCTTTACGAATTACATCTGGATAGTGATAAGCTGTAATATCTGGAATAACTACAGTTTGTACACCTCTAACATATGCCATGTGCATAAATGTTTCACCATAAAGAATAAATGGGGGCATTCCAAGCATTCTATCTCCTACTTCAATTGGCATTGTTGTATAAGAATAGTCGCGAACCTTTACATTGAAACTTCTATGTTTTGTTGGAACAACTTTTGGTTTTCCTGTAGTTCCACTAGTTAATGTTAAAGTTGCTGGTATATATTCATCATAAACAGGGGCAAAATTTTCTTCTTTTCTCCCAAGTAGAAGTGCATCTTTCAAGTTGATATATCCTGACTTCGGTGGGTTAGTATAATATAAATTTTTAAGAGCAATTTCTTTTGTCGATTCATAAATTTGTAAATTTTTTATCCATTTTTTATCTTCTTTAGTAAGAAAATCTTTGTTTTGATAACTGTTTAATAAATCCTTTACTTTTGACGAGTCTTCAAGATTCATAAATTTTTCCGCTTTATAATAAGCGTTTGTCTTTTTTAATTGCTCTCGATGATGAATAAAAGCAAGAGGAAGAAACATAGAGTCCATCACTGATAAAACAAAGACGTTTTCAACTTTTGTTTCATCAATAATCGCATCTAATTTTCCATAAGCCATGTCTAATACAAGCACTTGTTTTACTTCTGCAAGGTTTAAAAAATCGCGAATTCTTGTTGCATTTGTTCTAGGGTCTATCGGAAAAAAAGTTGCTCCATTTTTAGTAATCGCATAAAAACTAGCAATCACTTCTGGTAACATCGGTGCAATTACTGCAACAACCTCTCCCTTTTCTAATGGTTTTCCTACTGTATTTCCGTGTAATACATTTGCTAAATCTTCAATTAGCTTTTTAGAACGATTATAGGAAATATTGTTCTTAAAAAAGCGATAAGCGTAGTTTGTCGTAAAATCTTTTGTATATTGGCTTTGATATTGATATACTGATTGTTCAACACAGTCATAATGATTTTTTTGATTAGTTATTAGATTTTTCATCTTTTTCCCTCTTTTCCTTCGGTGCATATAATATACCAAATTTTACTATTTGTCAAGCTTTATTTTGACAATTTTCGTAATTACTATTTAAATATATCAAGTTTCTTTTCAATATGCAAGATAGATATTTTTATTTGTGCAAAAATTTATGCAATTTTTTTCCCTATAATAAGTAAATATACGTCATGATATTTTTTATAATCTTCATTGTGTGAACAGGTCTGAAGAATTAAGATTTCTTCGTTTTTCACTTCGACTTCTGTTTCATATATTGATTTCTTCTTTAATTTTTGCAAATGTTGTTCCCAATGAATTGTATTAGGGAAGAAAAGTCGTAAGTAGTCAAAGTCTTGATATTCAATCATGATAGAAAATATCTCATAGATTTCTTTTTTATTCCAAAGGGTTAATTCTATTGTTTTATGATGAGAATAAAAATCCTTATGTTCATAACGTTCTAAATCACGAAAAGGAACATCCAAACTCGTAGAATTGTGTCCATAAATGATTTTCTTCTCTGTAGATTGATTAATTCGAAAATCAAGAAATATCTCTCCCTTTACGGAAACGTTTCCTTTTTTATCATGAGTTAAAAAATAGGTATTATCTTGTGCTTGTAAAACTGGTTCATCGATTGTGGTATTAGGAATTTTTATCTTTCCGATGATTCCCTTTTTTTCTTCTTTAATGCCAGAGGTATTTTCTTTTATCTCTTCTTTCGTAGCAGAGGATAAAGTCATTTTACTCCTTTTTCCGATTAAAGGAGTTTTATTTTCATTCGGAGGGATGCTATTATAGCCACTAACAAAAAGAAATAAAATAATGCAAATGAATATGTACATACTTTTTTTCAATCGACACATCCCTCCTTTACTTCCCTATCCTACTTAGGTTTAATGAATGTGTCAAGCAAATTAACGAAAGAGCAACAAAAAAAGACCATATGGTCCTTTTTGCTATTTCATTTTCTTCATACTTTTGATTTCTTTAGCTTTTTCTCTCATTGCTTGGATGTTTTCCTTTGTATAACCTAAACGCATATTTGGATTTTTTGTCGCAATTGTATTCCAAATTTCTTCATATACTGCAGTTTGGTTTTTTGTCATTGCTGGGGTTGTTGCAATCACGTAAGTTTTTCCATCTTTCGTATAAATTTTGATACTCTGTTGTGTTTTTACTCCGTTTTGTCTTAATTCATAACGATACATCCATAAAACATCTTCATATTTTGTTGCTCTTAATGTTCCAATGAAGTTAATGATGTAACGATCAGTTAAATATAATCCAGATTTTTTATAGTAGAATGCTTCTTTATCGTTCATTTCTTTATCAAGTTCACTAATTCCGCTTTCTCCTAATTTCTTTTCAGCACTTCTAAAACGGAGAATTCCAATTCCACCAGCTAATGCAGCAATTTGCCCAGTTAAAGCAAGGATTAATCCTGCAACCATCGGAATTACTGCTTTTGGGGAAGCAGTTTCAGTTAATTTTGCTGTCATATCTAGATATACAGAACCAAAATAGTTCTCGAAATCGGCTGTTGTCAATTTATCTTTCTCATCTTCTTGCTCTTCATTGTAAGCCTCAATCGCTAAATTACGAACATCTTTGGTCGTTTCTTTCGTAATTCCTTCAATTCGTATTGGTGTATCATAGATTTCTTCTTTATTTAAGTTTTCAAAATCGATTTTAGACATGTAAACGATATATAAAAACTCTTCGTCTCCTACAATATAGTAACCGTTACTACTATTTTTGTACCCTGCAAATAAATAGGGAATGGTTTGGGCATTTAAATAAGCCTTCTTATCTTTTTTATTTTCATCTTTAGAAGTGATAATCTCATCTAGATAAACAACATTATCTACTTCTTTCTCATCTTCCATAACACCCCAACCGATAAGTGCGAAACCGACGACAATCATCACTAGAAATATGAAGAAGTTACGGGTTCTCTTCTTTTTCATCTTTACAATATTTTCATTTGTAAATTTTTGCATTTTAAACACTCACTCTCTTTCCTTACGCATAAAATTCTATCATATCTTTTTTGAAAAATCTAGTACTTATAGTTCATTTTATTTCATTTTTAGCAAAAAATTCCTATGGTTGTTTGTTCCTATTTATATGATTATAGTAATCGAGTCTTTCCTCATTATAATTGACAATTTTTCCGAGAGGTAAAATCAACATCCGATTGATTCCTAAAGTTTTAGTAAATTCTTTGTTATGGCTTACCATCAGAATAGTACCTTGATAGTCTTGAAAGTTTTTTCCAATCACTTGCTCGGTTTCTACATCTAAGTGATTGGTCGGTTCATCTAAAATCAATAAGTTTGCTCGTTTTAGTAAAACTTTACAAAGACATACTCGTGCTTTTTCACCAGGAGATAAAGAAGAAATTTTCTTATTGACATCATCTCCATAAAATAAAAAGTTACTCAATATATTTCTTAATACTTTATCACTTGTTTTTCCGTCATCAATATTTTCTAAAATGGTCTTTTCTATCTGTAAGTCCTCAAATTCTTGGGCATAATAGGCAATGGTTGTATTTTGTGCATACCAAATGGTTCCTTTTTGGGGAGAAAGTTTTCCTACTAATAATTTTAATAGGGTCGACTTTCCGACACCATTTTCTCCCACAACTAGAAATCTTTCTTTATTTTCTATCGTAAATGAAACGTTATTTAAAATTCTTCTTTTGTCATAACCAAAGGTTAAGTTATTTACTTTTAAAGGAAACTTCCCGCCTGTTTTTTGGGGAGTCAAATCTAGTTTTATATGTTGATAAGCTTTATCCCTTTTTTCTAAATTTTCCTTCTTTTTTTGTAACTTAATCTCTCTATCTTTTCCTTGTTTTTTTAATTTATGATTGGTTCCTGATGCCTCTTTTGCTTTTTTTACGAATTTTTCTAATCTTTCGATTTCTTTTTCTTGAAGTTGAATTCTTTTTTCTTTATTTTTTTGTTCTTCCTCATGTAATTTTTGATATGTCGTATAATTTCCCGAATAAACATTAATTGTTTTACTGACTTTATCAATCCATAAAATTTTTCCGACAATTTCATCTAAAAAGGCCGTATCATGACTGATGATTAGAATCATGCCTTTATATTTTTTCAAATATGAGGTCACAAAGTCTTTGGTTTTTTCATCTAAGTGGTTAGTTGGTTCATCTAATAGTAAAATGTCTGGCTTAGCATATAGTAATCTTGCAAATGCTATCTTTGATTTTTGTCCTCCGGATAAATGCATTAGTTTTTGATCTAATAAATCAATATCGATTTGCATATGTTCAAGTAAATCTAACAAGATTGTTTCATAGTGATAATAATCGTAGTATTCTAATAAACTTTGTGTTTTTTCTAGTTTTTTATAGATATCTTTTTGCGCTTTTTCATCTTCAATGGCAAGTTTTTCGTATAGGGTTGCCAATTCACTTTCTAATTTTTTTATTGGTCTTGCACTAAGAAGATAATCTAAAACAGAAATATTTTCATCTTCTAATAGAATTTCCTGTGGTAGGTAACCTAAACGTTTATTCCCTAGATGAATTTTTCCACTATCTAGTTCTTCTTTTTTTAAAATCACTTTAAAAAGGGTAGTTTTTCCCGCACCATTGACACCAACGACTCCGACTTTATCTAACTCATTTAGTTGAAAGGAGGCATCTTTATAAATAATTTCTGTTCCATAGGCTAAATTTAAATTACTTCCTTTCATTTTCTTCCCTTCTTTTATTTTTTCTATTTCTTCTAGTTTTTTCGGGTTTTATTATCCATTCCGTTTTTTTATTTTATCATAAGGAAGGGAATTGTCAATATTTAAAAAGGGGCTTTTTCAGATTTCAGATTGCAACTTTTTTCTTATTACAAAGCTTTTCGCTTTTCATATACGCGCATATATTCTTCAGATATTTCACATCTAGCATTAATCTTTTTGGATTGTCTTTTTACTAATTCTTCTATTTCATAAGCCCTTTCATCACTTGGTTGATGGAAATAGAATTCATTTAGGCATGTACTTGCTACGATATCTGCTGCTCTTCTTAATGGACTAGTAATATGGGTGTAACAAGGAAGGAATAATCCTGCGTGTCCTCTATTTATCTCTTCATACCTTGCACTTGGATAAAGATTTAGATATTTTTTTAAATGGGGAAAAGCCTCTCGATTCTTTTGTATTTCTTCCTTTAGTTTCTCTAAGGAAGAAGCAAATTCTCCTTCTAAGACATGGTTTCTATAGATAAAGGGAAGATGATTTTTGTCAAAGTAGGATGCCACGATATGATTGGTGGCCACCATTGCTGTTTCTACGATTTTCATCGAACGAAGTGTACCCACTAGGGCAGTTCCACTCGTATTTTTTTCTTGTCTTTTCGTCAATTGATAAATGCTGTCCATTGGCATTTTCTCTCTTATCTTTTTTGTCACTTTTTCTAATCTGAGTAAGCTTTCTAATAACTCTTCATCTTCAGAAAAACCATATTTTAATATTTTATCACACTTTTCATAAGAGATATTTCTACTTAAGCGTAGCTTCGTTTTTTCAAAATAGCTATCTTCAATTGTTCCATCTTCTCTTACACGAAGATAAAAAGAAGTGGCAAGTCTAAGTTTTCCACTTAAAAGACTTAGTTTTTCTCTGGCTAATTTCATCGGAAATATGGGGACTAGTTTATCTGATAAATAGACTGCGGTTCCCCTTCTTAGTGCTTCTTCGATAAGAAAAGGATAGTTTGCTAATCCCCCTATCGGATCAGCAATATGGGTTTCTAGTAAGTAAGTCCCATCTTTTAAATCGCGAATCGATAAGGCATCATCAATTTCTGATGCTCCTTCACCATCGATTGCTAATGTATAGCCATCAACGAGTTTTCTTTTGTATTCATTTTTAGGAATTTCTACTCGACTAGCTAACGTTAATATTCCAAAATCAAAAGATGGTGTAATATCGTATCGATAAGAAAGGTACTCTTCAGTGACATTTTTGTTCTTTTTTTCAAGAATATCTAATATTTCATTCATCCAAAACAAATATTTCCCTTTTTTTCCTTCTTCTATCTCTTTTTGTGGATGGCTTAATTTCTGTCTTAATTTTTTTAATATTTTCTGTTTATATCCCTTATTAATGTTTAATTTTTCATTGCCAAAAAGAATTTTTAGGATATTACTATAATAAAGTAAATTTTTTAAATTTTCATCTTCATCTGTTTCTACGAATTTATCTAATGCCATTAGAAATTCATCGATTGCTCTTACATAAAGCCGGTTTCCCTCCCTATCAATAGTATTCACTAAATAAGGGTACTCTCGAAAGGCATCTTCTACTACTTTGATATTTTTCAGTTCAAAGAGTAAATGAGATATCAACGGATAACTTTCTCCATCGTATTCTTTGATAAATCCATAAAGGTGGGCAAGTGACAGAGTTTCTATATAATCGATTGTTTTTCTTAAAAAGATATAACTTGTCTTTGTCTTTTCCTCTTCTTTATATGCTTTTAGATATTTTCTGACCTTTGTTTTTAAATTTTCCATTTCTTGATAAGCTACTTTTAACATTTCTTTTTTACTTTCTTTTTGTATGGATAATGAAAGAATAGAAAATACAGGATAGAACTTATGATAGTCCTTTTCTTTATCGATTTCCTCAATTTCCTTTTTTAGAAATTCTATGCATTCCATCACGCGAAAATCTGGAAATTTTGTCGTTTTTTCTCTTTCTAATAGGGTTTGTTTTAATCCGGCCATATTTTCCCTCCTATGTTTTTATTGAAATAGTCGATTCATTATGCTTTCTACGTCTTCTTTACATTTTTTGGTTTCTTCTTCATTTTTGATAATATCGATAATGTCTCCTTCTTCAAAGGTCTCTACTAAAATTTTAGGAATCACTACATGATTTCCACTTTCTAATTCTAGTATCGCTTGATTATTTTCGAATCGTTCTAATATGACTTGCATTTTCTTCCTCCTCTACTCTGCCACTTGCAATTTCGTGCTTGTCTCTTCCTCTGAATTAAAAATTTTCACTTCATAAGTTCCCGGATTTACTCTAGAAGAAACTTGAAAACGCCAGCAGATGTTTCCCTCATCATCACTTATTTTCTCTTCTAATCCTTTAGCAGAAGATGCACCTGATGAATAAATCACTTGAATTTGATAAGGAGTGTTTTTCTTTCCTTTCATTTTGACTTCCACAAATTCTCCTCGTTTTACTGGACTAGTGATGCTTTCTATAATCAAGGATTCTTGATTCTTATCACTTGTTTGCTCACCCAAATTTTCTTTTTTTCTAGAGGTTTTAACCGTAATTTCATTTCCATCCGTCTCTAGTATGATTGTCCCCTCTTCATCTGTTCGATAAATTTTTGTTCCGATAGTTTCCCATCGTTTAATGATTTCCTTTGAAGGATGTTGATAAGTGTTATCTTTTCCAACAGAAATAATCCCTAAACTAGGATTTACTTTTTTTACAAAATCAATACTTGATGAGGTATCGCTTCCATGATGGCCAATTTTAATGACATCTGCCTTGACATTTTTTCCTAAATCTTCTTCTACTAGCGTTTCTGCATCTCCCATAAATAGGAAACTTTTATTCTTATAAGTCATCTTTAAAACAATGGAATAATCATTTAGATTTTTATATTCTTCTTTCGTTGGAGATAAGATTTCAATTTTTAAATCTTGTTCATCTAAGATAATGACTCCTTGTTTGGCCGTGGTTATTTTTTTCCCTTTTTCTTCAATTGCCGTTAATAAATGAAGGTAAGTTTTGGACGTTGTCACGGCTTTTGGCAGATAGATAGCACCGATATCAAAGGTTTCGATTTGGCCTTTTGCTCCGCCAATATGATCGCTATGCGGATGTGTCATTACAAAATAATCCAATTTTTGATAGCCTAGTTTTTTGATGTAGTTGCTAATCATTTCTTCATTTTCTTTTTCTCCGGCATCGATTAACATACAGCGTTTTCCGGGTAGTTCAATGAAAGTGGAATCCGCTTGTCCAACATCTAAAAAGTGAATGATGACTTTTCCCTCAGTTGATTTTAAATTTTCTGAGATTGAGCCTTGTAAGTTTTCGCTTCTACAACCCGAAACAAAGAGAATAAGTAAAAAAAAGATACCGAGTATTTTCCATTTCTTCATATGATCACCTAGTTTAAGTTTACCATGAAGAAAGGACACTGGTATTTATTTTTTGTTATTTTTGTCATAAGTTGACAACTTTTGTTTGATTTTTTCAAGAAAGTAGGCAAAAAGAAACGTTACTATACTTACACTAATATAGTGAATCAAACTATTGTCGATTAATATTGATGTAAGGTGCAAAAATTTAGCAACAAGGCGAATGATAACAATAAAGAAAGGGTGCATAATATAGATGGTTGTTGCCATATTCCGCGCTAAGATATTTCTTGTTTTTCCAGTAAAAGTAGTCAAGTAAGAGAATAAAAAATACATGGTTGGTATCAAAAACAAGTACATACTGTCATGTCTTTGCACTTTTGCTTGATGAAGTAACCACCCTTCTATCATCATCAAGAATAGACAGAATAAAAAGATGAAAAAATGATACTTTTTATTCACTAATGGTTTGTCGTTCTCTCTTTCTTTTATAGAATACCCCATTGCTAAAAAGATGGGTGCATAAAATAAGCCATTTCTTGTATAACTAAAAACATGAAATAAAAGTCCATAAAATTCTTTTAATATTTGGCAATTTTTAATTATACCATAATAACTATCGCCAAAAAGACCGATGAGATAAAGGATAAAAAACAGAATCATCCAATATCTAGAGTTTTTCTTGGAAAAAAGGATAAAACATAACCAAAGCCCTAAAATGAGAGCAGGAAAATACCATAAATGATACATGGTTCCATCGATGAAAATCATTTTGATTATTCCTAAACCGTCAATTCCTTGAAAATGATGGGCATAAAGATTGATTGGCAAATAGAGTAAAATACAGAAGAAATATAGTTTTAATGTACTTTTGGTATAACAAGCTAATTTTTCTCGATTTGAAACGACTTTAGGGAGTAAGAAGAATCCCGTCATGAGAAAAAAGAAAGGAACTGCAATTCTAGCGAACACATGAGTAAATAGAAAGTCAATTGTCTCATTTAGAGAAACAAAAGGGTAAATATGGATGGCAATAATTAAAAATGCCATCACAAGACGATATTCATCTAAATTAAAAGTCTTGATTTTCCTCATTTCTTTTCCTCTTCTATTTTCGTATTTTTAGGTAATTCATAATCGACTTTTACAACTTCTTGGTATAGTGTTTCTCTCTTTTCTATCTTTTTTGTTTTTTTATTTTTTTCTTCCCTGATGATACTCACACTTTCATAGATTTCTTCATCTTTTTTCAAATATTTAAAGTCTTCGTTTTTAATCATATATTCTACCGGACACTCTTCATCAGAAAGAATTTTCCCATACATATACTTCTCATCAAAAGAAATGAGAATCTGATATGTATTTTTGGTTTCATTTTTTACTCTTAAATCAAGCCATCCTCCATTAATGGTGGCATCAATTCCTTCTAAGGAATCTTTATCTGGATTAGGAAGGGATTTGATTTTATGCCCATGACGTTCTGTTACTGTCATCGGACTCATTAAGAAAAGATAATGAAGCATATTGCTCAAATGGCATAAACCTCCACTTTTAATAGGAACAGTTTTTCCATTTAAGGTAATTAGCCCATCTTTATATTTTCCATAGCGCCATGCTTTTTTCATTCGATTATAAAATGAGAATGTCTCGCCTGGACGAATGAGAATTTGGTTCATGGTTTTACTGGCGACTTTTAAATTATGGACTTTGTTATATTGATAGAGGATATCATATCCACTATTTTCGTTAATCATTAATGTTTTGGTGCTACTTACTTCATAGGGTAATACTTCTCCCTTTTTTCTCGCATATTTATTTTTATCTAAAAACATAGAAATCTGATAAAAGAATTTTCTTTGGTTTTGTCTTAAGGGAATTAAAAAGGGAAATATTTGGGTAATTTGTTTTCTTTTCATTGGCATTTCCTCGCTTTCTTTTTTTATTTTATACGTTTTTTATTCATCACTTTTCTGTCTTTCTTTTTGTAGTTTTCTTCATCTTTTAACTTTTCCCAAAGAAAGTTTTTTATCCTTCCTTTAATATGGATTATAACACATTCTAAGATTAGTGAAAAGTTCTAAAATTATAAAAAAAGCATCAACTCTATTTGTTGATACTAAAATCGGTTTAGAAACTTTGTTTATTCTATCGGACTTGATGAATTTTCTTTTTTATTTTGTCTTTTTGCCAGTAGAAGAGCAACAAATTTTCTCTAGTTGACTTTCACTAATTTGGATGACTTTCCCACAACAAGGATGGAAGTCTTCATTTCCATAGACAATCCAGATGATGTTTTCTCCTTTTAAGTCTTCTTTAGGCATACATCCAAAAGTAGGATAACCATCGGTTAAGACAATCTTATTTATCTCTTTTCTTTTGGTAAATGACCGTGCAGCAAGATCTAAATCAGTTCTATAGCTCGCAATCCCACGGGATTCTTGAGGAATTTCAAAATCATTGATTTCTGAGACTGAATGAATTTCTTGAAAATCCCAAAACTTGGCATTAAAACATCCTACTTTCATTTTTGATTCTCTTAAAATAGGTTTGATAATCCTTAGAAATCCTCTAACTAACTCGATGTTCACAGAATCAGAAACGTCAATCATTACTTCTGTTTCACAATCATTTTTGTCTTCTTCTTCGATGAGACGATAGGCATAATTATTTTCCCTTATAGAACGTCTCTGGGTCCAAGTCTCTTCTACTTCTTCGATTTCTTTTCGAAGTAATTCTTCCCAGCGAATCTCATTCTTTGCTTCGCCAATATCGCCTAGATTTAAGGGATTTTCTTTGTTTGGTAAAAGTTTTTCTAATAGCTCATTCTTTAGTTTTTCTAATTCTTCTTTGGCCTTTTCTTTTCTTTTTTGACGATGATTCTCTAGTTCTTCTTTTTCATTATAGGATATCTCTTCTTCCTTTTGTTCTTCTTGCTTTTGATATTTTTCAAATGCTTCTTCCCATAAGCTATGGTCATCCATGATTTTTTTTGTGTCTTCATCATTCTCTGAATGTTCATTAGGTTCTTTGTTTTGTTTATTTTTCTCTTCCTCTTGTTTTTCTTTTAAAAGGATTTCATAGAACTCTTCTGCAGAGTAATTCAGTGCTTCTGGTCGATTGATATAACCCTCTTTGATTTTAAATCCATCACGAGCAAGGTTAGCATTGATAATGGCATCCGTTGCTTCATTCCAAACGTCCATATCTCTCTTTTTTCCATCCTTTAGGATTTGTCTAAAGACATGTTTAAACTTAATATGCAGAAATTCATGGGCAATTAAAAATAAACGGTCGTCTTCTGATATTTCAAGAAAATAATCTGGGTCAAAATAAATTGTTTTTCCATCGGTTGCTGCAGTATGGTATTTTAAGTCACTTCGGAATGCAAAATTTGCACTAGCGATTTCTTTTCCTAATTCACTATAGCGAATCGATAACATACTTTTTGTTTCTAACAGGGTCTGTTCTAAAATTTTGTTTTTTTCTGCCATAGACTTCCTCTAAAACACACTAACGCAGAAAGAATATAAATCTTTTGCCACTTTTTTCACGTTTTCTTGCTTTTCTATCGTAAATACTAAAATTACATTTTCTGGTAGGAAATATCCCTGAAATTCTCGATTCTTTACTAATCCAATATACTTTTCTTGTTCATCTTCTGTTAATTGGTCAATTGCCTTAATGATGAAATAAACCGTCTCTTCGCCTTCTTTCATCTTTTCTAGTTGACGTTTGAAAACCGGATTTCCTAAAGAACAGGTAAATAAAATGTTATCATTTATTGTTGCTTCCATAGTTAGAGAGGGGCTTAATAACTCGGCATCTTTTTCTAAAATAAGAACAGCGGTAGCTAGACATCCTCTTTGGAGTTTAATTAATTCTTGCATCATCTTTTCATCCCTCCTTCTTTCGCTAAACTCTCTGTTTTCCAATGGTCTAGTTCCCGAAGTTCAATGATTTTTTTCATTCTTTCCTCATTATCTCCCATCCAAGTAAGTTCATATAAAGTTAAATATTCTTTGTCACAGTACTCTCTAATAAAGTCCCGACAAGCATCGACTTGTTCTTCGTTTGCAAGAAGTAAAGAAGTAAGACATGCGAAGCGTTCATTACTGTCTTGTGGTAAATCTTCTTCTCGATATTTTTTTCCAATCACATCTTCGACATTTACGACAGGAATGTTATAAAACTGATAAAAATTATTCGCCCATTCTTCTCTTAGTTTTGTACTTAAATTCATTTTTAAGAGGTACTCAACATCTTTTCCAATATATTTTCCTGCTTTTAAGTTCTTTTCAAAATTATATAAAGCGGTTGATACAGATACCCATCCTCGTGGGTCATTGGTTTTTCCACGACAATTATTTTTATCTAATTTCTTTTCCCCGATTTCTGGGTCTTCATAAAAATATCCCATGTCTTCTTGTTTTTCGCTTTTGTTAGATTCTATATACTTTCCTAAAATATAGTTTTTTACAACGGGGTGTACATGGTTGGGAATTGCATATTCATAAAGCCATTCTCCAACACGTGGTTCCATATCTAAAATATGGTCAAATCTTTTTTCTAGAGGAAGAACGAGGTCTTCTGCCGCACTAGAGAATTTCTTTTGATTTCCTGTTGCTACGATTACTACATTCTTAGGTAAGTTTAACCCACTTCCTACTTCGATTAGGCGATTTAATACAAGGGTATAAACTAGGGACTGGATACTTGCTCTTACATTTAATAATTCGTCAAGTAACAAGACTTGTTTTTTATCTTCTTTTTGACTACGTTCATAAACTGTATCGGCTACTTTATAGATGTTTTGAATACTCGTTGCGACTAATTTCTTTTCTTCTTCTGTTGCACAGGATAAAATGAGTTGTTTTACATAATTTGGTGGAATATCCTCTCCTGTTTGTAAGTTCATTGTTCCTAATACTTTTTCCGGAAACATATTATTGACTAGTTTTAAATAAACCAAGTCGGGATAAAGGCTTTTTATTCGTTCTGTTTTTCCAATTCCTGATGGTCCTCTTAAAAGAACGGATTCCCCTCCTTCTATCCAGTTATGAATGAGTTCGGTATAGGTCATTTTTCTTCTATTTTCGGGCTCAGTTGTATCTGGGTTCATCTTCTCTAGACGAGTTTGTCTAGAAGGCCTTTTTTCCCCTGAATTGTTATTTGATTTGGTATTACAGTATTCTAAAGGTTCGATTTCTTTAGTGACAAAGGAATCCATGAATTTTTTTATTACAACTTGGTTAAAATCTCCTTGATAATTGCTTATATCATTAAATCGTACTCCGGCAAAAAGGATATTTTCGGTAATCATGATATCTGCTTCTTCATCGACAATCCAACGAATTGGTTCAACACTAACCCAATAAGCTTGTCCTTTTTTTACTTTTTGTCCATTCGATAGAGTTTGGTCTTCATTCCTATCATCACCAATGATGCGAATATATTTTTTTCCTGAGTATTCATATTCGACATATTCTTCTTTTACAAATGCTCCTGTTTTTGCAGAATCGGTTGTATATATTTTCCCTGTCTTTTTTAACGTAGGAAGTTGACTTTCCAAAGTTTTTTGAAGACTTTCTTCTGCAATTGTTTGTGGATATTCTCCATATTCTACTCTTAAAAGGCCATCGGAGCCTCTCACTTTGTTCGAGGTGATGGATACGATTTTAGAGTACGAGGAAGCTGGGCGGGCGCTAACATCCCTAGTAGGAACAACATTAAAGACTATACAACCATCGTAATTGACAGCACGGGCGTCATCATCTCCATCGCTAGTTTTAGTCCACCACCAACCATTTAATTCAAAATCTGCATGTCCTCCTAAAAGGATAGAAAAGTCTGAGTGCTTACATTTTGTTCCTATTACTTTAAAAATTTTTAATGCATTCTTTCCAGAAATTTGATTTTCTTCTAAAAATGTTAAATCTAACATACTTATCACCTACTTTTATTATAACATCATTTCCATATTTTGATAATTTTTGTTTGGTTTAAATTCTTTTTTTAAACGCATGGACTCTTTCGTCCTCTTGATTCTTTTAAAAATAAGGGTGATTGCAAATACTTATCGTGATTGATTATTTTTCCATTCATGATATAAAATATCTTTTAAGACTAACATACTATCTAGTGTATTAAAATCATTTTCTTGTTGTAATTTGTTTAGCATTTCTCTAATCTTACTTGCATATTCTTCGATTTTTACCTGTTTTTGATATTTAGCAAGTACTGGATATTTTTTGCTCCAAGCGTTTGTCCAATCTATTTTTTTCTCTTTTTCTTCATCAGTATTTTTGATTACCTGTTCAATTTCTTTTAAGTCTACATCAAACTCAATTAACTCATCTAAAGATAAATGATAAAGTTTCGCCAAATTCTTTGCTTGGCAAATATCTGGTACGGTTTCTCCTCTTTCGTTGTGCAAATGACAAAATTATGAATTTTCTTTTAATACTTTTTCTACCTCACTAATCAACATTTCTTTATCTGGAATATAATAAGTATAAGTAGATGCAAAGATATTATTTGATAAACCACCTAAAGCATACTCAAGCATTACTTTATCTTTTTCAGCACATAATATAATCCCAATAGGTTTACCATCATCTTCACTATTTATATCATTTTCGTAATAATTTAAATATAAATTCATTTGTCCCAAGTTTTCAGCTTTTAACCCATTCATTTTTAAATCAATTAGCACATAGGATTTCAAAAATTTATTATAAAACACCATATCAACATAATAATCAGTATTATTAATGGTAATTCTTTGTTGACTACCTACAAACATAAATCCTTTTCCTAATTCAAGTAGAAAATCCTCTATATGCTTAATCAATTTATATTCTAAGTCCTTTTCAAGTATGGGTTTTTGTTCTTTTATTCCTAGAAATTCAAAAACATAGGGTTGTTTTACAATATCACTAGGCTTAGATATAGTCTGACCAACTTTGGAAAGTTCTAAAACTTTTTCTTTATTTGCTTTACCATCTGATAACAATAATCTCTCAAATAAAGAAGTATCTAACTGTCTTCTTAATTCACGAACGCTCCAATTTGCATTGATACACTCTTTTTCATAAAAATTACGTTTATCTTTATCTTGAATAATCATCAATTCGAGATAATGAGACCAAGATAATTTTTCACTCAGTTCTTCGTAATTAGGATATGCTTTATAAAAGACTCTCATATATTTTAGATTAGAAACAGAATAGCCCTTACCTACATATTTCGTTAATTCATTTGATAATCCTTTTAATACCTCCTTACCATATTCTAAACGATTATTATTTTCATTTTCATTCGAAACAATAATTCTTCCTATATTCCAATAAACATTAACTATTGATTTATTAATTTCAAGAGCTAAATTAGATTTCATTTGATTGACTAAATTGGTTATTTCTTCAATCATTTTATTATTAATATTTTCTAACATAAAATTTTATCCTTTCTGAAATTGGCCAGACGCGTCTGACCAATTCTTTTTTTAGGTCCATTGTATTCTAATTACTTAGTCTTGCAATCAATAAAACTATTCATTATAAGTCTTATATCTTCCATCTTGTTTTTCGTTTCTAAATCACTATAATTAAATCTATCAATTAAAATATTTATATAATTATTGTTTTTAACAATCTCATAAGACTCTTTAAAATTCAAATCAAATATAAACGCTAATACACAAACCCAATAATCAAGCAAAGTCACTCTATCATGTATATCTATGCATTTATTTGCTATTACAGTATTATAAACTTTATACGATAATTTAGAATCTTCCATATCACTTTTATTCCTGACTTTTCCTGGAAATATTGCTTCAATTTTCTCTTCTTTTTTCACCCTAAAATTATCCAATTTATCAGCATCTCTTATTATTTTTGAATGTAATAAAGTCCTTTCATCCAATCCATCTTGGATAGTTAATCTACTATGATTATTGATAGCGATTTTTATTATTTCGTCATAGCTATCATCCTTAATAAAATTTCTAATTAAATTATCTTCAAATAACATTTTAACTCCATACGCGGCATGATCAAATTTAACACTATCAAATTGTTTTAAAAATGACAGTTCTTCGAATCTTCCTATATCATGCAACAAAGCAATTAGTTCTGCTAAACAAACATCTTCTTCTGATAAATTTAATTTTCTAGCTATTGTTATAGCATTATCAGCTACATGATATGTATGAACCACTTTTAAATTAAAACCTGGCGTATCTTTATCTCCATATCTATTTAAAAATTCTTTGAACGCGATTCTAGCCTTTTGAATATCTATCATTTCTTGTCACCACACAAACCTTTCATAATAATTATATCATAATTCCCACTTATTCCTTCTTGGTTTCAATAAAAAATCATTTAAAAATTCTTCAACAGGATATGAGAAAACACCACGAAATATTATAAGTCTTACAAATAAAGAACTCATAACGATTTTTCGTGCACCACGAAGCATTCCGCACCTGCGAAATGTATGTGCAAACCTAACTTTTTGTATATACAAATGGATTTTTCAAAATCAACATTTCCTTATTTTAAAAGAAAGTTTTGTATATACATTTGTATTTACATCATAATAATATCCGTGTCATTTGTACAACAATATTCCTGTTTCCCACTTTGAAATGGTTTGTCTACTTACACCTAATTTTTCGGCAACGATTTCTTGAGATAATCCTACGTTTCTCCTTGCTTGAAATAAATTATTTCCTAAATTCATTTTCTCCACCTCCAAATTAATTGTATATGATTAATTGGATTTTTTCTATCTATTATTCCTTGCAATTTTGTTATTTTTATTCACATTTTAACTATCTCAGTATTTAATTTATCTTTTTCATCAAGTAATTTTATAATTATAAAGTAAATCTTTGTTGGATAATCTTCCATCTTTTTATTCATGAGAATAAGCACATGGTAGATTTATGTCACAGCTTTTCCTTTTTCGACCGATTTTCTTAATAGGGTTCTCCTTAATCGTTTGCAAGACCTCCCGCGGTAAGGTATATATCTTTCCTCGATTAGCTACTTACTTTACTACATAAAGTTACGAGTATCTTTTGGACTTTAGTTTGTTCGGCAACCTTATCCATTTATGTAGCCTTATAGTAAGTTTCTGTTCGTTAGCCCTCGATTTTGTTTCACACTTCCTTTAGCCCCTAGCCTCACGGCTGATGCTTTGTGCTTCCCTAACACTTCGTCGATACCTACGTGTGTATTGGACTTTCACCAACAAGATATATGCCATGCACGGCACACCAAAAAAACTGGAGAAAACTTTTTTAATTTTTTTTCTCCAGTTTTATATTATTTTTTATTTTATTACTCGTTTTTCTTATTTTTTTATTTAAGTTAACTATTATTATATTTATTTTTATTAAAAATTAATCCTATACTCTACTTATAAAATAAATGAAAAACTTTTATATATTGTTTGATAATTGTAAGCCCTATTCAAAATTAACCTATCAATACAACAAAAGAATGTAGCTACTTTTTAATCTATTTTACGCCATATTTGTGATAGTTGATGTTATCATAAAAAGTGCCAACATAAATATTACATCATGTCATGTTGTCCTATTTTTCGACAAACGAAAAAATCCTTGAAACCCAAAGACTTCAAGACTTTTATTAACAATATGGTGTTCTCGGCCAGAATCGAACTGGCAGTCTATTGCTTAGGAGGGATATAACCTCCAAAGTTTAGAACACCAAATCATTTTATCTTAATTCCTTATAATTAAGGGGTTTAAACGATTTTTTTATATTTATTTGAACTTGATTTATTCTTAAGAGTGCCGATAAATGGTGCCATAATTATTTTTAGATAGTTCCCATTTGTTTCATCATTTCATCAAATTTATTAGCACATGCTATCTTTGAAGCCTCAAATGAATGTGTATATATTTCCATAGTAATTGATGTATCTGCATGACCTAATCTTTTACTAACTGTCTTAGGGTCTATACCACTATTGATTAATAAACTTGCACAAGTATGCCTTAATTCGTGAAAACATATAGGGTCAAGATTATATTTTTTTACTATTTCTCTTAAAGCATGGTCGCAAGTGCCTGGGTGCATATATAATCCCTCTTTAGATGTAAAGATTCTATCATCTTTTCCAATCCATCTTTTTTTATTAACTAATTTATATGCTTTTTGCCACTCACGATATTCTTCAAGTTGTTTAATAGTAGATTCACTTAACATTATCTCTCTTTTAGAGGATTCTGTTTTTGTTGTTTTCTCATCAATAATTCCCTCGACAACTTTTAAAGATTTTGTGATACTCATCATTCGAGTTTCCATATTAATATCGCTCCATCTTAATGCACATAATTCGCTTCTTCTTGCACCACTATCTAATGCAAGTAAGATTAAAGTCTTATATTTGATAGATTCATGCTCTAGAACATCTAATAGTTTCTTAACTTGATTCACATCATAAAAGTTCTTTTCTTTATGTTCTCTTTTTGGTTTATTTGCTTTTAAGTTAGGATTCTTATCCATGATTTCCCATCTTATTGCTTGATTGAACATAACATTAACAACTTTATACAAGTTATAACTAGAATGATATCCTAATTCTTGCCCAGACTTTCCAATTCTAAGTTTTTGATACATATTATCCAATATTAATGGTGTAATTTTATTTAGTTTAATTTTACCAATAATAGGATTAATCCTCTTTAAAGACTTTTTATAACCGAATGTAGTCACTGGCGATATATTTGGAATACAATATTTCTCGATAAAGATTTCAGATAATTCTTCAAATGTTAAATCATTTATCTTCATTGTTTTGCCAATATGATAAAATTCACTTTTAAGTTCGGCTTCTCGTTTTGTTGCCTCTTGTTTAGTACCATTAAAGATTTCTGTTTTTCTCTTTCTATTACCAAGAATATCATAACCAAGTTCAATAGTTATTTTGTATTTATTAATATCAATTTTTTTGATTGCCATAAGTTAATCCTCCTTTATAACTTATCGGCCTAAATACTTGTAAAACTATCTAAAAGTATTATAACATATCTAGCCGACATTTTTTACTTAAAATAGTAAAATTCTTTTCGATTCTTCCTGTCTATGTGACTCAATCCATTTATCTATTTCTTTTAAATCAAATTTTAGTCTATTACCAATTCGAAAACATGGTATGCTTTTGGCTCTGACTAGTTTTCTAATAAATGGTACAGACACATCTAAATATTTTGCTAATGCTTTAATATCGCATATTTCTCTAGTCAAAGCCTAGCACCTCCAATCTTTTAATTTATCAATTACATTTTATTTTTCTTTATTAATTATTTCTTCTAATATTTTTTTGTCATCAAATATATATCCTTGAAAGAAATAATTTTCATCTTCACTAGTTGCAAAGCGACCTCTTTCTTCTGGTTTAATAGTTGAAGCAATATCTTTTTCTATTGCTATTTGACTTAATATTTTATTTGCTCTGCCACAGATTCTCATAAGTGCATTATGCCTAATAGATTCTGTAAGAACTTGTGAACTAGGAACTTGTGTTGAAACTATTAAATGTATGCCAACTGCTCTATATAAATAGGCAACCTCATCAAGTTTTCCCCTTACTTGTTCTAACACTTTTTCTTTTTCCTTATCTCTAGTTTTAGTAAATATTTCTGCAGCTTCATCAATTCCTATAATAATTCTATCTATTTTAGATTCTGTTATCTCTTTGTTTTCAACTTTTTTATTAAATTCTTTAATATCTGAACATTCATATTTATTTAACATATACTTTCTATCTTTTACTATATCAGGAATATCATAAATAAGATAATCCCATAAAGTATTCACATTAGTTATAATTTTACAATTTTCACTATTTAATTTATTCCATCCTTTATTAAAATCTAATCCTCCTTTAAAGTCGGCAATTATAATTTTTGCTTCCTTTAAGTAGCATTGAAGCATGATGTTCTTAAATAGTGTAGTTTTTCCACCACCACTAGCAGAACTAATAATCATACTAGGAGTCATATTAAAATCAAATTTCTTTATATTTTCTTTATCATCTTTTCCTAATACGATTACAAAATCATCTTTTTCTAATAATGAATTATCCCAAATATTTATCTTTTTACTCTTATCATTTTTATAAATAATCTTTAATTTATCTTTTTTAAAATCTTCTACATCAATTATATATTGATTCCATTTTTTTGATAATTTATCTAAATTATTATTATTTTCAAAATCCTGTTTCACAACACCATTACTAAAACATAATAAGGTTTTAATTTTATTTTTTCTATCATAATTTTCTTTTATTGGAATAATAGTATTTCCATTGTTTTTTCCATTATCGGTTATTTTCAATTCTTTACATTGTTCTGCTTTCTTTTGTAATGAATTATTTTTAAAACAAGTAATTAATATTATTGCATAAACAATACCTGTTAAAATAATATTTCCTGTTAAATCCTTAATAATAGGTATTGTATCTAAATGTAGTATTATTAAGGTTTTATTGTAAATATTATTAAAATCATTAATAGGTTTTAATTTAGATAAAAAATTATCTAAATATGGCATTGGAATTAATCCTATTAATGCTATGACTATTTTTTTAATATCTAATAATTGATTAATTATTAATTCTAATTTTTGTTTCATTGATAATTTTGATTTTATTTGCATTTGATTATTACTATTATTATTTTGATTGTATTTCATAAATATTTTCCTCCGTTTCATTACCTTTATGAATTATTACTTTGGGAGTTCCATCAGAATTTTTTTGAAATTCCCAAACATTTTGTATTCTTCTATCCCATGCCATCCAAGTTGATGTCCTCATAACTCGTTCATAAGAATAAATTTTTTCGTAATCTGTATTACTACAAAAGAATATATATTCGTACATAGCAATTTTGTTATTGTATCTAGCACTTAGATTTAAGATAGGAAATTTATCTGTTAAGATTAACATTAATTCTATTGGAATTTGTCCAGTAAATTCATCAAATAAAATTATTTTTTGGCCCGAATATCCATCCCAAAGTGAATTAAGATTATTGTAGTTATATATTCTAAAAATATCTTTAGAATCAAATCTTTTATAAACATAAGATGTTTTATAACTAGCAGTTGAGCCATATATGAAAAATGTTTGCACATTTCTAAATTCTTTAGAATATTTTTCTGATAAATAATTGGCTCTAATAGTATCAATTTCTCGTAATCTGAATGACAAATCTGGATTGCTTTCTATTATTTCCATATTACTTTTACCATCTTTTATATCTTGTAAAAGTTTTAATTTATCAGATAATCTTTTTTCTTTTAAATTTATAGGAATCTCTCCCCATTCTTCAAAATCAATTAAAGTTTCTTTTTTATCTGTTTCTTCCCATTTGCCAGTTTTCAAAATATAATTTCTATTATCACTTGCAGAGCCTAAGGCTTTTTCTACATGTGCTTTATGATTAAATCTTTTAATTATTGTTGAAAATCTTATTGGACTAGATGACCTAATATAAGCATGAAAATGTGGAGTCTTTTCTTTTAATCCAATTTCTTCAGATATACAATAATAAGTAGGATTAAATTTCATAATAGTTTCTTTAAACTCTTCCTTTGTAAATCCATTTTTTTCTGGATTATTAAGAGTTATTTGATAATTTCTAGATTGAGAATCTTCTTCTTTCTTTTTATTATTACTCATATAAAAGCCTCCTTTATCTTGTGCTACATGCTACAAGTTTTTATTAAAGTGGGGTAATACTAGCCCACTTTTAGTCACAAGCACGGATGTGGTCTTAACGACCACACCGACTTGCTCCTGATTAGTTTTGTGAACTTGCACTTGAACTGGATAATTTAACTTTACTTGAATAAGTTAAACGAATTAGTTCTGTTTCTGCTTTATCCAAGAAAACTAATTTTTCAACATTATCAGTAATTTTAATTACTATGCAATAATATTGATTACCATCTTTTGAAGTTCTACTCTCAAGAGTTGCTGGAACATTAACCATAGTTTCCCTCCTTCCAAGTAATAGAATACACCTATTTTCATTCACTCTCGTAAAGTTGAAATTTACAAGTTAAATACTTTTTTGATATACTATTTTTAAATATTATTAAGTATTTATTGAGTGTTTTCCATAGGCAATAATAGAATATCACTAATTTTTTTCGATTCTCGTAAAGCCTGTATTTACAAACAAAAAACACATCAAAGTTGATGTGCTTATCTATTGAAATCTAACCAAAACACCATCCTTTGTAGAACCTATTATTACATTCCCAAATTCAGAGCAATCTTTATAGGTTAGATTATAAACATAGGAAAAAATATAATTTTCTTCAACTCTTTCAGTTTCCCATTCTTCTTTATCATTACTTACAAATAATAAAGTAAAAAATGTCATTCCAGTAAACATATAATAAAACCGATTCAAAAAGCAATAATATACAACTGCATTATATTCTTCCTCAAATTTTTTAACTTTTTTATAAAAGCAATTATTTGTTGTCACATCATGCAACTTATCATTAGCAGAGCAGTAAACAATCCCATTTTTATAATCCTCTAATATTTTAGGGTTTAAATTAAATTTAGATGTTAATTGTTTTAATCTTTTGATGGCTTCTTTCTTTTGTTCTTCTTGCATATTAGCATTCAAATAAACTCCCTCCTTTCAACTGATAGAATACACCTATTTTTATTCACTTTCGTAAAGTTGAAATTTACAAGTTAAATACTTTTTTTGATATACTATTTTAAGTATTATTAAATATTTATTGAGTGTTCTTCCATAAGCAATAATAGAATACCACTAATTTTTTCGATTCTCGTAAAGCCAGTATTTACAAACAAAAAAACACATCAACTTAGATGTGCTATTAAATGAATCGCTAATTTTCCTTTTTGCCAATTAAATAATCATTATAATCTATTATTCTGGTTAAACCATCGCCCCTAAAAGTATCAAGAAACATCATAGTTTTTAAATCTTCTTCATTTTTTGGATTTAATATAAATCCTTTTGAAATTAAGAAAATCATTGTCATAACTAAATCTAGACCAAGAGCAACACATATTTTTATGGTTTTCTCTTTATCATTGATATAATTATATATATGCTTGTGTAATGTCGTTCTAGAGAAATCATTTACAAGCGCTAAAACTAAATCCTGTTGTTTCCATTTTTTACTTTCAAAGACCTCAGAAACTAAATTATAAAATGGTTCAGAATATAGCGATTGACTGGATATGACTACACCAATATATTGGATAAACTCTGCATATCCCTCGTCATTCTTATAAGATGACGATAAATCATAATTTGGAATTTTTGGTATAATCTACATGCAACATATAGCATACCACCTTTCTAAAAAATGATTTTTTCATCACATAATTTCGTGACAAAACATATTATACACATTTTTTTAGTAAAATCAATCTTTTATCGCAAAATAAAAAATTAGTATATAAAAAAGTAGCAACTAATTTTCGCTACTTTGTGAACTTTTAGGTTTTAAAACTTTAGATTGACCTTTTGGATTTCTATTAATATTTGCAGCTATTTCAAATTGCTCACTAATCAATCTAAAATAATCATCTTTATTTGCACTAACTAAAGCGCATATTTCATCAAATGATTTATCAATAAATAATTTTGGAGATAGTGGGTCAAGTTCTTCTTGAACAATACCTTTTCTGATATCAATTTTTGCACCAAAAGCATTTAATTCATTCGAAATAACACCTAAAGCTTCATTATCTCCTAATCTTGCTTGTAAAGAAGATAAAATATTTTGAATTTCTCCACTTGATATAGTTCCATCAGATAAATTTGGTAAGCCATATTCTTCATTAGCAATAGTTTCTACACGATAATCTCCCTCATAGTGATGTTTTTCAGAATGAAATATTATACTAATACAATCATTACTTTTATATACTTGTAATGAATGATGAATAGCGTCTCCTGTTCCAATTCTAAACATCATTGCAGATTTAATATTATCTTCACTTAACAATGGATAATCTTTTGCATACATATTAAGAGGAAAATAATCACTTGCAGAAACATTGGTACTTTCAAAACAAATACCACGCATATAATGGCAAAGACCTTTTTGTTCCAATTCATTAATTCCATATATTACATTATTATTTCTTATATAAGCATATTTATCTTGAGAATCATCCCATTTAATAAAACGATGTGGTCCATAAGTATAGGTTTGTTCAAATACTCCATCAAATTGTTCATTTCTATAACTATTTTTATGAATTCTATTAAATAATGGTTGTTTAACATTTCTTCCATCATAAACTACATCTTGTAAATATCTTATTGCCATTTTAACTCCATTATTAACAAACATACCAACTGAATTAGCCATTTCTCGTTCAAAAACCAATTCATGTTCTCCATCAGTAAAAGTCATTTTAGTAATGATTGGAGTCTCGCCACCTATATAATAAAGACTTTCTTCTGTTCTTAAGGGACTGGTTGAAATAACACTATTAAACTTCTTTGCTCCACTAAAATTTAATAAATCTGCATTACCTGTGTAAATTGCATTATAAGTAATATCATTTTTTTCATCCTTTATTTCAATAGATGGAGTATTATAATCAATTTTTTTAATACTATAATCTTCTGTTCTTGATTCATCTACTGGAATATTGAAAAATTTTGCTACATCTAATAATGTTGCCTTTCCATCTGTTCTTTCCCCTGTATATCTTTTATAAGTCCTTTTTATTGCCCTTTTTAAATATTCTATTCTATCTTGGTACATAAAAACCCTCCTTGATTGCTTATTATTATATCATGTTTTTACATTAATTTAACAATATTTTACTAATTTATTAAAAAAATGCTTATAGAATTGATATAAATATATTTTTTATATACTTTTTTACCAATTAAAATTGTATTTAAGCCTTATTTTATAGATAGTTTTACTATTTTTAATCGGTGCCGAAAATGGTGCCATAACAGATATTATGTTATATCAAGTTATATCACTTTATAATACTTTTCAAAAATAATAAAAATGCCTTGAAATCGTTTAAAATCAAGACATTTTATAATCATCTGGCGTCCTTGAGTGGATTCGAACCACCGACTTACGACTTAGGAGGTCGTTACTCTATCCAACTGAGTTACAAGGACAGGTTTTTGCCTATATTTCAAGGCTTTATCAAATTTTCTTGCCCTCCATCACACTCTTAGGAGGCAATTGCGTTATCCTATTACGCTACGAGAACATCTCATTCCCTTACAAAATAGAGGGAATAATTATATTTTAAAGTCCCCCCTTTGCTCATCAAGTGTAAACACACGCTCAGGAGGGATTCGTTTTATCCATTAAACTATGAGGACAGAAAAAATGCTATCGCAAATAATTGAGAATGAGCAAAAACAAAAAAGATGTCGCAAACGATATTTGTTTTTCAAAACCATAATATCGTTCATAAATAGAAACAATATCATCAATAAAATCAACAATCCAACTTTCTAAATATTTCGGAATGTGTTTTCCAACAGGAAACATATGACTGACAATGATATCTTCTTCAACTTCCGTCAAATTAAATTTTTCCTTAGCTGTTTTTAAAGCATATTCTGGATGATTAACGAGTGTTTTTAGTTTCTCTTTTCTTTTTAATTCTTGATTATCTTCAAAAAAGAAATCATGAAGTAATGCTCCTCTTGCTACTGCCTTTTCATTTAATCTTAAGCTTGCACAAATATGATAAGAAATTTTTGCAACTCGTAGAGAATGGTCATATCGATTCAACCCATGATGTACTAATTTTTTTAATCCTTGAAAATTTTCCTCATCTAAAATCTCTTTGGTATATTCATAAAATCTTTCGCACTGATTTGCGTGATTTATCATCTAAGTTCACACTGCCTTCCCTTTTTTTGCCATTATCAATATAGCATAAATCAAAAAAATGTTCAAGAGGTAATTTTTTCATTCTATCCGATTTCTTTTAATAATTGGTTCATCTCTTTAGACTCCTCTTCACTTGCCTCTTTACTTACTAATTCTTGATCAAACCATGTTGGATTCTTTTGATTTACTATCATTTTTGTATCTCTGCTAGAAGCGTATCTTTGTTTATTTCTTTCTTTATATTCCTTTTCTGTTAATTTTAACGCATCCTCTACCGTTTCGATATGGAGTCGTTGCCATTGAGCGGCAATTGTTTCGACAAAATTTTTCACTAGCTTCTTATTATTTATATGCAAAACATATGCAATTAAGACATTGACAACACCCGGATTCAAGCGAAAATCTATCATTAACTCTTCAACTAAGCGTAAATCTTTTGCTGCTGGTTCCCCACTTTTACATTTACTTGCCAATAAATCATAAGGAGATGTTGTTTCAAAAGAGTAAATTAGACGAGCTCGTTTCGAAGTATCCCCTTTCGGATTTCTTAAATATTCCGGTTGTGTTTTATAAACTACCGTCGGAAGACGTCCGCTGTTTTCAAATTGATAATAATTTCGACAAGATTTTCGCAGGTCTGCTTTATCAATTGTTCCCCTTTCGTTCAAGTGGTCCCTGATTAAACTGACTAGTACTTCTAAATCTAATTTATAAATATAGGCAAGGGACGCAATTAAATCTAGAGTTTCTTCATTAAAACATTTCTCCGATACCATATTTTTAGGAATCGATTCAATCAATAAATTAAAATCAATTCCTGAACGGATATGTAAGTTGTTACTTGTTCTTTCTAAAATATCCTCCTGTTCAAAAGCAAAACTTCCGGATACAGGAGTAAAGCAATCATTAAAGTTTTTGCTTACCTCTTCGTAATCTTTTAAAGATACTCTCGGTACTTTAAAATATTTGACAATTTTGTCATATTCCTTTTTTCCAACATTATTATATAACACAATATTTAAAATCGGGTGATTTAAAAATTCACTTGCAGAAAGTGGTGCATAGATTAAATATGCGTATTCGTTAACATTTGATTTTTTTAAGTAAGTTTTCATCAGCCCTACTGCTTCTAACTTTTCGCGGGAATCAATAATTGCTTCTAATTTTAATTGCATTGATGTCATTAAATGATGATGTGTAAAAGTCTCACTTAAAATTTCTGCTTTTTCTAAGTCATCGAGTAAAGTGAAATATAAGCTTACTGCAGAAAAGCCAATAATCGGTTGATATAATAATGTAATCAATCGTCTATCTAAATCACTTATCGTGCTTTTTTTTAGCACCGTGTAAGTATCGGCTGGCAAAATAGTTAGATGCATCGCTTTCACTCCCTCTTTTTTTATCTACCTTTTCATTGTATCATAACTTAAACATTTTTCGAAGAGACATCAATCAAATTTTATCAATTCTTTCAAAATTCTAATTTTATAAACCAACATTCTTTTATTGAAAAATCTTAAGAATAACGATATAATGTTATTAAATAAAAAATGAGGAGGCTTTTTATGCATTTTGATGTGATTTTGTCGTTTTTATTTGTAGGAATTTTACCTAGTTATATCTATCTTAAAAAATATCCCACAACTTATCAGAAACCAAGAGGATTTGTCTTTTCTTGTGTGCTACTATTATTTCCTATCATCATTTTCACGCTTTATCAAATGATGCCTAATCGAATGGGAAATTGGAAAGATTTTCTTCTTGCTGGAACCCTTACTTTGGGATTTAACTATCTTGCTTTAACGGGAAGGATTGCCATGAATAAACTTTTAAAGTCGGCGCTTGCCTTACTTTTCTTTTTCTTCGGTAGTCTGATTCAATTTGTTCCTATTTTTTTGTTTTCTATTCCCCTAGATGCAGTTTCTCCTGTTGTAGAGACATATCTTACCCTATTTTCTGATACTTTCTTAGTAACTGTTTTAGGGTTTATGTATTACGATGAAATTAAATCAGGAATTCTTCTTTTCAAGAAAAACTTCAATGAAATCTTTGATACTGCATTTAAGTATTGGTTACTTGGATTTATTGGGATGGTTGTTAGTAATTTATTCATCTCTCTTCTTTTTCCTTCTGCGGTTTCAGGAAATGAAGATACTATCCAAGGAATGATTTCGGTTAGTCCTTGGATTATGTTGATTACTGCCGGGTTAATCGGTCCAATCGTAGAGGAGTTAGTATTCCGACAAGCATTTAAAGATGTCATTTTACCTCCTAAAGTCTATGTTCTTTCTAGTGGTATTATCTTTGGACTGCTTCATGTTATCTTTGCTTATACCTCACTTCTTGATTTTATTTATGTTATTCCCTACTCTGCTCTTGGTATCAGTTTTGCTTATACTGTATATAAAACCGATAATATCACCTCTTCGATGATTATGCATATTTTACATAATTCCTTTGTGGTTGGTCTATCCATCTTATCGGGGTTGATTCTTCTATGAAGGGACGCGTTGAAAAAAATGAGAATTTAGCAAAAGAAATCGAGAAGGAAAAGAAAAAACAAGAGTTTGAAGAAAAAAGGGTTCTACTTGAAAAAAAAGCACGAAAGATAATTAAGATTTTTTCCCTTGTCTTTTTGATACTTACTAGTTTTTTTTACTACACCCGTTTTTTAGAACCTAGTATGTTGTTGGTTTCAGAAATACGTATCGAAAATGCAAAAGTTCCCGCTTCTTTATCGGGATTAAAACTTTTACACTTTTCTGATTTACATTACAAAACGACAACGAATGAAGCGTTTTTAATTAAATTAGTAGATTCAGTTAACGCGTTAAAACCAGATATCATCGTTTTTACGGGAGACTTACTAGAAAGTGAGGTTTCTTATACAAAAGAGGACTACCAAGTATTAACCGAAAAGTTATCCGAACTTGCTTGTACGATTTCTAAGTATTATGTAAAGGGTGAAGAAGATTATGAAAATGATGGAATTATCGAAATCATTATGAAAGATGCAGGATTTATTCTTCTTGATAATCTCCATGATACAATTTATGGTACAGTCGATGAAAAAATCCAGATTTATGGACTGGGGATTCAGGGAAAGAACGATTTTCATCAAGAAGAAACTTTTCAAGAATTTACTCCGGATGTTTTTTCTATCGCCCTATTTCATGAACCAGACAGTATCGATAAATTAGCAAATTATCCGGTGGATATCGCACTTAGTGGACACTCTCACAACAATCAGTTACAAATCCCTTTAATTCATTCTTTATTAAAAAAAGAGGGAGCTACCGCTTATCTAAATGGACATTATATTCTTTCTAATACTCATCTTTTTGTTAATTCTGGTTTAGGAACCGATAACGGATTAAAACTTCGTTTTCTGTCCTTCCCTACACTAAATTTTTATCGTTTCGTTCGTCCTAACTAAAAATGTGCTTAGGTTTTTCCTAGGCACATCTTTTTTATTTAACGAATCTCTTTTAAAATTTCTTCTTTCGATAGTCCTAATTTTTCTAATTCTTGGACTTTTTCTTTAATTTCTTTGAGTATTTGTTTTTTCTTATCATTTTTTATCGCTTCTGTATTTTCAACGATGAAGGTTCCTTTCGTCGAAATGGTTACGATAATTCCTTTTTCTTCTAAAAGGTCATATGCTTTTTTTACTGTATTCGGATTAATTCCTAAATCACTTGCTAACACCCGGACAGAAGGAATCTTTTCTCCCTCTTTTAAAGCTCCTGCGGATACGAAACGTTCAATTTCTTTGACAATTTGTAAATAAATAGATTCTTTTTTTCGATAATCAAGATTAATTAACATCTAAAATCCCTCTGCTTCTGTTTCGGCTTCGTAAGCTAGGCTTTTAATCTTCTTAAATGCTTCCTCGGTTAAATTCGCGTAATAGTAATAACGTTTATCATAAACCGTAAATTCAAAGCGATAAAGTTTGTTTTCACTACTTGTTGTTTGTGCTTTTAAAAGTTGATATACTTCATTTATTTTTTGAGGAACATTGTAGTAATAATATTGACCTTCTACTTCATCTTCTATCATAATATAGGCAATTGAAGATGCGCTTTGTTCTTTTAGTTTTTCTGCTGCTTTTTCATTAAAGCGATTAACTACTAGCTGATTCATCTTTTTGGTGATATTACTATAATAAGTTTCTTTGATTAAGGTATGATTTTTGTAGGTGTATACGTGAATTGGTAAGAAAACTTCAGCTCGTTCGCTTTCTGGATTTTCTAAAGCTTCTTTTAAGGCTTGATAATCCTTTTCTTCTAGGGTCGTAATATCTTCCCCTATTGTGATAACGTTGATATTGGTTAGTTGATTTTTCAAAGATTCTTGATACACTTTACTAGAAGAAATATAATTTTCTAATTTTTCTGCATTTTCTTGATTTAGATAGATTGAACCTGAACGATAAACTCTACCTTTCATATTTACTTCTAGGTACCCGATATAAATATTATCCTTACTTTCTTGGTCATTTGAAAGAAGTAAATTGTAGATTTCTTCATCTTTGATTTTAATGTTTCCGCCAACTTTTTCTAAAGTCGGAACTCCGTCTCCATAAATCGTAATGGAGGTAATATCTTTTGCAGAAAAAGTGACTTCTTTTACTTTATATGTCGTATAATCTCCAGATAAAAATCCAACTAATGGGTATAGAATTAAGATGGTAAGAAAGAATGCGGCTAAATTGAGACGAATATGGGTTACTTGTTTTCTAGTCATTAAATCATAGATGAAATGATAAATTAAAAGGAGGGTAAAAGCAAATAAAACACCAATAAAATTAGCATACTTTGTTGCTTGATAAATAATGACCATAATAGGTAAAACGGTAAGAGCACGAATTAGCATATGGACATAAATATTTTTGAATGAGGTTTCGCAAACTTCTAATTCTTTTTTAGAAAAAGCTAAATACCCGACAAGTACGTATAGAATTGTTAGTAAAGCCATTCTACCAAGTTCAGCGTCTAAGTAAAGGGATGATGCATTTTGATTCCTTCCCATTTGTATTAAGAATTCAACTGGTAAAGTGTAGTGTGTTTTGTTGGGTTCATAAAGACTTTTACTTGTTTTATATGCCTTTAAGTTTGTCGTTTGGCACTCTTTACATTCATAGTAGAAGTTTTGATGATTAAATGTTTCTCTTGACACGGTAAAGAGACGATCTGTAAAGGGAACAAGGAATAAAATAAGAAGGGATACGACGATTGTTGTCGATATATTTCCTGAGAATGATAAGGCAAGATTAGTGATAACAAAGATAAAAATATAGGAAAGTGTAAATAATACGAAGTAGTCTAAGAATATCTCTTTCGCAATATAGACATTGGGAAGTGCCATGGATGCGATAAAAATAAGCAATGTCGTAACGGCAATTAAAGCGCCAATGATGAGGCATCCTCCTATCGTATTGGTAATAAAAATGGTTTTTCGGTTAATTGGCATACTTCCGATAAAATCAATAGATTTCTTTTTAAAGACATAGTGAAATAAAATAATCGATAAAATTACGGGAACGATATATAATCCTATTAAGGCAAGACCAGATATATCTAGTAGCCCAAATACCATCACTTTATCATAACTTGTGGTCATCAGAAAAATAATCAAGTTCAAAATCGGTAGCATAAGTAGTAAAAACGAAAGGATGACACGAGATTTTTTTAAGTTTTGTTTCAAATAATTAAAGTGAAATAATTTCGTTAAATTCATAACCTAACACCTCCATTTGATAAATAAAGATTTCTTCTAGAGAAAGTGGTAAATAATCTAAGATGATTGGCTTTAATTTCGATAATTTCTTATCGATTTCTTTTTCCTCTCCTTTGACAATCATCGTCGCAATGGAACCGACTTTTTTAAAATTCATGATTTCAATCTCTTTAAAGGTTTTCTCATCAAAATCTTCTTTTAGAGAAATTTGGACTTTAAACATATTGGTTTTTATTTCATCAATTTCTCCTTCAAAGAGGATACCTCCTTGATATAATAGACCAAGATTATCAGCGATATCTTCTAATTCTCGTAAGTTGTGACTCGTTAACACAATGGTCGATTTTTTCTCTTCCATATGTTTTGCTAGTATTTTTTTTAAGACTGTCCTCACAACTGGGTCTACACCATCAAATGTTTCATCGAAGAACATGTATCTAGCATTAGTCGCAATTGCTAGAATCAATGCGCATTGTCTTTTCATTCCTTTAGAAAATGTACTTATTTTTTTCTTGGTATCTAATTTTAAAATACTGGCTAGTTTTTCTAAATAGGTCATATCGAATTTTTGATACACCGCAGCATAGAATTTTGCCATATCGTGAATCGTATATCCTGGATAAAAGAATAAATCGTCGGGAACAAAGACGATGTTTTGTTTCATTGTTTCATTTTCTAAAACATTTTCTCCATCCATCTTGATTTCTCCCTCATCGGGAAGGTAAATTCCATTGATAATTCTAAGAAGTGTGGATTTACCGCTTCCATTTGCACCTACTAATCCATAGATTAAACCATCTTGGATAGTACAATTTAGGTGTTCTAAAACTTTTAAGTTGCCATAATGCTTGGAGATGTTTTTAATTTCTATCATAGCTTTTCCTCCTAACTTACTTGTATTACTACAAGTAGTACAATTTGATTATATGAAAAGAAAAAAGATTTGTCAACCATAAATGAACAAATCTTAAAAAATTAATTAGTAGGCGTCAAAACTATTCGGAAAGAAGCTTTTGGACCATTTCCGCCATCGCCATTAGCAAATCCAAAACTTCCACTTTCTATTCCTCTTTCATATTGGCCACCCCTACCAAGCCAAGGATTTACTCGATGCATATTAAGTCCCCAGTCATCATACCAACTTGTAATATGTCTAGGAGAACCAGTTGGGTCGGTAAAACTTCCGAATGGCCCCATTTCTCCTGTAGCATCTCCAAGAATTCGTTGATAATAACTTTGATTACTTTCTGATTGATAACGGTTATAATATTTTTTCCATTGTGGAGCATCAAAAAAGTCAGGATAATGGGCTAAAATGTCACTATTTCCTCCTACGATATTTGCTAGTTCATTATAAGCCATCACATATTCAAAGGAACCACCAGACATATCATAAATTCCGGTAATATTTTTTGTGGTCGTCGCTAAATATCCGATTTCTGTATTATAGGGTAAGGTAACATCAGATGTTGTTCCATTTAAATTTCCGGGAATACTTATTCCTTCATTGTTTCCTAATGTGGGGGCTTCTACACTCGCATATCCAGTCATAGAGTCTCTATAGTTATTAAATCTAATTTCTGTTGCGCTTCCATACTTTGAGTGGTGCAAGTAAGCTACTGCTCCCCATTCGGTGTTTTTCATCATATGAGACTCATCGTCTCTTAAATAATCGAAACTTGCTTTGAAGGCATTTCCAACAGTAATTCCTCTCCAACTATAAACATTGGGTTTAATTTGAATTTTTGTTGAATCTCCAGAATTTACCTCTGCTTCTACTTTTGTCGTTGCACCTTTGTATCCTGTTTCAAACTTTCCCGTCCAAAATCCTGTCGAATCAAAGGAAATAAATGCAGGAGAAGTCATATAATCACCAATTTTACAATTTCCTGTTGCACCAAACGTCATCGGTGTTGTACATTCTCCTTGGATTTCATCTTTGGTATTTTCAAGACCAAATCGAATCGGAATTTCATGAATATTATTTTTATTGATACTCGTTAGGGAATTATAGTTTCCTAAATTCCATAGTTGGTAACTATATTTTGGTATCCAAACAAAGTATGACTCTATATTTTCTTCTGGAATTATTTCATACTCCCGATAAGTTTTTGTTTTATCTAAAAGTACAACGGCATTCGCCCATAGCTTATCTTCATAGCTATACCATTCTTCATAAATATTTGCCTTCTGGACATTCCCATCATCTTGAATCGTTACAGGGACTAGATTTTCTGAAAGGATTGGGTCGCATCCATTTAACAAAGTTTCTCTATAAGCCGTTTCTTCTGTCTGTGACATTCTTAAACTTAGCTTAAACCCCATACTTTTTCCTTGAATTAACGTTTCATCCTCGAGAGTATCTCTTATCCATAACCGAAGTTCATATTCAATCGTTTCATTTTCTAAAATAACTCCCTCATCAATGACGTTATCTACGATATTCGATACAAAATCAATGGTTGTTTCTTTATTCTTAGTTAATCCATACTTTACATCTTCACGAGCAAGAGGTTGTCCCACAGTAATTTCTTCTAGTTTCAAAACATATGCCGTATCCATACTTGTTTTATTCGTAATTCTAAAGGTAAACGCTTCTTGTATCATTCCTACTTCATCATACATTGGTAAAGCATTTTCAATATATAAATTATTCTCATCCTCATCTAAAACTAAATCTAGATTCCCTGCATTTACTATTTGTTTCTTACTTCCTGTTATTGTAAAATTAATAAATGCATAAGTTGTTCCAAAAAACAGAATTAAAATACTTAAAATAATTAACACAATTTTTGTTTGATTTTTCTGTAATTTTTTCATCAATCAATCTCCATCCGTTTTTTCACTTGCCAGTACAACGCGGAAAGATATTCCTTTGTCAGCACTTCCTTGAGATGTCCCAAAAGCAAATATTCCACTAGCATTTCCAGCTAACCAGTACCCACCACGTAATTGCCAAGGATGACTAGGATACATTGTACTTGCTACATCATAATACCAACTTGACCTTCTTCTTGTCGAGTTATCAGGATCCTTCACATATTGGAAAGGTCCCATCTCCCGTGTAGCATCGCCTAAAATTCCACTTTTATATTGTCCTGCCATATTTTCAATTTCATTAGAATACTGATTATAATACTTTTTCCAATTGTTATTGTTAAAAAAATCTGGGTAAATTAAGGTGATTTGGCTTACTCCCCCTATCGTTGATGCTTTTATATTATAGCCCATGACGACTTCCCAACTTCCTCCAGACATATCATAAATTCCAGTGATATTTCCTGTCGTACTTGCTAGATATCCCGTTTCTGTATTGTAGTTTCTCGTAACATCAGGGGTAGTTCCGTTTAAATTTCCTGGGATACTTGTTCCATTGTTGTAAGCACTATTTGGTTCTTCTACGTTTGCATATCCCGTCTTATAAGAACGGTTGTTATTATTTCTTACGCTCATACTACTTCCATATTTTGAGTGTTGTAAGTAAGCTACTGCTCCCCATTCGGTATTTTTCATCATGTGAGACTCATTACTTCTTAAGTAATCGTAACTGACTTTAAAAGCATTTCCAACTGTGATGTTTCTCCAACTGTAAACATCTGGTTTTATCTGAAGCTTTGTAGAATCCCCAGAATTCACTTGCGCTTCTTCTAAGGTCGTCGCATTTTTATAACCACTTTCGAATTTTCCAACCCAAAAGCCAGTAGAATCAAAATCTAGGAAAGCTGGATGGGTCATAAAATCTCCTACTTTACAAGAGGCATTGCTTGAAGTCATTGGTGTTGTACATTCTCCATTTATCTGATCACTTGTATTTTCCATACCAAATTGAATCGGAATGGAATGTGGCTTCGTTGTATTTATCGTCCCATTGTCAAAGTATGCGGTAGTATCCCACAATTGATATCGATACTTTGGTATCCAAACAAAGTATGACTCTATATTTTCTTCAGGGATTCTTTCATACTCCCGATAAGTTTTTGTTTTATCTAAAAGTACAACGGCATTCGCCCATAGCTTATCTTCATAGCTATACCATTCTTCATAAATATTTGCCTTCTGGACATTCCCATCCTCCTGAATAGTAACGGGAATTAGATTATTTGATAGAACCGGATCCGTTCCATTTAAAATACTTTCTTTGTATACTATTTCTTCTTTTTGGCTCATTTTCAAATTGATTCTAAATCTTAGACTTTTCCCCTTAACCGTAGCATCCGATGTAAGGTCTTCTCTTAACCATAATCTTAATTCGTATTCAATTGTCGCGTTTCCTTTGATTTTTCCTTCATCGATTACGTTATCTACGATATTCGATACAAAATCAATTGTTGTTTCTTTATTTTTAGTTAGTGAATACTTTACATCTTCTTTTGCTAAAACCTCACCAATCGTGATATCTTCTAATTTTAATATATAGTTTGTATCCATACTTGTTTTATTCGTAATTCTAAAGGTAAATGCTTCTTGAATCATCCCTACCTCATCAGCAATCGGATAGGCATCTTCTATCAATAAATTATTCTCACCTTCATCTAAAATTAATTCTAAATTCCCCGCATCAATCACTTGTTGCTTGTTTCCCACAACTCTTTTATTGATGAATGCATAAGAAACACTTAAAAGAATCGCAAAAGTACTAATTAAAAACGCCATGACTTTTATTGCCTTTTTTTTATTTTCTTTTTTCATCTGAACCCTACTTTCCTAGTTTATTATACCCCCCCCCCAGGCATTTTTGTCAAGGAGTTGTGGACGGTGGGATGTTAGTATATTTATTAGACAACTACCTTATGGGGTATCAATTTTTGTAGTTATTATCATAAATTTTTTTACTCTCTTGATTTTATTCTACTCTTAGTATATCTTAAAATCCTAGGTATTGCAAGCAACTGATTAGAAAAATCCATAATAAAAAAATTGAACCTAATTATAGCTCAACTTTTCTATTTAACGGATATTTTCTAAAATTTTCGGAACTAGCTGTTTCTTTCTTGATACGATTCCATCAATATAAGTTCCCTCTTTAATATCACTGATTCCAAAGGCATCTTCTATAATTTCTTTGCTTGCCCTATCAAAATAAAGGTAAGAGCCATTTTTTAAAATGTCTGTCACTGCAACAAGAACTAATTTATATTCTTTTTCTGACTTTAATTCTTCAATTAACTCGATATATTCTTCTTGTTCTCTTTCAATATCTTCAAAATTTAAGGTAAAAATTTGACTAATCGCAAACTTTTCATTTTCCCAAGGGAATACTTTCATGTCAGAAGTCAATATTTCTTCTTTGCTTCTTCCTTCTAGTGAAGTTCCTGCTTTAAACATTTCTCTTGCATATTCTTGATAATTTATTCCTAAGTTTTCAGCTAAGGTCTTTACTACTTTTCTATCGATATCCGTTGTTGTCGGCGAAGTAAGGGACAAGGTATCCGATAAGATTCCCGATAACATAAGTCCTGCAATTTCTCTAGCTAACGCTATATGTTGTTCCTGATACATAAAGTAGAGAATGGTATTGGTGCTTCCTACCGCCATATTTCTAAAATTAATTGGGTAAGCGGTCGAAATATCTCCTAGCTTATGATGGTCGACAATCTCTAAAATCTCTGCTTCTTCTAATCCTTCTACACTTTGGTCTTCTTCGTTATGGTCGACTAAAATGACCTTTTTCTTATTTTTTCCATTAATATCCGTCACCCGCAATAGACCTAAGCATTTATCATTCTTTCCTAAAATCGGATAATTATTATGTTTTAGTTTCCCACTGCGAACTATAAATTCATCATAGTAGTCGCTCTCTTCAAAGGTTGTGATTCTTCCTTCTTGTAAAAGCGAAGAAATATAATTGGATAAGTAGATTTGTTTTGCGGTATCATAGGTTTCTAAAGACGTACGGATGATATTGACGCATTTTTCTTTCGCATCTTTTAAATGGTGTTCTTTAATTTCTCCACTACCAATGACAATTAAAAGTTTCACTCCACTTTCGATTGCATATTCAATAATGCTATGACGGTCCCCTACAATTAAAATATCTCTTTCTGTCAAAGTGATGTTTTCTAAAAAGGTTGTACTTTTGAAGGAGGCAATTTTTAAGTTCCCCTCTATTTCATCATCGAAATGAAGGACTTCTTCTCCATTTAAAGTCTTTAGAATGTTTTGATAACTTGTTTTCAAATAGGACTCATTATTTTTTAAGAGTTCTCTGACAATCCCTTTTAATGTAATTAGTCCTAAAAACTTTTGTTTTTCATTGACGATAGGAACTCCCGTAATGGCATTAGCTTCCATATATTCATAAACTTCTTTGATTGAAGCCGTTTCTTTTTGAAAAACACCTTTGTGGTAATTCAAATCTTTAATTTGTAATTTTACATCATTTAAAAACTTAGGTTCTTTGATGTGAAAATAATCAAGGACAAATTTTGCCTCTTTGGCAATTTCCCCTAACACGTAAGGTTTGGCATCTAGGCCTTGTTCTTTTTTTAAATTTGCAAGAACGATAGCACTAGTTACGCTATCTGTATCTGGTTTTCTATGCCCCACTACATAAACATGTTCCATTTTTTTACACCTCTTGTACTACGGTAATAATCATCGGACGATTTCCCACGTTTTCATGAAAGTGTTTTCCAAGTCGATCTCTTACTTCATTTTTAATCGCATTATAATCGACTTTTTTGTTTTCCATATCAATATTTTCTTCTACGGCTTCTCTTGAAATTCTTCTTGCTTCTTGAATTAAATCAAAATTATCTTTTACATAGATGAATCCTCTAGTTACTACATCTGCTTCTTTCAACACTTTCTTTGTTTTTCTATCTAAAGTGGAAGTCACGATAACAATTCCATTTTCTCCTAGCATTTCTCTATCTTTTAATACAAGTTCTCCAACATCATTTCCACGATTTCCATCGATTAAGATTTCATCGACATTAATGTGTTCCTTATCTTCTGTTAATACACCCTTCACAAAAGTAACGACATCGCCATTTTCTTTTAGTAAAATGTGTTCTTTTTTCATCCCCGCTTCTTCAGCAATTTCTGCATTTCTATATTGATGGCGATATTCTCCTTTAACCGGAAAATAGTATTTAGGATTCATTAAGCTAATCATCAACATTAAATCTTCTTTGGATGCATGATGTAGTAAGTGTTTTTTGCTGCTTGCATTGATTACTGTTACACCTTTCATTGCAATTAAATCGATAATACTAGCCATTCGTTTCTCAATTCCATCATAGCTTGGTTCTGTAATGAAAATGGTATCGCTATCTTTTAAGTGAATAAATTTATCAAATCCATTAACAATTCGTTCTAAATTTGCAAATGGTTTTTCTTTTTCATCAGAAATTAGAATCACTGCATCTTTATCATTAATATTCAGTAAATCACCAATTCTATTTTTATCGATATTTAAGTAATTTAGCTCCATTGCTTTGGCAATTAATTCTTGTAAGCTTTTTCCCATAATCACAACTTTTCTTTTGGTTTTCATCACTTCATTAAAAAGTTCTTGCACTCGGTAAATGTGCGCAGGAAGAACAGTAATGAGTACACGCCCATCACTTTTTCTTAATGTGTCACGGATAAATTCATTACTTCTGTTTTTAGGTGCAGTAAAGCCTTGATGGTCAGCATAAATGGATTCTGATAAAAGACAAAGTACGCCTTGTTTGCCCACATAAGCAAGTTTTCCAATATCGGTTTTATAACATCCTTTAGCACTAGAATCGAAGACAAAATCTCCGGTATAACAAATGGCTCCATCTTTCGTATATAATACAAAGCATACTGCATCAGGAATCGAGTGCGTAATCGATATCGGGAATATACTCACATCTTTTGCAAAATCTAGTTTGGCATGAGGACGAATCTCTTTTAAATTTTTTGCTTTTAAGCCGTCTTCTTCTAAGTATTTCTTCACAATTTCCATAGTAAACTTGGTTGCATATATAGAAATATCGGGAATATTTTTTACTACATCGCTAATTGCTCCCATATTCGAGTCATGCCCATGGGTCAAGAAAATTCCCCGAATTCTTTTTTTGTTTTCCTTTAAATAATCGATATTCGGAATGGTATAATCTACACCAAGCATCCGGTCTCTTGCGTATTTTAAGCCACAGTCAAAAACAAAAATGTTTTTATCGACTTCGACTACATACATATTTTTTCCATTTTCATTTAAGCCACCAAGGGCAAATATTTTAATTTTACTCATAAATTTTTTCCTTCTTTCCTGTTAATTCTTCACGATATTCTCTCGATTCATTCAGTCTACAAAGTAATTCTGTTTGTTTCTCTACTACTTTGGTTTCTAAAAATCCTAAAGCGATTTCACATAATTGTTTATCTTTTTTTAATAATATCTGGTTCTGATAATGTGTCATTAATTCATTTTGTGAAACGGCATACATCACAAAATCCTTTGCCATGTTTACTAAACAAGCAGCCTGTCCGACGAGGTTTCCTAAAATATAAAATTTTTCTTCTAGCTCTTGACTCATCATTTTTTCTAATACTCTACTTGTTTTTTCTAACTCTTCTTGTACGTTCAAAATGATTTCCTCATCATAGGGAATTCCACTAGTTAACAAAAAGAGAAATTCCATTTTTATCGCTTCTAATTCTTCTTTGATTCCTAGTGTTTCTGCTTCCATTATTTTGCCCTTCTTCCCAGTGCATCTTTCGCAGCTTCTTGTTCTGCTTCTTTTTTACTCGTCCCAGACCCTGTTCCATAAAGAATACCATCGACTTTTAATGCCACTTCAAAACGTTTATGATTCGAAGGACCACTTTCATGTGTGATTTCGTAATGAATCGTTTTTCCGGTTGTCTGTACATATTCTTGTAACGCACTTTTATAATCACTCAAAAATTCTATTTCTGGATTTTCAATATAAGGAACGATAATGGATAGAATGACACTTCTTGTTTTTTCAAATCCAAGGTCTAAATACATAGCACCACAAAATGACTCAAAAATATCGGCAAGAATGACTTTTTTATATCTTCCTCCGTCTGCCTCTTCTCCATTTCCCACTTTAATATATTCACTAAAGTTTAAATCTTTGGCATATTGAAAACAAGCATTTTCACAGACATAGTTGGCCCGAATTTTGGTCATATCGCCTTCTTTTTTAGAGAAATTATTGTATAGGTAATCACTAATTGATAAATCTAATACTTTATCCCCTAGAAATTCTAAGCGTTCATAATCTTGTTTTTTATTATGTTCATGAACGTATGAGGAGTGCGTAAAAGCGATTTCATATAGTTTGCTATTTTTTGGTTTTATTTTTAATGTGTTAAATAATTCTTTCATTATTTTATCACCCCGTTTTCTTTAATTTTTCCAAGAAAAAAACAATTGTTCTCAATGCTTTTTCGCATATTGCAACAAGAAAGTATTTTTATTTTTCATTTGAATTTGTTTAAAAAAAGTTCTTTTCTCGTAATTTCTCGATGGTTATTAGTCTACCATAGTTTTTTTTCTTTGTCAAATCTTATTATCGAATTTTTGTTTGTTTTTTTAAAATAAAAAAAGAACTAGAACAATTATTTCTAGTTCTTAAAATAATGATTTAGCAATTTTATATGGAGTAGCGGCTGTCCCTGTTCCTCCTGATACATAAATAGCAGAAGATAGACGAATAATCGGACGAAGACCACAAGGATGGATATAAGAACCACTATTGGGATAGCGTCCTGAAGGAAACCAATAAACTGTATGACTAGCATTATAAGGACTTGGATTATATGAGGCAAAATAATAATGTCCTCCATTATCAATTAAATTATTACCATATCCACATTGGGCATTTCCTGACTTTTGATAACAATTGATACCTCCACTAATTGCGATATGAATATATCCTCCTCCAGTTCCCGTTGCTTGTTTGGTAATTTTATTAAAATCATTGTTATTAATTGCCCATGAGTCATTATTATTTGTACAATCTCCATCTACAAATTCTCGGTTACAATATTTTTTCGCCTTGGTATTTGCCATATTGATATATGTTGTATTTCCGCTAGAAGTAGATGTAGTAGCACACTCTGGTGCTCCTGCTGAAATCAAATAAGCCCGACTATTTTCTGTATAGGCAATTCGCCAACCAGAAACACTATATGGATATTTTGATTCATAACACCAACCACCACTAGCACCATTTCCGTTAGCATTATACCCCTTACAAGAGTCCCCACTTTCGGCATTTCCTCCACCGGTTATCGCTGTTTCGGATAGCTTACATCCATTTGCTCCAACATAATCTACATAACTTCCTTGTTTCATATTTCCAATCAATAATAATGGGTCATCTGTCGTATCGACTTCTGCTTTTAACTTTATTGTCTTTCCGTCGATTGTCGTAGCATCGGTTACACCATCTCTTATCCAAAGATGAAGTTGATAATTAATGGTTTCATTTGCTGTAATCACTCCAACATCAACGTTTTTTTCCCCAGACCAGTTCGATAAATAATCGATTTTTGTCGTACCGTTTTTTGTAAGTCCAAATCTTACATCACTTTTAGAAAGCTTATTTTCGCTTGTCGTTACATCTTTTAGTTTCAAATAATAGGTTGCAGGAATCCCTCCTTTATTCACTAACCGAAAATCGTAAGAAGGCCCTATCATTCCCACCTCATCATAAGTTGCATATCCTTGTTCTATCGTAATTCCATCGCTCAACTCTTCTAGTACGACTTCCATATTTGCAGCTTTTATGATATGTTTATGACTTCCATTAAATTGAAACATCTGAAATGCTAAACTGCTCCCAATAACAATGAGTAATCCACCTAGAATTGTCATGCCTAAAATCACTTTTTTCGTCCCTGTCATTTTCATTTTAAGCATCTCCTTTGCACCAACTATCTTATCTGTATTTTATCACTTGTTTCGCTTTTAAGTCAAATGCAAATATATGTTTTCTATGGATTTTTTATCTAAGGTTTAGTACAATAGATATGGAAAAGGATTGGTGAGGACACGGATGAAAAAGATACCACTTATTTTGCTTTGTAGCATTATCCTATTAACTAGCGGATGTTTTAAACGAGACACTTTAGAAAATATTGATATTATTACTACGGTTTATCCATTAGAATATGTCACGAATGCCCTTTACGGAAAGCGTTCTACAGTTGCATCAATTTATCCAGATAATACAAATACATTTACTTACTCTCTTACCAACAAGCAGATGGTTAGTGCAAGTAATAAAGATTTATTCATCTATAACGGTACGACCGAGGATAAGGATATGGCGTTTGAACTTACGAATAAAAACAAAAAATTATTGATTATCGATGCGAGTTATGGAGTGAATATTAATTATCATAATGCCGAGTTATGGTTAAATCCTTCTAATTTGTTGATGATTAGTCAAAATATTAAAAATGGATTGGAAGAATATATTACCAATAATTATTTAAAAAAGGAAATTGAACAAAATTATGAGAATTTAAAAGTCAAGTTATCAGAAGTAGATGCAGAACTTCGTTTGACAGCAAACAATGCGAGTAAAAAAACTTTGGTTGTCAATAGTGATGCCTTATTATTTTTAGAAAAATATGGATTTGAAGTTATTTCTTTAGATGACCAAACAAAAGCGATTACAGAAAAAACGGTTGCTGAAGTTAATGATTTGATTACGACAAAAAAGGTAGGACACATTATTTTATTAGAAAATGAAAAAAACAGCGATATTTTAAATCAGATAATCGAGTCAACAAAAATTCAGACCTTAACTTTTAAAAGAATTGATACAATTACTGATGATGAGCGTGACAATAATGATGACTATATTACATTGATGACAGAAAATATTGAAGAGTTGAAAAAGGAAGTTTACGAATAAGACTTCTTTTTGTTTTATTTTTTCCCTCCAAGTCATAAAGTTGATTAGGTGATACTTTGAAAAAGTTAATTTTCATCGGTTGTTTTTTCTTTCTTCAACTTCTTATTCTTGGTGGATTTCTTTGTTTTCATCGGCCAAAGCAAAATATTTACCCTGTAGTTTCGGTTCTAGATAATAAAGGAACTAAGTTAGAACAAAAACATGTGGAATTTAATGAGGAGAAAGGATATAAAATCCAAGCTTATCTTCCCTATACTAGTTATCCTATTTTAAATCGGGAAATCGTGACTTTTATCGAATCCCGCATTGATGAATTTAAAAAGGAAATGGATGACTTCGGTCCCCTCACCAATCAAGTTTATACGATGTTAATCCATTATGATACCTATTCTTACAAGAACTATGTTACTTATGTGTTTACCATCTTTTTAGATACGGCTGGTGCACATCCGAATACTTACATTAAGTCAATTACTTTCGATAAAGAAAATCAACAAATAGTATCTATCGATTCTCTTGTTCGACAGTATCCAAACCTATTAAAACAGCTTTCTACCCTCAGTTTAGAGGAGTTAAAACATTCAGAGAAGTTTAAAGAACAAGGATATCAAGACATCATAGGAATGTTAGAAGATGGAACTAAGCCAATTGCGAAGAATTTTCGAAATTTTGCTTTTACAGAAAAAGGGCTTCTTTTATTTTTTGAAAATTATCAGGTTGCTCCTTATTTTTATGGTAGTTTTCAAGTTACCATCCCCTATTCTTCTCTCTTTTCTTAAAAATTCTTTCATTCTTACATAAATTCATTAAAAATGTGCAAAATAGATATTGTCAAATAATAACAATTATGCTATGATGGTATTGTTCTTGTTCATGGCAAGATAATTCAACTGGCTAGAATGTCCGGTTCATACCCGGAATGTTGGGGGTTCAAGTCCCTCTCTTGCTACCATAAGAAATTTGCTCAGACTTTTAAATTTTGAGCTTTGATAAAAGGGACTGTAATGAATCTATCTCATTGCAGTCCCTTTAAAATACATGATAAATGTGCTAATCATAAGAAAGTTTATAGAATAATGATTAAATTAGGATTAAAGCCATTAAAAAGAAAATATTTATCATATAAAATCTCTCCATTTCTTCTATTTTATCATGGAAAGCTTCCTATTTTACACAGATTTTTTTATAGACTCATAAAATTTAAAAAATGACTCACCAATCATCTTTTTCTTATTACTGTAATTTATTATTTAAATAATTATTCGTCTTATCTTTTAATAAAACCATTTTCTCAGCATCACTTTTATAAACAAATCTATCAAACAATTGATTAATATAATCTTTTTCTTTTATTAATTTTAAACTACTATTAAAATAAATACCAAAAACAAATGCTATATAAGAAACCCAAATATCAATGCCAGTTTTTCTATCCTTACTTAAAATTGTCTTTTCGTTCATAAAATCATTATATACTTTATCTGTAATTTTAGATTCTTCAATATTTTTTTCCGTTATATTTGCCATTGTATAAATATCATCTGTTGTTTTGGCTCTAAAACTATCAATTTTATCTGCATCTCTTATTATTTTAGAATGTAATAATTCCTTATCAGTCATATTTGTCTCATCTAAAATGTATTTACTATGGCTTCCAACTGCTTTTTTAATTATTTCATCATATTTACTTGTCTCAATAAAATTTCTTATTTCATTTTGCTCAAATAAAAGTTTAACACCTAAAGTAGCATGATCATAGTTGGTTATATCTTCTCTAAAAGTATTCATTTGTTTTGCTTGGTCAAATCTTCCAATATCATGTAAAAGTGCAATTGCCATTGCTAAATCTTTATCTTCATTACTTAATTGCATATCCTCACAAATATACTTTGCATTATTTACTACTTGATAAGTATGTTTAACTTTATGCATAATCTTTTCGTTATTTAAATCAAAATTACTTTTTATAAAAAAGTTAAAATACTTTTGCGCGTCATTATACATATTCATGCTTTCATCTCCTAAATCCTTTTTTTAAATCTAAATCTTGTGTTAAAAATTGTTCAACGGCACCTTTAATTTTATCCACTTCAAAACTAAATGCTTGGCAAGTATTCCATCCTCGTTTTTTGGCATTTTCAATATTTATTGAGGTATCATCAATAAATAAAATGTTATTTTTAGATGTTTGTAAATCCTGTTCAACAATTTGAAAAGCAATTTCTTCATTTTTTCTAACATGAGTTATGAAAGAAAGCCAAACATAGTCAAAGATAACTATTTTTTCCATAGAATCACCCTTAAATTAATTAATTTCATAAATATTATATCATTAAAAAATTGTTTTTATCAAAATATGGTGAAATTGATTAGTTTTTATTCGTTTAAAACTATCCCGAGAAAATCTGATTATTCATCATAAATATTTTCCTTTTTCAATAGTTTTCTCTTATTCAAATACTTGTAAATACGATAACTTGCAAATACCACTAGTTTTTTTTATTATATTATGATATAGTGAAAACAATACAAGTATTCTTTGTAAGGGAGGGATGATTCATGTATAAATATGAATATGAAAAGATTAGTTGTAGATTTTCAAATTTAGAAACGATTTTAGGAAGTAACTACAATACTACAGATTTTAAGAGGGTGATTAAAAAGCACATGAGAAACGGTGAACGCTATGTAGGATTTATTCCAACCAAACAAGGATTTTTCGGCCGTTTAAAAGAAATTGAACTCGTTTTTGAAGTTGTGGAAGAAAACTAAATATTAGCGAGGTTTCCTCTTCCCTTCATTATGGTTTATTTTCTAATCCGAGCGAAAATTCTACAAAAAAAGAACTATTGAAACAATTTATTAGATTTCATTTTAGTTCTTTTTCTATTTAATCTACTTTTACGTCTCCACAATCATTTTTAATATCCAAGGTAATTTCTGCTTTAGGATTATTTCTTTCGATTTTAATCTCTCCTAAACTAGTAGATGCATTGATATAAATATCATTTGTCTTTTCTATTTTGATGCTACCAAGGGAACTACGAATTTTTGAATTTTCTTTTAAGTCTACTTCCTCTATCTTGACATCTCCACAAGAAGAATTAATATCTAAAGAATTCGTTACTTCTTTTACCTTGACATTTCCATAGCTAGTTTTTACTTTCATACTACCGATATTTCCTAATTTAATATCGCCACAAGAAGCGTTGATATTTACTATCTCAGCTTGCTCAATATCTGTATCTCCATAATCATTTTTTATGACTACTTCTTTAGCTGAAGCAATTTCGATATCGCCACAATTTTCACGGATAGAAATCCTTGCTAGAGAGAAAGAAGCAATTTCAACATCTCCGTAGTCATTTTCGATTTTGATTTCCCCTTGGTAATCTTTGGGAATTGCGAGTTCTATTTTAGATACTAAAGTTTGACCAAAGGAAATGATATGATTTTCTGATTTCGTTTCAATTTGTAGGGATTCTTCTGATGCCTTGACATTGGTCTTTTCCTTTTCCCCATAAATTTTTAAATGCATTTCATTTGAAGGTGTTGAAGTAATTACAATGTTGCTTGCATCTGTCTCAAAAATGATGGAAGGGATATCTCCTTGATAAGTCTCCTCTAAAATAAGCTCTTTACTTTCTTTAGAAAATCCTCGAAAAAAATTGAAGTGACTCTTTCCACTTAATAAATTTCCTAAAAGAAAGAGTAAACTAATGGATATAACTGTAAGTATAATAATTAAAAACATAATAATCCCTCTATTTTTCATCTTTTGCTCCTTGTAACATAAAAATTAGTTTCACGATTTCTTCAATTAGTGCATAAACCACCCACAAAATCCAAGTTACATGCCAAGCCATAGTAGTAAAACTAATATAGAGATAAATTACAAGGACGATGGTGGCTAAAATACTGTTAATTTGTTTTTCTAAGCTTGTTTTCTCTTCTCTTTTGATTTCCTCCTCAGTTTTTTTCACTTTATATACCATGCAGGTATAAATTACGACAAATGTTGCGATTGCACAGATGAATAAAAAGATAGATGTAGATAAAATCGGGTCTAATCTTAGATAGGGAATAGAAATCATAATCCAAATCGTTGCAATAAAGTAAATAAATACGGATGTACTAATACCAATCGCACGTCTTTTAAAGACTTCATTTTTTTTCATGGTTGATTCTTCCCCTTCTAGTGTTTCTTCTTTTTCTTTCTTTATCCCTGTTAGTAGTTCATCTGCAGATATTTCATAAAGATTGCAAAGGGGGATTAATTTGTCAAAATCTGGTGTAGACTGGTCAGTCTCCCACTTTGAAACTGTCTGTCTTGAAACATTCAGACGCTCTGCAACTTCCTCTTGGGACAAATGTTTTTCTTTCCTTAATTTTAAAAGTTTTTCTCCTATACTCAAAATCTCTCACCTCGATTACCATTATATCTTTTATTTTGGTTGCGTTCCACCTTTTTCAGTTGGAATTTTGTCAACTACTGTTAACATTTTACTGGATGTTTAATTTTTCTTGGTATTTTTTTAAAGTAATCAACAAACCTTAAGTCTCTTGGAAAACGCCTAACAATTGTACCCTGTGTAAATATATATGCATCATATAATACAGGGAAAGGAGAAATTTTATTTGTTATCAAAATCAAGAGAGTGATAAAAATAGGAAAGAAAATTTAGCTTATGATAGAAAGTGTATCCCTAAATGTTGTTTTGTCTTTGGGCCAATCGGACCTGCTGGTGGACCTACTGGTAGCAATGCCAATTCTACCACTTGTTTTTGTGTCAATCAAATGAGAAATATTATTCAACAAATTATTACTTTATATCCTAACGATAATCTAATTGTTGCTATGGAAAGCGGAAATAATGCGAGTGGTCGACCAGGTTCTTTATTACCAGGACCTAATAATAATCCAAATTCTGGACTGTTTCAGCTCATCAATAATCAAGGAGCTCCAGAAGAGGCCATATCCATTTGTAGAATCGCATCTATTACAATCACTAGTAGTACTTATAATAATGCAATCACCTATTTACCTGCACCAATTCCTACACCAACGGGGTGTGATGCCAATTGTGAAGCAGCACTTCGTTCTTACTTACCAGTAGGAACACCTAGTGTAGACATTAATGCTGGAGGACAGACCGTTGCTCAAGGAACAGTGTTAAGAAGCGAATATGGAATGGTTGTTATCGTTGGAAATGATAATAGTAATCCTGCTTTTGTTTCCCTATGTAAAGCCGAAATTGTGAATAAATAAATGTTGTCTATCAATTGCCTAAGATTTACCTTGTGTAGAAGCATTAACATAAGATACCAGAAGCAGATAATAGATTGAACAATAGATAAATGTCAAAAAAATGCAAGAGTTGTTTTCTCTTGTGTTTTTTTATATAGAAACCATATTCATAGAAAAAAATAGCAATATCTTTCATTTTATGTTATAATCAATTTAGTTTTATGGGTTGGAGTGAATAATTGAAGAAAGAAGGATGTGAATTCTTATGGAAATGATACTAGACTTTGTTGGAGAAATACTTTTTGAGGTAACGATTGAAATTATAAAAAATAAAAAAGTGAGTCGTTTTGTTCGTTATCCTTTATTTCTTTTAGTCGTGCTTTTCTATATGTTGCTATTAGGAATGCTTTCTTATTTGTTCTTTGTCTTAGCGGATGCAAAAAAAGTACTTCCTGCAATGATTATGGCCATTTCTTTTCTTCTTATTTTTGTCCTTTGTTGTTGCTTTTTTATTCGGCTTTTTAAGAATGAGCGCTTATCGTGGAGTACGGAATCTAATGATGATTAGATTTTTTATTTTCTTATGATTTAAAATTTAGGGAGTTTTTTTATGGAACAATATTGTCAGAAATAAAGCAACGCTTCTTTTGCAAAACCATGGAATTTGTACGAAAGGATTAAATTTTATCACTACGACTTTTGTTAGTGAAAACCAACCCTAACTTTCTTATAGAGTTCTTGGTATTATCGATTATCTAAATCAACATCCTGATGTTTCTTATATTATTTTAGATGACGAATATCATGACCAGTACCAAGAATTTAATCTGCACTTTTATCCCTAGATTAGAAACCGACCACTGAAAAAAGAAGATTTTTATCAAATTCAACTGCAAAAGCACTCCTCTTTCATTCCTCTTATCTATTATTATCGAGCACCAAAATTTAATGAATATCAAAGACTTGCTCAGACTTTTCAAAAAAATTTATGAAAGACGGTTGCAATAATACTTCTTGTTTTTCCTTTTTCTTTTCTTGATTATTTTTTTCAAATTCCCTTTAATTTACTTGTACATTCTTTTATTTTGTGCTACTATATTCTTGTAGAAATTGCCCCATAGCCAAGCGGTAAGGCAGCAGACTCTGAATCTGATATGCGTTAGTTCGAATCTAACTGGGGCAGCCAATAAAGACACTACTCTTTTCGGATTTTGAAAAGAGTTTTCATATATTAAGGAGGATAATTTATGGATTATGAAAAATTAGCAGATTTGTTATTTCCTAATGTGGGAACAAGGGAGGAAGTGGAAGCAAAATACCCAAAGAGAACTTTAAATCAAGGTGAGATGATTACTCGTTTTGCACCAAGCCCTACCGGATTTGTTCATATGGGAAGTTTGCTCACTGCTTATATTAACGCGCTTTTAAGTGAACAAAGTCATGGAAAGTTTCTTCTTCGAATCGAAGATACGGATCAAAAACGAGAAGTTGAAAATGGTATTGAGGGAATTATTCGCGATTTGACAGACTATGAAATAAAAATTGATGAAGGTGCTATTGTTGGTGGTTCATATGGTCCTTATATTCAGTCAGAAAGAAAAGATATCTATCTTGCTTTTGTCAAGGATTTTATCAAGAAAGGTCTTGCCTATCCATGTTTTTGTACGGCAGAAGAGTTAGCAGAAGTAAGAGAATTACAAGAAATTAATAAAGAGCGAATCGGTTATTTTGGAAGTTATAGCAAATGTAAAAACTTAAGTTATGAAGAAATTGCTGAAAAGATAGAAAAAAAGATTCCTTTTGTCGTACGTCTTAATTCTCCTGGAGATTTTTCTATTAAGCATCAATATCACGATTTAATTAAGGGAGATGTCAATTACTTCGAAAATGATATTGATATTGTGATTATGAAAAGTGATAATTTTTTACCAACTTATCATTTTGCTCATGCTGTTGATGATTATTTAATGGGAACAACGCATGTCATTCGCGGAGATGAGTGGTTATCTAGTTTGCCTGTTCACATTCAATTATTTGAGATGTTAGGTGTTGAAGCACCAAAATATGCACATATTGCTCCGGTAATGAAAAATGATCATGGGGTTGTTCGAAAGCTTTCTAAAAGAAAAGACCCTGAAGCTTCTGTTAGTTATTACTCAGAACTTGGAATCCCTGTAGAAGTAGTGAAACTATATTTGAAGACTTTAATCAATACAAATTTTGAAGAATGGTACTTAAAAAATACAAAAGAAGAATTTATTTTTACTTTTGAGAAAATGCCAACAAGTGGCGGGTTATTTGATATTGAAAAATTGAATAGTATTTCTAGAGAATATTTTTCAAGACTCTCTGCAGAAGAGGTTTATCAAGGTCTTCTAGAGTATACTAAAAAGTATGATACTGACTTTCATTCTATTGTTAGCAAGCAAAAAGATTATGTCATTTCTATATTAAACATTGAAAGAGAAACAGAAAAACCAAGAAAAGATATTACGGCATATTCAGATATCAAGAAATTATTTTATTATATGTTTGATGAATACTTTTTTAATGATAATCCTTATGAAGGAGTTTCTAAAGACTACGAAATTGATGGTTTAAAAGAGTATTTTGAAAGTTGTTACCAGGAAAATGATTGTGAAGAAGAATGGTTTTGTAAGTTAAAAGAATTTGCAGAAAAGTTTGGTTATACGCCAAACAGAAAAGAATACAAAGAACATCCTGAGAATTATAAGGGTATGACAGCAAAGTTTTGTGAAATCATCCGTGTAATGTTGACTAAAAGTAATATGTCCCCTAATCTATATGATATCTTACATATATTAGGAAAAGAAAAAGTTGAAAAGAGAATGAATTTATTTATTTCATATTTACAAGAGAAATAAATGATGCTATAATATATATGCATTTGTAGTAATGCATATATCTATGGTCTGTTGGTGAAGTGGCTTAACACACCACCCTCTCAAGGTGGCATTCACGGGTCCGAATCCCGTACAGATCACCATTTGCATTTTTATCTGTCGGGATTGGACCCTGGCAGATTTTTTCTTATAAAAAAGAACAAGTGCTCACTTGCATTCTTGTTCCTAAATAATAAAAACATAGAATTGTTTTTCAAACGTTATCTGAAAAACAACTAATAAGAAAAAACATAGCAATTTATATTAATTTAATTTCATTTTAATTCTTTTCTAATCTAAATCCATCTTTTTTTATTTTGTAGGAGTTAAGACAACTCGAAAAGAAAGAGCTTTATTCGCTTCGCCAGTAACATTATAAAATGCAAAAATACCTGATTCAACTCCAAGTCCCCAATCTCCACCACGTGCAAACCAGGCTTTCCCAGGATAAGGATAGTGTGCAAAATCTCCATACCAACTGCTTCTATGTCTATTACTGCTATTTTGATACTTGATAGCGCCAAAAGGACCCATTTCCCGAGTGGCATCACCAATTAATCCACTTTGATATTTGGCATCATTTACTTCACTATTGGAATACTTATCATAGTATTTTTCCCAAGTAGGATTTGTGAAGAAATCACTATATATATTGGTGAGTTCACTATTACCTCCAACAGAAGATGCGTTTAAATTATATCCCATGACATATTCCCAAGCTCCACCGCTCGTATCATAGATTCCGGTGATATTTCCGGTTGTACTTGCACTATATCCAGTCGATGTATTATATGGTAAAGTTACATTGGAATCACTCCCGTATAAATTTCCGTCACTACTTGTTGTATTATATTCTAGTGTTGGTTCTATTACGCTTGCATATCCTGTTTTATATGAGAAATTATTATTATTGCGAATGCTTGTGCTGTTTCCGAATTTAGAATGATGAAGGTAAGAGGCTGCTCCCCATTCTGTATTCTTCATCATATGACTTTCATCATTTCTTAAATAGTCATAGCTTGCCTTAAAAGCATTTCCTACCGTAATATTTCTCCAACTATAAACATCTGGTTTTATCTGTAGTTTCGTGCTATCACTTGAATTTACCCCGGCTTCTGCTGTTGTGGTTGCTCCTTTATATCCACTTTCAAATTTTCCTACCCAGAAACCAGTTGAATCAAAAGCTAAGAAGGCTGGATGTGTCATATAATCATAAACTTTACAGTTTCCATTTCCACTTGTTGGGGTTGTACATTCTCCTTCTTTAGTATCTGTTGTATTTTCTGTTCCAAAACGAATTGGAATCGTATGAATTTTGCTGCTATCCATATTAGTAATACTATCGTATTCTTCTAAATTCCAGAGTTGATAACTATATTTTGGTATCCAGACAAAATAACTTTGGATGTCACTTTCTGGGATGATTTCTCCTA
>CAJUNG010000003.1 GCA_910587725.1 uncultured Bacilli bacterium
TACGCATTTTTTGTAAAACAAAAAATCTCCTAAAACCCTTATAAATAAAGGAATAGGGAGATTTTATCATTCAAAAAATGATAAATTTGAGAATATAACACATATTTTTTGGTTGTTCAAGCATTTTTTAAAATTTTCTAAAATTTTAAAAATTTAATTTTACCGACACCATTTCCGGTGATATTTCCATTACTTTGGCTAACTTTTGATACGCCAGAATCAACACTACTTGTTCCCCCTTGTCCACCAACACCAGAAATCGTCGTTCCTCCAGTCGTACATGTATTATGACCTGTCTTACATCCATCATATTGTTGATCGCATCCGTACTGACAGGTATTCTTAGTAGATGCACAGTCATTCCAAACTTGTTCGTATCCATGACATTGAAAGGAATGCTTTCCTGAACACCTACCACAATCCCATATAGTTTCACTTCCACAGGCAGAATTTTGACAAGTTTTTGCTCTATAAGTAATACAAGCCCAATCATTTACCATTCCTGCAGCTAATACACAATCTGTCTTAGTATTATGACCCCTTGAACTATCATCAAAGTTAATACTATATTGGTTTACTACCGTCCATCCACAAGCTTCAGTTTGACAAGTTTTATACAAACTACAGGAGCAACGATTACAATTTCCATTCACATATCCCCCAACACATTCATTAGGATTTCCCCATTTGCAACTGCTACAGTTGACATCCCAGTATCCTGGTTGACAGGTATTTTCTCCCGTCCAACAAGAAACAACAAAGCTTCGATTATTACTTCGTCCGCCCCCGCTTCCATTGCTACCAGCACTTCCTGATTGTCCTCCACTTTGACTAATTAAACTTCCTTTATTCGTTGGTGCATTAGGCGTTACTCCACCTAAGGAATTTCCATTTCCTCCAATTCCTCCACCAGAGCCTCCACCTCCTCCGGCACCAATTAAAAGTCTTGTTGAACCTTTCGAAATGATGGTACTTCCTCCTCCACTTCCAGAGTATCCACTTCCACCACTTCCTACTTTTCCTATACTAAAGTTTATTGTATCTCCTTTATATAAGTATACACTTCCAACTATCGTTCCCCCTTTTCCTCCATTATTACTTCCTTGAGCTCCACTTGAGGTTATCTGATAGTATCCACTTGCATATATCTTCGTACTTCCATTCTCAGTAAATACTTTCTCATTTCCATTAACAACATCAATTATATTGCTTCCACTCGCTGTATTTCCTGCTCCTGTTCGACTACTACAACTAACCGTATAGTTTCCCTCACTTCGTATAAGACTAGAAATTGCACTATTTATCGTTACACTTCCATTTGTGTTTCTATAGACGACACTACTTCCATACTTACACTCTAATACTCCACCAGAAGAACCAAAGGTACCAAACCTAAACATACTAGAAAATGTCTCATTCATCGCACTACTTCCTAGTAATCTTCCATGGGCCTGACTAACTGGCGTAATTCCGACAACTGTCTTATCAATTTTTACTGTATAGCACTTCGTATCACTTAAATTTCCTTCCATATCCACTGCTCGTACACATACTGGATGGTGGCTCTCTCCTAAAGTAAAGGTATTTCCACCAATATTTACCCAACTTCCATTATCTAACTGTCGCTGATAAGTACTAATTGTAATATTATAAGCAACATTACTAGATAACGTACTCACAACATTACTAACGGACCACGAACCAGATAAATAACTTCCTTTCGCATTACTTAACTTGTAACTTACCTTTAAATCAATTACATGAACGGTATTACTTCCTGTTCTAGTGATTCCTGCTCCTGTTTTTGCTGTACAACTTACGGTATAGCTTCCTTCTTTTTTAATATATTCATTTAACTTCTTATTAATCGTTATCTCTCCACTTTGGTTTTGATAAACTACATTACTTCCATATTGACAAGTAATATTTACTCCACTTGGTCCATATGGGGTAAAAGTAAATAAAGTCGAAGTCAAATCATTTAAGGTAGGAGATACCAACACTCTTCCATGCGCTTGGAATACTGGTTTTACTTCTACAATAGTTTTATCAATCTTCACGGTATAACATACCGCATCACTAATATTTCCATCAATATCGATTGCGCGAACACATACATGATGAGACTCCTGAAGAACAAAACTATTTCCACTAAAGTCTTGCCATGCCCCTCCATCTATACTTCTCTGATAAGTGTCAACACGAACACCAAAAAGTTGATTATGATAAAACTCTTGATAGATATTCGTACTACTCCATGTATTTTCCTTATAACTTGCACCACTGCTATTTTCGTGTCTTAATACATAATCGACTTCGTACTTACTATTATTACTTTCACATTTTGGATTATCCGTCTTATATTCTCCACAAGTAAAACAAGGGGTATATTCATACTTATCATCTCCCGTTTTCTCAATAACGACATAACCTTCTTTACTATCACACGGTTTTCCCTTATGGTCAGTAATTTGCTCCATCTCGCCATACTTCACAATTTGTTCTAACGTAATTCTTTTATATCCACCTAAATTTTTGGGCGTAAAAGATGGGTTATCGGCAAGAAAGTCTACTGCGGATAACTTAATAGAGTCCTCTAAGGTATCATAATATTGTTTTTCAGTTTTCCCCAAAAAGTCTCTTACTGCAGGGTACGCAATCATAAAAAGTACTGGCAAAATGACCAGAATTGCCAACAGTTCAATTAATGTAAATCCCTTGTTTCTTTTGTTTTCCATCGCTTCTAGCCTACCTTCTATCTTTATTTTATCATGAAAAGACAAAAGAAAAAAGAGGAAAATCCTCTATTCTTCAAATTGCGAATTATAAAGTTTCGCATAAAATCCATTTTTCTTTAATAATTCATCATGTGTTCCTTGTTCGACAATATCCCCATCTTGCATTACCAAAATCAAATCAGCGTTACGAATCGTAGAAAGTCGGTGAGCAATAATAAAACTAGTTCGTCCTTGCATCAATTGGTCCATTGCCTCTTGAATTAAAAGCTCTAACCTCGTATCAACACTAGAAGTAGCTTCATCCAAAATCAAAATTTTCGGATTCTTTAAAATTACTCTCGCAATTGTTAACAATTGTTTCTGACCCTCAGAAATATTACTTGCTTCTTCATTAATTTCCATACCATAACCATCTGGTAAAGTCTTAATAAAGTGTTCAATTCGAGAAGTTCTAGCAACCGTTTCGATTTCCTCAAAAGTTGAATCTAACTTTCCATAACGAATATTATCTTCAATTGTCCCTGAAAATAACCAAGTATCTTGAAGAACCATTCCAAATAAACTGCGAAGTTCACTTCTCGTATACTCCTGAATATTTTTGCCATCAACGGTAATCATACCTTCATCAACATCATAAAAACGCATTAATAATTTAACAATCGTCGTCTTTCCAGCCCCCGTTGGTCCAACAATCGCAATTTTTTGCCCTGGTTTTACTTTAGCACTAAAATCTTTAATGATTTTCTTATCCTCTGTATAACCGAAAGCAACCTTTTTAAACTCAACTGTTCCTTTGATTTTATCTAAATCGATATCGCCCACCTTGGTCTCTATTTCTTCTTCAGTTTCTAAAAAGGCAAATACCCTTTCTGCTGCTGCGGCCATAGACTGCAATAAATTAGCAATCTGAGCAATTTGAGCAATGGGTTGATTAAACTGACGAATATACTGAGAAAAAGACAAAATGTAACCAATTTCTAATTTACCTTGTATCGTTAAATAACCACCAAAAATAGAAATCATCACATATCCTAAATTCCCGATAAAACTCATAATTGGATGCATCATCCCTGATAGAAACTGACTTTTCCAAGCGGTATGATATAACTTTTCATTAGCTTCATTAAATGCCTCACGAGCTTTATCTTCTCGATTAAAAGTTTTTACAATCACATGACCTGCATAAATTTCTTCAACTTGAGAATTTACCTCTGCTAAATACTCCTGTTGCATCACAAAATACTTTTGAGAACGTCTTACTACAAACATAATCAAAAGAAGAGAAACTGGTAAAATCAAAAGAGACGCTCCAGTTAAAATAGGAGAAATCGATAACATCATGATAATAATTCCAATCAGTGTAACAATCGAAGAAATAACTTGTGATAAACTTTGTGATAAATTATTACTTAATGTATCAATATCATTGGTTAAGATAGACAAAACTTCTCCATTAGTCCTCTCTTCAAAATATTTAAGAGGAATATGATTCATCTTAATCGATAACTCTTTTCTTAGCTTATAACTGATTCGTTCCGTAACTTCACTCATGATTAAGCTTTGGATGATAGAAAAAGAGGCACTAATAATATATAAAATGAGCAAAGTAAGCAAAATTGTCTGAATCTTATCAAAATTAATTCCCTCTCCGCCAGTAAGCTTAGAAATTAATCCTGTCGAAATTTCCGTTGTTGCACGCCCTAAAATTTTAGGACCGATAATTGAAAATACACTACTTCCAATCGCAAATAATAAACAGAAGAAAATTCCTAGGCGATATCCTTTTAAATAACGGAAAAGTTTTTTTACTGTACCTTTAAAATCATTCGCCTTCTCTCCTGGTGCCATAGGTCCTCTAGGCATTGGTCCACTAGGCCTTTTTGGTTGTTTTTTTACTTCCTTCACTAGTTTTTGGTCTACCTTTTTTGGCTCCTCCACTTGCTTTTTTACTGTTTGCGCTTGTGGTTTTCTTTTTGCTTCCGGCATCTTTTCTTTGGCTTTCTTGCTTGCTTCTTTCTTTTGTACGTTTTCCTTTGCCATTCTTCATCTCCTCCTTTCCTAATTGACTGCTTGCAATTTCACGATATACTGAGCAATTTTCTAACAATTCCTCATGTGTTCCTATCCCAACTACGCTTCCCTCATCTAAAACTAGAATTTGTTCTGCATTCATAATCGTCGAAACCCGTTGTGCAACAATTAAAATGGTTTTATCCTTCATTTCTTTCTTAATCGCACTTCTCAACGCTTGATCGGTTTTAAAATCAAGTGCCGAAAATGAATCATCAAAAATATAAATATCGGCATTTTTAGCAATCGCACGGGCAATCGAAAGACGTTGTTTCTGTCCACCAGAGACATTGCTTCCTCCTTGAGCGATATAAGAATCATAACCCTCTTCTTTTTCTTCGATAAAACTTGTCGCTTGGGCAATCTCCGCTGCTTTTTTCATTTCTTTATCGGTTAAATCGGGTTTTCCATATTTTATATTTTCTTGAATTGTACCACTAAACAAAATCCCTTTTTGAGGAACATAACCAATTTTATCATGTAACTCTTTTAGAGGAATTTCTTTAATGTTTACTCCATCCACTAAAATCTCTCCGCTTGTTGCATCAAAAAGTCGAGGGATTAAATTGATGAGTGTACTCTTTCCACTTCCTGTAGAACCAATAAATGCCGTTGTCGTTCCAGGTGTTGCTTTAAAACTAATATCACTGATGACATCATAATTCGCATCAGGATAACGAAAGGCCACTTTTTTAAACTCTACGATACCACGGTTAGAAGAAGATAACGGTTTTGTCTCTTTCGCATCTTCAATCATCGGTTTTTCTAGTATAACTTCGTCAATTCTCTTAAGGGATACAACTGCTCTTGGAATCATAATCGATACCATAGAAATCATAAGGAATGACATAATAATTTGCATAGAATATTGAATAAATGCCATCATATCTCCAAGGGCCAAGGTTCCTGCATCAATTCCTTTTGCACCAAACCATACAATTAGTAGAGCAACACCATTCATAATAAATGACATTAGTGGCATCATAAAACTCATCATTCGGTTAACGAATAAAGAAACACGCATATATTTTTTATTTACTCCGTCAAAACGTTCTTCTTCGTGTTGTTCATTTCCAAATGCTCGAATTGGTAAAATTCCGTTTAAAATCTCACGAGAAACCAAATTTAATTTATCCACCAATTTCTGAATTACAGAGAATTTCGGAAGAACTAAAATAAATAAAGTGATAATAATACTAAGAATGGAAAGAAGAGCAACACCGATAATCCAAGCCATCGATGCATCAGAAGACAATACTTTAAAGAGGGCTCCCACACCAATAATCGGAGCATAAATAACCGTTCTAATAATCATCACTAGCATCATTTGAATTTGCGTAACATCATTCGTACTTCTAGTAATTAAGCTAGCAACACCAAATTTTTTCATTTCTGTATTAGAAAACGACAATACTTTCGAAAATACTCTCTCCCGTAAACTTTTAGCAAGTCCTGCTGCCATTCTTGCCCCAATAAAACCAACACTAACAGTGCAACACATACTAACAAGGGCAATTAAAATCATCTTAACCCCAGTTCTTAAAATATAATCCGTCTGGATTTTATCAGTATCCATTCCCACTGCTTTATACTCCCCTTGAATAAAAGCAAGTACGGCACTTTCTTGAAAAGATTCTGGAATTTTTTCCATTTGTAAGGAAAACTTTGAAATAAATTCTTTCTTTGCTTCCTTTGGCATCAAAAGAAACTCTTCTAACGAAAAGTCAGCAAAAAAGGCTGCACTCATTTCACTATTTTGAAGTGCACTTAAAATTAATATCGGCTTTCTTAAAATTTCGCTAGTTCTCGCATCACGGTCACCATTCACTAAATAAATCGCTTCATTTGCTAACGCCGGATATTTTTTTACATATAGTTCATATTTATTATTTAAAAAAGAATAACTACTAAGAATAATTTGTTTTTCCTCATCACTCATCATTTCCGTTAACATCTTCATCGTACTTCGACGCATTACCTCAGGAACAGAAGAATCAATTCCACCCTGACTAATTCCAACATTAATAATATTTGAAGTATAAGTAGGTAATGATAAATCACAACTTGCCTGAATCACTAATAAGATAAAAATCAAAAAAAGTGAGCGATAATATTTTCTTAAATATTTAAACAATGTTCTCATACTTTCCCCTCCTATTTATATTCTTATGTAAAGTGAGTAAAACTTTTTCATAGTTTCTTATTATATTCAAATTTTATGGTAACGTCAAGAAATATACCAAAAAATTACATAATCTTACACATTCTTTTTCTTTTTAACGAATGTATACCAATAAAGGCAAGGAAGGAAAAAAATAGATACGATAGAAATCCATCGACTAACAGGAAATCCTCGATAAGTCAAATGATATTTCCCCTCTTTTTCAATTTTTGCGGCTAAAAATCCTCTTGCACTTTCGTAAGTAGGAATCCGTTCTCCCTCATCATCAACTAATTGATACCCATAATAAAATAATCGTGGAAGTTCAAATTCACCTGATTTTTCTAAATGAATCACTTCGAAACTAAAGTCTGGCACCTCATCTTTTAAAATATGAACGTCATCAACAAGGGCATCTTCGATTAAAATCCCTCTTCCTCGAGAACGAAAATATGTCATATTATAGGAAGTGGAAATAGGCAAGTATTCGGTTTGCCAACCCATACCTCCATCCCACCAAAAATTCTCAAAATCGATAAGATTCTGATTGGGAAAATGTAAAGTGAGATGAACGCCAACAATCAAAGAAATCATCACAAGGGCATCAGTAATTGAAGAAGGTTTAATCGCTTTTAAAGAAAGCGGAGCAAATAAAGAAACCGCAACAGCAACAAAAACCTGAAGTCGCCAAGGAAATTGAATCATCCGAAAGCTAGAAGGTAAAAAGTCCCAAGGAAACAAAACGGAAGTCATAATAAAACTAGCAAGTCCAAAAACTAAAAAGCCACTAGTGTATGTAGGAAAAGAGATTTTTTTCCGAAAACAATAAGTAAATACAAGTAAAATCGTTACTACCAAAGGGAAAAACATTTGAATATCATTATGGTCAGATACAGAAAAAGGGTTAACATAGTCAAATAAGGTAAGTGCAGCCCAATAAATATTTTGTGCCATCGCTCCTTCTTTGAAAACGATATAATTTCCAAATAACTTATGGCAAACAAGGGGAACTAAAAAGAATAAGGTAAGAAGAAAAACACATCCTGCTGCAGTTAAAAACGGAAGGAAAATCTCTTTTTTAAAAAACTTTTTATGGAAAGTAAGTAAGAAGAGCCCAAAAAGAAAAGTTCCATAAACCATCACCGTTAAATGGGAAAGCATAGCCCCTGTATAACCAATAACAAACCAAGGATAAAAGTGTTTTTTATCTCCTTCTAGTAAATATAGAAGTCCTAAAAGAATCATCGGAATAAAAATAAATAAAAGTACTTCTGCATAAGCACAACGAATATAAACTTCACTAATAAAATAAGGCATCGACATATAAAATAAGCTAGAAAACAAAGCTAACTTTTCTGACTTTAAAAACTTTTTTGCCAGAAAATACATCATCATTCCCGCAAGATAAATGGTAAGAAAATGAATCACTTTAAAAACCAAAGAAATATCTGTTGTAAATGTGTTGAAGATAACCCCTGAAAAGGCCGTTACTGTATGGGCAAGTGGAGGATAAAAGATTCGACTTCCATAACCAAAATCAGAAGCAATTGTAGGAACTATTAAACTACTACTTTTACCCGTTTCAATTAAATCTTCTATAGCTAGAACATTCGCTACATGAAAATAAGTATCATGTCCAGAATGATAAGGATTTCGAAATATAGTTATAGATAAAAAGCAAGTAAATAAAAAAATTAAAAATAAGCTCCCCCATGTTTTCTTTTTCATCTAAAATCACCTCTACTACTCTTGAAATAGTATATCAAAGAAGAAGAATTTAGGAAAGAAAAAGAACCAATTTTTTTATCTTTACACCTTCACTTGACAAAAGCATTTTACATTCTATTCTTTCCTTGTTATAATAAATTTAAGGAGGAGAAATATGAAAAAGAAAATAGTATATGGATTTACCTTATTTTTGTTTCTATTCATGTTAACGGGGTGTGGAAGTGAAAAGATAGAAAAAACAAAAGTGCTAATGAAGGTCAAAGACTATGGAGAAATCACAATCGAGCTAGACCCAACTTATGCAAAAAAAACGGTTGAAAATTTTAAGGAACTAGTTAGTAGTGGCTTTTATAATGGACTGACCTTTCATCGAATTATTGATGGATTTATGATTCAAGGTGGAGACCCAGAAGGAACTGGTTTTGGTGGAAGTAGTAAAACAATTAAGGGAGAATTTAGTGAAAATGGTGTAACTAATCCATTAAAACATACCCGTGGAGTCATATCGATGGCAAGAAGTGGAAATCCAGATTCTGCAAGTAGTCAATTTTTTATTGTTCATGAGGATAGCCCTCATTTAGATGGATCGTATGCTTCTTTTGGTATCGTATTAAGTGGAATGGAAGTCGTCGATGAAATCGTTAAAAATACAAAGGTAGAAGATGATGATGGAACGGTATTAAAGAAAAATCAACCAATAATCGAATCAATCGAAATCATAGAATAAAAAGGACTGGTACGAAATTAGAAAGATAGTTTCGCATCAGTCCTTTTTTGTAACAAATAAAGAGGACTTTTTCTAGTTCCTCTTTTTTTCTTAATAATCACAAGATTTTGGTGTTCTTGGAAAAGGAATCACATCACGAATATTATCAACACCAGTTAAATAAATTAAAAGACGTTCAAACCCCATACCAAATCCTGAATGATAACATCCTCCAAATTTTCTTAAATTACAGAACCAATCTACGGTATTTTGGTCAACTCCCATTTCTTTAATTCTAGTCATTAATTTATCGTAATCCTCTTCTCTTTGGGAACCTCCCATCAATTCTCCTGCACCTGGTACTTCCAAGTCTACAGCAGCAACAGTTTTTCCATCTTCATTGACTTTCATATACCACGCTTTAATCTCTTTTGGCCAATCCGTAATAAATACAGGCCCATTGAAATACTCCGTAATATAGCGTTCATGTTCTTTGGCAATATCTTCGCCATAATCTGGCATAAACTCCCATTTTACATCGGCTTTTTTCAAAATATCGACAACATCATGATGCGTAATTCGAACAAATTTAGAGCTGACTAATTTTTCTAATTTTTCCTTTAATCCTGATTCGACAAAAGAATCGAAAAATTCAATTTCTTTTGGACAATGCGTAAGCACATAAGAAACTACACTTTTTAGCATATCCTCTTCAATATCCATGAGTCCTTCTAAATCACAAAACGCAATTTCTGGTTCAATCATCCAAAATTCATTAGCATGTGTCTTCGTATTTGAGTTTTCTGTACGAAAAGTCGGTCCAAACGTATAGATTTTCTTATAACACATCGCAAAAGCTTCTCCATGAAGTTGTCCTGTTCCTGTGACATAGGCGCATTTTCCAAACAAATCTTTAGAAAAGTCCACTTGACCTTCTTCATCTTTAGGAAGATTTTGAAAATCTAATGTCGTAATTTTAAACATTTGGTCACTTCCCTCACAATCCGTAGTCGTAATTAACGGAGTATGAACATAGACATAACCATGGCTTTGAAAATATTCATGAATTGCCATAGCACAAGCGCTTCGCACACGAAATACAGCTCCAAAGAGATTGGTTCTTGGGCGTAAATAAGCCTGCTCTCTTAAAAATTCTCTCGTATGACGTTTCGGCTGAATCGGATAATCTTCTGGTGAATCTCCTAAAACCTCTAGTTGTTTTAATATGACTTCAAATTCCTGTCCTTCTTTTGGAGAAGAAACCAAAGTTCCTACCACACGAATGGCAGAACCAACTCTCAATTTCTGAATTTCTAAAAAGTCTTCCAACTGGCTATCATAGACAATTTGAACATTTTGAAAATAAGTTCCATCATTAAAATCAATAAACCCAAATTCTTTCTGTTTTCGATGATTACGAACCCAACCTTCTAATACAATTTCTTTATTGACTAGAGTATCTAATTCCTTATATACTTCTACTACATCTTTTTTCATTCCTCTCACCTTTCTTTACAAACACAAAAAATCAAGATATTTATCCCTTCTGGGACGAACATCTTGAAAAGTCCGCGGTACCACCCAATTTATTACAAAAAATGTAATCGCTCAAAATCAAGATAACGGTTTAACCGGCTTATTCTACTCAAATAATTTTTTCTTTAAGCACTCAAAGGTGTTTTTCAGGTAAGTTTTTATACTAAGTTCCACCAAGCCTTAGCTCTCTTGAATAAAAGTTCTTCCCTACTTTTCCTCATCAAACGTTTTATTAGGTCTATCATACAAAAAATTCCAATCAATGTCAATAAAAAAGATACACCAATTATAGTGTACCCCAAAAGTTTTATTTTATTTTACGTTTTTGATATTCGCTTCCAAGAACTTCACAACAGAAATTATCTAACATATCTTGTCGATGTTGTACTAATTTTGCAGATTCTTCTTGACGTTTTCTATTTGCGGCAAGAATTTCTAATCTTTCCTCTTCATACAAAGCACTCAATTCTTTCGCAAGACTCATACTAGTTTCTTTTCTTACATCAAGAAAATCACAATACGCTTCAGCGATTCTTTGTAAATTTTGATAATAGTTCGCAATTAGAAGATATATTGGTTGTTTTTGTTCATTAACATCTTCTTCACCAATTTTTAAAATATCTCCCTCTAACTCTGCATCTAAAATTTCATCACTACAAAATTTAGATGCTCTATCATCAAGAACAAGTTCTCCATTTTCATATGTTGCACTCTTCTGATGCATCAAACAATATTTTAAATGAAGAAACCTTTTTAATGTGCCCTCATAAAGTCTAGCAGAACCATTTTCCAGTATAATTGGTGAATAATCAATGTCAGTAGAATCATAAGTATAAAAACTTTTTTCTACACTCATATTCTGAGCAAGTCTCATACTAACTGCCTTAGCAAATTCGGAATCTCCATATTTTACTGAGGCGATGATATCCTCATAAGTCTTCAACATTTGTTCAAAATCAAGCGAAACATTTTCAAGGCTCATTGAATTTATAATATCTTCATAAGCTTTTTGAAGGATTTCTTTAGTATAAAAGACTTGAAGTGGTGATGAAATAGTATCCTTTGCATTTTTTTCTTTAGTTTTTTCTTCCGCTATTTTATCTTTTACTTTTTCTGCAAACTCTAAAGCTTCACGACTACCATATTTAGCTACTTCTTTTTCGTAAGCTTTAAGGCTACCATATTTAGCTATTCCTTTAAGTGTTGCATTGACTGCATTAATCGTCTGCTGTTCAATTTCGGCTTGTTTTTCTTTTAATTTTTTCTCTACATCCAATTTTTTAGCTTCAATTTGTTCTTTTTCTTTAGCAATTTCTGCTTCCTTAGCCCTTAGTTTTTTTTCAGCAGCTGCTTTTTCCTCTTGAATTTTCTCTAATGCTTGTCTTCCAATCTCCTGTAAAGCCCTTTGATAATCTGCTTCTTTCTCATCCCATTCTCTATATTTACGTTCATATTCATCACCTAAGTTATTATATGACGCTGTTTGAGCAGCCAGTTCTTTCTTAAGTAATTGATTTTTTCCTTGTACTTTTTCTTTCGCTTTTTCCAAAAGAGATGATGCCATCGTCGTAATTTGTCCTGTAGGTAAAGCTAGTTTATTCATTTTTTCTGGTTTTTTCACTTTTATTCGAGGTACCCCTATAAAAGACACCTTTTTTTCCTCATTTTCAAACATTAAATTTCCATTTTCTTCAACTAGTTTATATCCTTCTGGTAAAAGAAGTTCACTAACATTCACATCACTTTGAATATAAAAATATTGATTTCTATTAACATCTGCACCAATCACAGGTGCCATTTTGCAAACAAAACCAGGATTTAATTTCTTTAAAGATTTAATAAATTTCCCGATTGTTTCTGTATCCGCAAATAGGTTTGTACTATTCGTAGTAGTAGCAGGTAAACAGCTAAAATCAATTTCTGTTTCTTCGAAATCGAAAAGTTCAAAAGAGTCATCGAAAGAATCTACACCCTGAACAATTACTTCTTGCTCTTTTGTTTTCTCTTGCGCTTCTGTTTCCTCAATAATTTCACGAACAGCTTCTACATCGACACATTCTTCTGGACAGTAATAAGCATCAATCGCACGTCTTGCTAATTCTAAGTGCTCTGAAAAATGATTATCTTTCCACTTTTTCATAACAATTGCTTTTTTATCCGAAGATAAGCTTGAATTTTTAAATTTATCTTCTGCATAAGCTTTACCAATTTCTTCGGCAACATCCAATTCATAATTCTCTAACAATTCCTTATCCCTCATAAGTCGAACTTGAATGGTTAGATTGTCCTTTAAATTAATTTCCACAAAAATTCCCCCTTCAATTAATATGGCCAAAATTATACCACAACAATTCTTTTCTGTCAAGCACTAATATCCATATCGCAAAACTTCGATACTAGTAGATTTCATTACCCCTAATTGATAAGACTGCTTTTCGCTTTCACAAAGCAAGTCCAAAACATATTTCTTACCAAATCCAATTGCCCCTCCACGGTCTAATACAATTGCATGAATAACCGTATTTCCATTATTGCTAGAAAGCTTTAACACACTTCCCATCGGAATCGATTTATCTGCAGCAACAATGCGAAGAGTTCCATAGGTTTCATCTTGGTAATAAATGGTATCACTAACCCGATAACCAGAAGCGGTTACTCCACTACACCCACGACAATCTGGCCCATAATAACTAACCGTTCCAAGGAAGTGATTGGAATTTTTCGTATTATGATTTTCTTCAATCGTTTTTTTATCTTCAATGATTCTAGGTTGTGAAGAAATTACCGTAGTAGATAAAACATTTTCATAAGAAAATGATAATATCTTTTCTTTTTCTATCGATACCGATTTTTCGATAATCGTCACAATCGTAAAACACATAAATAATAACATAACTCCTATGCTTTTCGAGACATATTCAATACGTTTCATATTTTCCCCCTAAACAAAAAACGATTTTTATTATACCACAGTATATGAAGTTTGGCAAATTTCTTGACTACAAATAAAAAAGGAAAGAAGCATTTTCTTTCCAAAAGTTAAATCAAATAAGACGAAGTAATCGCTTTAATATTTCCTCTCCGATTTCCTCAATCCCTTTCATTTGTTGAAACTCAACACAATCGATTCTCTCCCAGTGATAAAGTTCCGAAAGTTCAAGATATGTCAATTCCACATTTTTTAAATATTCGCTATCCTTTTCATGATTATCCAAAAATTCTCGACTTTTCATCAATTCTTGAGAAATTTGATAAGGTACATGTAAAAAGAAGGTAATATCCGCTTTGGGAAGTCCCAACAACCAATATTCCAATTTATCAATAAACTGATAAGTGTTAAACCGCTCATCTTTATCTAATACTTTACAACCTTGATGTGCCATATTAGAACTCGTATAACGATCTAAAATTACAAAGTATCCTTTTTCTAAATATTCATCAATTTTGCCAATATTATATTTCCGGTCTGCCGCATAGTATAAGCTAGCAATTTTAGCATCGACCTGGACACTACCTTCATCAAAATAACTAGGTCCAATTTCTGGCTTTCCAAGATAACATCCTCCAACAATTTTTCCTGTTGGAGTATCGTACATAGGAAAAGACATTTGTATAGCAGAGTATCCCAATGCATTTAATTTTGAGGTAAGTAACTTACTTTGTGTTTCTTTTCCTGAACAGTCACTGCCCTCGATGATAATGAGTTTTCCTCTCACTTGTACCACCCCTATTCTACAATTTCATTATGTTCAAATTTAACATCCAAAAATTTTTTGCTGGATAGATAATCACACATATGCACAAAATTTTGATATTTTGTATGTGGTTTAGGTAAAATTTCCTCTTTTGTGTAATAATCTGTATTCCATGGACCCATATGGCTTTTAATACACTCGGAAACAAAGGTTGCATCTTCCAAGTTAAGTCCAATTTCTTCGCGATGTTCTAAAATAAAATTAGCTGCAAGAAGAGGATGGTCGGCTTTAGTATATTTCTCTTCTGAAAGCCCATGCTTAAAGCTATCATGGAAAAGAATTGCCAAGCACATCAATTCCTGTTCTCTTAGGGTGTATTTATCCCCAAAGCAAGGATTGTCTAATAATACTCTAGCAAACTTAAATGCCGTCTTCGTATGGCGCACTAATCCTCCCTCACCTAGAGAAAAAGAAGGATGATATTTTCCCGTAGAACTTGCCGCAACATGGTAAAAGTAATCGGGAATCATATTCGATAATTTTTCGGCAGCACTTCGATACTCACGCATTTTAAAAGTACTTATCTCTTTTGCTAGTGCTTTTGACTTTAATGTCTCATTCATAATTTTTCACCTCCAAAAAATGAATCAAAATCGAATTCTCCAAATAAAGTTTATCTTTAGGAATTCGAATAAAATCTCCTGTATCTTCTAAAAGTCCTTGATTCAACATCTCTATTATATCAAAACTTTGCTCTATTTTGCGATGATATTTTTGAAAAAATTTTATTTTTGCAACGCCCTCTACTTTTCGAAGCCCTAAAATCATTTCATAAATCATCTGATCAGAAAGAGAAACAACTTCCTCCTCTTGTTTATAAAATCCTTTTTCATATTCATCAAGACTTCTAGTATTTGTATACCTAGTCGATAAATATCCAGAAGCACCTAACCCAAAACCATAATATTGTTCGTTATTCCAGTATGTTAGATTATGAAAAGAAGAAAATCCTTCTTTAGAAAAATTACTGATTTCATATTGCTTATATCCATTTTCGCTCAACTTTTCTCTTAAAATTTCATACATTCTAGCATCATTCTCATCATTTAATCTTTGATATTTCGAGATAAATAATTTCGTATGTTCTTCTAAAATTAAAGAATATGTAGAAATATGCGGAACATCTAAAGATAATACATAATCTAAGTCTTCTATGAACGCAAAGATTGTCTGCCCAGAAAATCCATACATCAAATCAATATTAATATTAGAAAAATAAGTTTTTACTAAAAGTATATCTTCTTTAGAAACACAACGTTTTCTACCTAAAATAGATAAATAAGCATCATTTTTTGTTTCATGTCCTATACTGATTCGATTTACCCCATGTGTTTTCAAAAAGACAAGTTTTTCTTCGGTAATATCTTCGGGATTCATCTCAAAGGTAAATTCTTGAACTTCCGATAAATCAAACATAGAAACAATTTGAAAAAGCTGTTCAAGTTCTGGTGGGTGCAAACAACTCGGAGTACCTCCACCAATATATAGTGTTCGAATCGGTTCTTTCTGATAAACTTCTTGAATTTCTTTTTTTAAGCTTTGCAAGTATCGCTCTACAAATTCACCATGATAATACATCTTACAAAAATCGCAATACGAGCAAATAGACCGGCAAAAAGGAATATGGAGATAAACACTACTAACCATTATCTTTTCCTAGATTTTGCTTCTTCGATGACTTCTGTATCTTTTAATTTGTCAAAACCACTTGAACGCATTCTAAGATTATCCTGGGTAGTCTTCTCTAAAAGAGGTAATAAATCTTCATATTGAAGACGCCTAATCGTATCATAAATACTAGAAGAAGAATAACCAAAAACATCAGATAATTCTTCATAAGTCGCCCCAGTATCAATTCGATAACTAGCCATCTCTAACGCTTCAAAATCAGTAATTGCCAGTTGCCTTTTTCCCACTCTACCTCCAGCTTGTAGAGCCCTTGCAAGAACAATGTTCTGTGTCTTTTTTAATAAATGATATAAGTCAGCAGAAATAAGCACCAATTTTTTATTGATATATTTTTGAATTGTAGACTCTGATTTCTGAAAATAATCTGCCGCTTGTTTTACTGTTGTTTGATTTTCTATCATCCAACGAGCAACCTCTTGAATAAAATCTTCATTTTTCATGGTTATTCCTCCTCCATACTTAATACAGATAAAAATGCTTCTTGTGGCAAAGCGACACTACCAATTTGTTTCATCTTCTTTTTTCCTTCTTTTTGTTTTTCTAAAAGTTTCTTTTTCCGGGAAATATCTCCCCCATAACATTTAGCAAGAACATCCTTGCGTAAAGCTTTAACTGTACTTCTTGCCAAGATTTTGCTACCAACACTTGCCTGAACAGGAATTTCAAACAACTGTCTAGGAATCGTCCCCTTCAATTTTTCTACGACCGCTTTTCCTCGTAGATAAGCAAAATCCTTATGAACGATTACGGATAGAGCATCAACAACCTCACCATTTAATAAAATATCCATCTTGACTAAGTCACTTTGCTGATAGCCGATAATTTCATAATCAAAAGAAGCGTAGCCTTTAGTATAAGATTTTAATTTATCAAAAAAATCATAAACAATTTCAGAAAGTGGTAAAGCATAATGAATATTCACCCGCTTTTCATCTAAATATTCCATACTTTGATAAATTCCTCGTTTATTTTGACAAAGTTCCATGATTGGCCCAATATAGTCAGATGGGGTAAAAATATTCGTTTTAATAAATGGTTCTAATACTTCTTTAATTTTTCCTCTATCAGGAAATTTAGAAGGAGAATCAACAAATATCGTACTTCCATCGGTAAGGTTTACATGATAAATAACCGAAGGAGACGTTAAAATTAAATCAATATTATATTCTCTTTCGATTCTCTCACGAATCACATCCATATGTAATAAACCTAAAAAACCACAACGGAATCCAAAGCCAAGAGCTTTCGAAGTCTCTGGCTCAAAAGTAAGAGAAGCATCATTAAGTTTTAATTTACTAAGAGATTCACGAAGTTCTTCAAATTTTGATGTCTCAACAGGATAAACCCCACAAAATACCATAGATTTCATCGGTTGATATCCAGGAAGAGGTGTACTTGCTTTATTTTTGGCAAGAGTCACAGTATCCCCTACTCGTACATCTTCGATATTTTTAATACTCGCAGTAAAAAAGCCGACATCTCCTGGTTGTAATACCTCTTTTTTTCTCTCCTTTGGCGTCGAAACCCCAAGTTCTAATACTTCATAAGTTGCCCCTGTTTCCATAAAGAGAACCGTATCCCCCACTTTTAAAGTTCCGGAAACAACACGAATCGTTACGATAACGCCACGATAAGAATCAAATACGGAATCGAAAATCAATGCCTGTAATGGTGCAGCAGAATCTCCCTTAGGAGAAGGAATACGACAAACGATAGAATCCAATAATTCAGAAATTCCAATTCCTTCTTTTGCACTAGTTAAAATAATTTCTTCTTTAGAAAACCCAATATTTCGAATGAGTTCTTCTTCTACTCTCGGAATATCCGCATTCGGTAAGTCAATTTTATTAATGACCGGAATAATCGTAAGATCATTTTCTAAGGCCAGATAAAGATTAGCCAGTGTCTGTGCTTCCATTCCTTGGGCAGCATCTACAACTAAAATCGCCCCCTCACAAGCAGCCAAACTACGAGATACTTCATAGCTAAAGTCAACATGCCCTGGGGTATCAATTAAATGAAGGATATATTCTTCTTGTTGATAACGATAAGAAACTTCAACAGAATTTAATTTGATGGTAATTCCTCTTTCTCTTTCTAAATCCATATTGTCCAAAATTTGATTTTTCATCTCTCTTTTACTCAGTGCACCACATTCTTCCAAAATCCGATCGGCAAGTGTACTTTTCCCATGATCAATATGAGCAATAATACAAAAATTACGAACATTCTTTTCTTTTCCCATTTCCAATCCCGTCTCTTTCTTTTTCTAGTATATCAAAAATATAGGTGCGGGTAAAGTATTTTAAAAAATATTTGTTCTATTCTACATTTGTTCGAAGTTTTACTTGCAAAAGGAATTTATGTTTGCTATAATAACATCAACAACGAGTTAAAGGAGGAAATTTTATGGAGAGAAAAAAATTAACTGAAAAGCAAGAACAAGTATTAACTGTCATCAAAAAAGCCATAGCAGAAAAAGGATATCCACCAACGGTTAGAGAAATCGGAAATAAAGTAGGTCTCTCATCAAGTGCCACAACCCAATTCCATATTTGCAAATTACAGGAAAAAGGGTACATCAAAAAAGACGACACCAAAAACCGAACAATCGAATTGCTTGTACCTAACGAATATGCCGATAAAAAAGCGAATATCGTAAGTATTCCCCTTCTTGGAAATGTTACGGCAGGTAGTCCAATCGAAGCAATCGAAACTCCTGATGAATATATCCAAGTTCCCGGTTTCATGATACCCAAAACAAAAGAAATATTTGCCCTTCATGTGAAAGGAGAAAGCATGATTAACGCAGGAATCTTCGATGGAGACGTCATCATTGTAGAACGTCGAGATACGGCAAAGAATGGCGAAAAAATCGTCGCAATGACAGAAGAAAATGAAGTCACAGTAAAAACATTCTATAAAGAAAAAGACCATATTCGTTTACAACCAGAAAACGATACAATGGCACCAATCATCTTACCTAATGTAACAGTGCTAGGAAAAGTCATTGGATTATTTAGAAAAATGGCATAAAAAAGAAAAGAACTAGGAAAATCAAAATCACGATTTTTCTGGTTCTTTTTTTATTTCGCTCTGAATCACCCAACTAGCAATCAACATTCCAGCAACTCCTGGAACAAAACTACAACTAGGAATTTCTTTACCGTTGGTTCGAATCGGCTCTTCACTACTAGCAAGAACCGTAATCTTACCACGAATCCATTCGTCTTTCACAAACTTTCTTAAAATTCTAGCAATTGGGTCATAACTTGTTTTATCTAATGTCGTAATCATTAACTTGCTAGGGTCTAAACGTTTTCCCGTTCCCATCGAGGTAATAAAAGGAATCTGTCGAACCTTACAATGTTTAATCATCGACTGTTTCGCCTGAATATCATCACAAGCATCAATCACATAATCCGGTTTATAGGTATCAAAAAGAATTGGGTCATACTTCTCCTGAATGGGAATCACCAATGTATCAGAAAAAGAAGAAATTCTTTCTTTAAATGCTTCTACTTTGCTTTTTCCTAAATTTTCTTTTGTGGCAATCAACTGACGATTAAAATTAGAAATATCCACTGTATCATAATCGACTAAAATCAAAGACCGAACACCACTCCTTGCCAAAGATTCTGCAGCGTAACCTCCAACGCCTCCAATTCCAATAATCATCACATTGATATCACGAATCTTTGAAAAATTGCTAGATCCTATTAAGGATTCAAATCTTTCATACATAGCCATCACCTCAAAAATTAAAAAAATCCAGACGGACCGTTGTGTACTTGATAAAACCTGCATCTCGCAGGTGGGTACTCATAACGAAACAATCAGGATTCTTTGAATGATCAAAGCGTTCAACACATGTTCACGATTCTTCGAGTTCCCTTATCTAAAACTTAGTCGGTTTTATAAAAGTTACACATATCGTATCCTCTAGATATTTATAGTATAGCATATAATTTTAAAAATAGTACAAATTTAGCTAATTGTAAACAAAAAAAGAAGAAAGTTTTATCATCTACAGAATAAAATACACTAGGTGATTATCATGATTTTCAAATATAAAGATATTTCTCTCTACTATGAAAAAAAAGGAATCGGAAAAGAAGAGCTAGTAATTCTTCCTGGTTGGGGAGATACAAGACCTAGTTGGAACTTTTTGATTAATCTTTTAGCGGATTACTACACAATCTATACAGTAGATTATCCAGGGTTTGGAAATACTTCCTTCCCCTCTCACGACTTAACGATTTACGATTATACAGAATTAATTAATGCCTGGTTACAATCTCTAGAACTTACTAATCCAACACTCCTAGGTCATTCTTTTGGCGGACGAATACTAATTGCCCTTACCGGGTACTATCAATATCCATATAAAAAATTAATTCTAATGAATGCTGCAGGAATTAAACCTAAGAAAACATTCAAAGCCAAAATAAGAACAATGTGTTATAAGTTTTTAAGAAAGTTAACGAAAATATTTCCGAAAAAAATACAAAAGAAATGGCAAGAAAAATTATTCTCCCATTTCTCATCAGAAGACTATAAACTGTTACCGATATCAATGAGAAAAACTTTTCAAAATATCGTCAATGAAGATTTATCGATTTATTTAAAGAATATTCAAGCACAGACACTGATTCTTTGGGGAAATAATGACACTTCTACCCCAATTCATGATGCATATTTAATGAAAAAGGAAATTCCAAATGCAAGCTTAATCAGTTTCAAAAATAGTGGACATTTTCTATATTTAGAAAAATTCCAACAAACTTTAGAACAAATTGTAAAATTCGTAGAAAAAGAGTGAAAACTCATTCCACTCTTGTAATTTTAGCAAAACCGTCCCCATTATTCCCTACTTGAAAAGAAAAACCATCATGCGTCGGTTGGCCTACAAATTCTTGTTTTTCCGTCGTCCATTGATATCCTTTACCATCAATCATCATAGTATCTGTAAATCGATATCCTGAATAATGATAAGAACATTGAATATCCGTCGTTCCATCACTACAACCAGTCTTTGGCGTAATATCTTCTGCACTAGTAATCGCAACACATCCATTATGACCAGAAATATAAGAAGAGCCTCCGCCACCAGAAGGATTGGAGTTTCCCCCATAATATCCCCCAGCACCAGGATGATAACTACGACTCCAAGAAATAGAGGCGCCAATACCAAAGCTACCACTTTTACTACCGACCTTTACAGAATTGGGTGTTGTTGCCGCCTCCCCGCCTTTTGTTTGCGTTGCCGAAGAATTAGGATACCAATAAGTATCTGTTGCATAGGAACGTAATCCTCCAGCATCTCCGCCATATTCTCCAGAACCATCAGAAAAAGTTCCTCCAGCAGCACCAGCTACCATAATTCGACTAGCAAGGGAAGAAGTCGAATTCCAAGAATCAAGAACAAGACGAATATCAGTTGCACCACCACTTCCTGCCGCCAAAGTTAAATCCGACATCATATGACAACAGTTAAATAATTTCCCGCTTCCTCCAACATAAACATAAAACTTACTTCCCTTAGTAAGAGAAATAATTCCTGAAGTATAAGCCCCATAAGCTGGAAATCGTAAAGTATAGGAATTATACCCGTTATTTCCACTAGCTCCCCAAAGTTCTATCTTATAATTTCCTGAAACAGGTACGGTAAATATTTGAGGCTCCCCTGTATAAGAATAAGTAAAATATTTCGGAACAATCTCCTGAGATAAAGAAAGTTGTCCATCTTTTAATCCTAAAGGATTAGAAACAAGTCCTGAAATCGTACCAAATTCTACTTGTACTGCTTCGTTAGAAAAATTATTAAATAAAATGGAAATCTCTTTCGTTTCCTCCCCTTGTATCACACCCGTCGTATAATCAACAGTATCCACTAAATATCCACCTTCAAAACTACCATCACTAATATTCGTCAACAATTGATAATAAAGTTGATATTTTGTATCAATAGGATTCTTACTAATCAATTTTAAAGAAAGAGAAAAAGTAGAACGAGGGGCAACAGTAATTTGATTCACTTCACCAATTTCTAAAGAATATTCTAATTCACCCACTTGAATATCGAAAGAACCGCCCTCTATTTTATTCGAAAAAATCGCATAAGAAGAGGAAAAGAAAATTGTACAAAGGAAAATTGCACCAATACAAAAAATACCAATCACTTTACTTCGATTTTTCAAAAATACTCACCTAACTTCACTTTGAACATAAAACTTTGAAATCGCCTTATGATATAGAAATATTATACCCCCCCCCCCAGGCATTTTTGTCAATAAAAAAATATTCCCAATAGATGTATTCCCAGAATTAACATTATTCATAAAAGAATAGTATCTACAAACGTTATAGCAATTCCTTCTAGATTAGCGTTTTTATAAATATTATCTACCAATTTTCTTTTAACAAAAAAAATAGATTATCCTCTTTTTGCTATAGGATATCTATTTTTCACTACATCACTTCTTTTAAAGCTTTTATTCTTCTTCTAATTTGATTAATACTTCCCTTGGTTTAGAACCATTAGCAGGACCTACAATTCCACGTTCTTCTAATAAATCAATAATTCTTGCCGCACGATTGTAACCAAGTTTGAATCTTCTTTGTAAAAGAGAAGAACTTGCTTTTCCTGTAGTTACCACAAACTCAACAATATCATTATAAAGTGGGTCATCATACTCTTCTTCTGCACTGGTTACATCATCTACCCCAGGACGGTCATTCGATTCTAAATTCAACCATTTTTCATCAAATTGCGCTTTTTGTTGACCAACAGTATAATCTACGATTTTTTCCAAATCTTCATCACTGACCCATGCACCTTGTACACGAGTAGGAGAAATCTCTCCCATTGGGAAAAACAACATATCTCCTTTTCCCAAAAGTTTTTCAGCACCACTAGCATCTAATATCGTACGAGAATCGATTTGTGAAGATACGGCAAAAGATATACGTGATGGAATATTAGCTTTAACAACACCTGTAATAACATCGGTTGAAGGTCTTTGTGTAGCAACAATTAAGTGAATTCCTGCAGCACGTGCCATCTGTGTGATTCTCATAATCGAATCCTCTACTTCTTTACTAGCAACCAACATTAAATCCGCAAGCTCGTCGATAATTACAACAATATATTGCATATGAGGAATTTTCTCTTCCTCTTCTTCAATACCTTCATTTTGCTTATCTACCCAAGCATTATAAGTAGCGATATTTTTTACATTCTTTTCGCTAAATTTATCATAACGAATCTCCATTTCATGGACAATCTTTTTAAGTGCCTCACTCGCCTTTTTAGGATCAGTAACAACAGGCATCAAAAGATGAGGAATTCCATTATACATCGAAAGTTCTACCTTTTTGGGGTCAACTAATACAAGTCTTACTTCATTTGGTTTCGTCCGCATCAAAATAGAGGCAATAATACAGTTAATACAGACAGATTTTCCAGACCCTGTTGCTCCGGCAACTAGTAAGTGAGGAGTTTTATCGATATCACAACAAATACTTCTTCCCATGATATCTTTTCCAAGACCTACTAAAAGTTTATTTGTACTTCCCTTTGCTCGGTCAGACTCTAAAATTTCCCGAAGCCCTACCATCATAATCGAATCATTCGCAAGTTCAATTCCCACGGTACTTTTCCCAGGAATCGGTGCTTGAATACGAACATCTTTCTTCGCTAAAGCCAAAGAAATTTCACGATTTAGTCCTAAAATTTTACTTACCTTTGTACCAGAAGAAATCTCTAATTCATACTGAGTAACACTAGGTCCTACATTAACTTCAACCACTTTTGCATGAATACCAAAGTCTTGTAATACTTTTTCTAACTTTTCAATATTACGCTCTAATACCTCACTATTATTTCCATTCTTTTGTTTTTTTACTGGACTAATTAATGACAATGCTGGTAACTTATATTCATGATTAATATGATAATGAATTTCTGGCTTTTTCTCTTCTTCTTCGATTACTGCTTCTTGGAGCACATTGATATGAGGTTTTGGAATTTGCATTGTATTATCTTCTTTTACTCTAGTTAATTCATTAATATTATGAATTTTAATTTTTCCATCTTCTGATGCTTTAGTATCTACAACTTCTTCTGGGATATCGACAATATTTTCTATATCTTGAGAAGAATCATTAACTCTAACGTTAGCCATTGTACCACTAAGTTTTTCATCTTTTTTCCGTTCTTTCTTATGGGCAAAAGCCTCTTTCATTCTCTCAAGTGGATTAAATCCTGTAAGTAGCACAGTTCCTACAAAAATTAAGACACCGGAAACGATATAAGTACCTTCCATAGCAAAAAGCTTATAAAATAAAATAGAAAAACTTGCCCCAATAATTCCAGCTCCCTTAAGGGTCAAAGGAACCGCTTTTAAGGTATTAGAAAAATTGGTCAATAAATTATCGACAGTATCTTTAATTACGGTTAATACATCCCCTTCGTTTGCAGTAATATAACTAACATGAGAAAGAACTAAAAAACCTAAACAAAGGGCATAAAAACCAACTTTACGAGAAGTAAAAAAGCTTGGCCACTTACGCTTTACAATTAGATAAAGTCCAAGCCATAATACTAAGACAATTAAAATTTGATAGGCAGTCCCTACCAAAAACATTGCAAAACTAGCAACAACTTCTCCGACAAATCCTAAAGGCTTAGGAGGAATACTTAAAACAGAAAGAATAATTAAAACAAGCCCAATTAATTCTTCGGTATATTCGAATTTATTCTTTTTTGCATCTTTTCTTTTTTTCTTTTTTGCCATAATTCTATCTACACCTCTTACTCTATATATCTAGATTATAGCATTAATTTGATAATTTTAATACCTGTTTTACAAAAATTGACAGCAATTTACGAAAACAAAAAGAGGCTATGCCCCTAATTCTATTTCATATGGATGTTCATATGTTCCATCCCCTGTATTATCCTTTGCAATAACAACGTTTGACTTTAGATATAGAGATGGACGAACCGCTAGTGCGGTATCTGAACTAGAATAACTTGAACTACCATACCAAAGTATATTCCTAACGAAACGTGCAGAATCTGGTGTCAATGTCCAAAAATTAATTTTTGTTCCTCTTGTAATATGACTAGTAAACATTTCTCCTATACGAGGAAGTCCTATATAAACATCTATTTCGTTAGAAAGTTTTTCACAATCTAAAGCAGAAATACCGCTATTAACCACTTGACAAATACTTGATTTATAATTTCCCCCACTAAATACAGTCCCAAAATACCAATTTTTACTCACTTCTACCATATTTTTTGCTTTATCCTCTAAGTTCGAATAATAATTATTATATATATTTGTCCTAATTCGAGCGGTTGCAAAACTTGTCTTATACTCAGCATTATCAAATTTCATTTCTCCCAATCCACTTGGAATATCCACCGCAGTTACTTTCGTAAGCCCCTCTTCCACTCCAACAATCCGATATAATTCATTATTAAATTTTACATATTCCCCACTATATCTCGTCGAAAATAAGGTCACACCTGCTATAATCTCTTGTTCATCATCCATTAACTTAAAAGGATCCGAAATACTTCCATTTCCCGATACAATGCGAATATCGGATTTCAGATTCACAGATGGACGAATCGAATGAGCGCCTGCTGGACTATAATTCTGACTATAGTTATTCTTATTATAATCCCCTGTATCGCTCACAAACCAAACAGTAGAGGAGGAACTTAGCGTCATCAACCACCACTGCGTACTATTATTCAAATATCCTGTAGAAGCAATTGCCATGCCCTCGGAATTATTATAGGTCGTATAATACTCGTATACATTCAAAAGTCCTACAGTTCTTTCTACTTTAGTTACTCCATTTGGTCTTATTGGCACAGAAAGAGTATTTAATCCCGTAGCATCCCATATGAAATTTGTTACCAAGTAATCCTCATAATGATGAAGCGTTGGTAAAAACTCTTGATTTAACCATTGGTCCACAAAACTATTCTCAAAATTAGGTTGATTAACTGAATTATAAGGAATTGCCGTTATTGCATTATCCGTCACCATCTTAACAGCACCAGTTTCATTATTTTTTAATACTACTCTCCATAGTTTTCCGGAATACCAAATATAATTATTTGCACATTGTCCAACTAAAAATGTATCTACTCCATCATCATAAGTCGTACAATTCTCTCCTAAATTCTCACTTGCAAATACCTTATCTGTTGCAGGTTCTCCACTTGGTTCTGGAGTTGAAGTTGGCGTTGGATTATCAACGTCCCCCGATGTTTGCTCGATTTCTACTTTAAAACTTAAACTTTTTCCAGCAATCCGTGCGTCATCTTCTACACTATCCTTTATCCATAAACGAAGAGCATATTCAATCGTTTGATTTCCCAAAATTACTCCACTATTTATCGTATTATCTTGTAAATCTGAAAGTAAGTGAATAGTAACTTGTCCATCTTTTGTAAGTCCACATTTCACGTCTTCTAAGAATAGTTTCTCACCACTAGTAATATCTGCTAGTTTCAAAATATAATTTGTGTCTTGTAAGGTTTTGTTAATTAATCGAAAAGTAAAAGCATTCCCTATCATTCCTACTTCATCATAAGTTGGAAATGCATCTACTATCGTTAAATTATTATCATCTTCTTGTAATTCTAAAGATAAGTTACCAACATTGATGACTTGTTTCTTTGTTCCGGTTAAAGCCCGATTCGTGAAGGCATACGTAATTCCTAAGAAAACAACGAAAATACCTGTAATCAAAAGACCTACACTTACAAGTTTTTTCGTTCTATCTAATTTTTGTTGCCCACCCCCGAACGTATTTTTGTCTTCCATACTTCTTCCTCCTTTAATTGAAGAATAACACTTGTTACCCTCCTACGATAATAAAATAATATCATAAACTAGAGAAATATTCAATAAAAATGATTTGACAAATAATACATATTTGTATATATATAGCAAATACATTTAAAAGGAGAAAATCAAAATGGAGCAAAAGAAAATCGCATTTCTGCGATTAATTTCTTTTTTTACTTTTAAGATAATAAGACTGATCACATTTTCTTCCTATATAATTTTCAGCATGAATTTTATATTCAATTTCATATGGGGAAAAGATGGCAGTTTCATTTTGAATTTGTTTTATATAATTCATGATTGCTAACCTTTTTGAATTTAAACTTATTTTTCGTTGTAAAATTGAGTCTACGTAATCATTTGTCATATCATAATATTCATTTCTTATGTGGCATTTAATCATATCATTGAGTTCATTGACATTATCCAACGACATTATAAAATCCCAATATAAACCTTCAATTATAGGCATTATTGGTTCCATTTCAATATTAGTAATAATCTCTTGTACTTTTGGTTGGAATAATTCTAAAAATGTTTTTGAATGATTATTTTTTTCTTCTACTTGTACCTGTTTTGAAGAATTTAGTATGCCTCGTTCAGAAAGTAAAATAACTTTATTGAAATATTGCATTTTTAATAGACCTCGCTTAGAATGTGATAATATTAATGATACTATATCCGATAATTCTAATGATTCAAATAATTTCTCCACTCGCTTAAAATGTTCGTCAGCTGATAATGACATAAGACTAGATGAAAAAATTACATTCAAATCTATTCCTTTTATTTTGCTTTCTTCATTATTAACAATTGCAATGCCTTCTTTTAAAACAGATTCTAAAATTTGGATTTTTTGTACTTTTTCTTTCTCCATTTTGGTACTCTCCTTTCAAATATTAATTGTTATTCTACATCAAAATAGTATGTTTGTCAAATCAATTCGATGTTAGTTAATAGATACCCCTAGGCATTTTGTAAAAAAGTTAAAATTCTAATTACAACAAGATATGAGAATACATTACGAAACTAATAAAGATTTTAAAATAAAGCACTTATTAATCTCAAAAGTGTAGCATAAACATCAATATTTTTTGCACTTAAAAAAAGAAGCTATCACTACATCTTAGGATACTAACGCCTTAATATCAATTGTTTTAACTTGTATTGATAAAAGATTTTAAGAGGACCTTTATTGAACCTACTAACTGTTTTGCATATATGCTTTATTAAGTTCAAACATATTTTTTCTTTTTTATGCTTCTTTCCTCCTTTAATTGAAGAATAACACTTGTTACCCTCCTACGATAATAAAATAATATCATAAGATGAAGGAATATTCAATACGAAAATAAAGAAAAACCGTGAATAAAATTTTCAGATAACCAAAAAAGCAATCCGATAAACTTCCATTTTTTATTCATCAAATTGGGGCATTTACCTAAACAAAAAAGAAACCGACGAATACACTATGATAGATGATATAGCAAAGGGGGAAAAAATATGGAAACAAGAAATGAATGCTGTTTTGCTAACATCTTAAAAGTCATCGATGTTCTTCAAAGGAATGCGGAAAAGTGTGAGATGGTAGAAGAAGGATGCACAAGACCATATCTTGGAAATTTCACACCACTAGATGTATATAACACAAGACCAGTTACATTTTACACCAAATCAGGAAGTATACTAGCTCTTCCTTATACATTAAACGGAGCAAATAATACTTCTTCAGTATTTCGTGTAGAAAAAGTAAACGATTGTTGTGTAACCGTTAGGATTCTTGCACCAAATCCAGTAGTAGATGAAGCAAGAAGGTACATTTCAACCAATCAATTTGCAAAAATAAATCTAGAATGTGTATGCGTCCTACAATGCTTACCTGACACAATCGTAGAAAATATTTAAAGGAGGTGACTTCATTTTGAGCTGCATAAATAAAAAAGAAAACTGCTCTTGCTTACAAGAGTTAGTAGAAACAATTATCAAATTACAAAATTGTTCAGAAAACTGTGAATTAGAATGTGGTGGATGCACAAAGCCATTTTTAGGTCCAACACCAACTATCGTATGTTTTAACACAAGACCACTTCATCTATTCAAATGTTTCGACGGAAGCGAATGGACTCTACCTTACACCTATAACGGAATTCCTGGAGTAAGTTCTGTTTTTAGAGCAGAATGTTTAGATGGATGTTGCGTAACTTGCAGAATTTTAATTCCTAATCCAGACACAACAAATACCACCAATCCATACATCGCAACAGAATCTTACTTCACCATCAACTTAGATTGTGTTGGTGCCGTCTCATGTCTTCCAGACGTCGTTGTTCCAAACCTATAAAAAAATAGCAAAAAATCCCAGAGATAACCCTTTGGGATTTTTCTTATTTAATTTGAATATCGATAATATCAGAAATTAAAATTTTTTCATTATCGATTGTCACTACCGCATTATCTGTTTTCAAAGCAAGTCTAGTTAAATAACGATTTTCCTTAGTTCGAATTTCTACTAATTTTGTATAAACCTGTGCATTTTTTTGAAATAAAGAATTTAGCGTTTTCGATACTTCACTAGTTAAAGGTACTTCTCGACTAACAAAATCTCGATTGCTTACTTTTTCTTGAACAACATTTTCATCTTTAGAATAAAAATATTTTTTATTCGGACTACTAGCCGTTGTATTTTTATAAAGTTTTGGCAATTTTTTCACTTTATCACTCTCCTACTTTATTGTATGCAAGTCGTATAAATTCTTTCGTAAACCATCATACTAAAAAGGGTGAAGTCTATGACAAAGAAAAAATTTTCAATCGATTTTTTACTACTAGGAATCTTAATTTTATTTTTTATCATCAGTTATTTAACCATTTCTTCTGCACGAATTTATTTGCCAAGCTATCTCGGAAATTTAGAAATGAAACAAGCGCTATTTTATCTTTTAGGATTTATTCTTGCAGGAATAATTATTCTTCTATCCAATGAAAAAATATATCGTTTGATTTATGTTCTTTATGGATTAGGAAATCTATCTTTACTTCTTCTTTTATTTTTTGGAAGTGATATCAATGGAAGTAAGTGTTGGTTTATGATTCCGGGAATCGGTTCTATTCAACCAAGTGAATTTATGAAAATCATCCTCATTTTAACACTTTCTGTTTTAACAGAAAATTTCTTTCAAAAGAAAAAAGTAACAATAAAAGAAGAGTTTTTCTTTTTAATCAAAGTCCTTGTAATCGTATTAATTCCTAGCATTCTAACTTTTTTAGAACCGGATACAGGAGCAATTCTCATGTATTTTATGATTACACTTGGAATATTATTTCTTTCTCCTTTAAGAAGACGGTGGTTCATTGCAGCAATAAGTAGTGTCATCATTGTATTAGGCGTTATCTTTTCTCTTTATTTTTGGAAACAGGATGTCCTCATCAAACTCGTAGGAACAGATATATTCTACCGAATGGATAGAATATTAGATTGGCATCAAGGAAGCGGAATGCAATTAGAAAATTCTTTAGTATCGATTGGAAGCAGTGGACTTACTGGTCATGGTTATAAAAAGACACCACTTTATTTTCCGGAATCAGGAACTGACTTTATTTTTTCGGTCTATGCCTCTAACTTTGGACTTTTCGGTGCTCTATTCCTTGTCATTCTATTTATTATTCTCGATACCCACCTAATCACAATAGCCAAAAATGCAAAAGAGGAAAAATCAAAATACATCTTATCTGGATTTCTATTTTTATTGCTCTATCAACAAATTCAAAATATGTCCATGACTTTAGGAATCCTCCCGATTACAGGAATCACACTTCCTTTTATTAGCTATGGTGGTTCTAGTCTCCTCTCCTACTTTATTATGGTAGGAATCATTCTAAATATTAATCAAGAAAGCAAAAGAAAAGGAAACATTATTTATGGATAGAATGTTTCCCAATTAAAAATGGTAAGGGAAAAAATCAAACTCTAATTTCACCTGCGTATTTGCTTTATAATGGTTTCTTAAATAAGTCAAGGCCGGATATAATTTCTCTTCTCTTTTATATTTAATGATGATTTGTACTCGATAAATATGATTAACCTTTGAAACAGATGCGGAAGATGGACCAAGAATTAAAGAAGAAGTCAGTTGTTTTGTTAAAAATTTTCCAATCTTAGAAGCTTCCTCTTGACACTTAAGAAAATCTTTTCCCTGAATACGAAGTGTAGTTAAAAAATAAAAGGGAGGATAACCAAGTTTTCTTCGAATTTCCATTTCTTTTTCAAAGAATCCTAAATAATCGTGATGCTTGGCATAATCAATGGCATAATGGTCTGGATTAAAGGTTTGAATGTAAACCTCTCCTTCACTATCGCTTCTTCCACTTCTTCCTGCTACCTGCATTAACAGTTGAAAGGTTTCTTCACTACTTCGAAAATCAGGAATATGAAGAGAAGTATCCGCACTAATTACCCCAACTAAAGTCACCAGAGGAAAATCAAGTCCCTTGGCAATCATCTGAGTTCCTAGCAAAATATCATATTCATGATTTTTAAATGCCTTAATGATTTTTTCATGTGCCCCTTTCTTGCTTGTCGTATCTAAATCCATTCGTAAAATACGAGCACTAGGAAACAGATGGACAAGTTTTTCTTCTATCTTTTCTGTTCCTGTTCCCATATTGGAAAGAGATTCTTCATGACAAGTCGGACAACACTTCAACACCCGCTCAATATAACCACAGTAATGACAACGAAGAACACCATCGGCTTTATGGAAAGTAAGAGAAATATCACAATTTGGACACTTTGCCACATAACCACAATTTTTACAAGTAATAAAAGAAGAATATCCTCGACGATTTAAAAGTAACATAATTTGTTTATTTTGTGATAAATGAAAAGCAATTTTTTCCTGCAAAATGTTAGAAAACAGAAAATTTCCCTTTTTGGCTTCCTCGTTCATATCGACAATTTCTACTTTAGGAAGAGGCTTTTGGTTAACTCGGTAAGGAAGTTCTACCAAATGATAAACACCCTTTTTCGCTCTAGCAAAGGACTCCAAAGAAGGCGTCGCACTCCCCAAGACAACTTTGGCCTGATGATACTCCCCACGCTTTCTAACGATATCTAAGGTGAAATACTTCGGATTATTTTCTTGTTTAAAACTACTACTGTGTTCTTCATCCAAAATAATGATGCCAATATTTTTAAGGGGCGCAAAACAAGCACTTCTAGCACCGATAACCACATCGACTTCTCCTCTAGCAATACGCCGATATTCATCATACTTTTCTCCATCCGAAAGACGAGAATGCAAAACCGCAATACGAGAAAAACGCATCGTAAAACGTTCAGTAATTTGCTCGGTTAAAGAAATCTCTGGCACCAATAAAATCGCTTGCCGTCCCGTTTTAAGCACATCTTCGATTAATTGCATATAAACTTCCGTCTTACCACTACCAGTTACCCCATGAAGCAAATAAATGTTATCCTCTGTATGTTCAATTTCAAAAACAGCCTGCTTTTGACTTTCTGTTAAGGGGTATTTTTTTGCCTTAGTAAAACCATACTCTTTTCGGTAAACTTCTTCAGAAATCTCTGAAATAATTCCTTTTTCTAATAACGTTTTCACAGAAGAAGCAGAAATCCTAGTCAGTACTTGCTTTTCTATTGAAGGCGTCTCTTTTAACATTTCCAAAATTTCTATCTGTTTTTCTCCTCTTGGCAAATAGGTATCATCCACAAGAAGAATAAACTTTTTATATTTTCGTCCTACATTCACTCCAGACTTTGCTTTTAAAGCTTTAGGAAGCATCGTTTGACAGCAAGAAATATAAGAGGATAAAGTTACTTTTCTCATATAGGAAGCCAAAGCTAACAACTCATCCGTTAAAATTACTTCTTCATCCAAAATGCGAATAATCTCTTTTACTGGATATTCTGGCCTTTCCACATTGACCTGAACGATAAATCCTTCTAAAATTCGGTTTTGAAAAGGAACCTCTACTCGAACACCAACCTGAGCAAGTGACAGAAATTCTTCATTCACAAAATAAGTAAACGTCTTATCGACATTTTGGTTCGTAATTTCAATAATTACCTCAATATACATCAAACATCACCTCCTAAAACACTAAGATTTTTCATATCATTTAATGTTTACTTTTAATCTCTAAATCGATAATTGTCAAAATGTCCTCAATGGCCTCTTCAATATGGAAAATTCCATTACCAATCGAATAGTAGACAGGATAAAATCGATAGGTCTTGTTTTCAATTTCTCTAACAAAGCATTTCCCCCTAGTCTTTGAAACATGGATTTTCTCTCCTAAAACAATCGAGGAAACCTGATTTCCAAATAAAATCACAACTTTTGGAGAAACCAAAGAAATCTCTTTAAAAAATAAATCTAAGTAAGCTTGGTAAACAGAGTCCGGAAGACTTCTTGCATCAACTTGCGTACATTTGGCCAGATTCGTAATGTAATATTGGTGCTTTTCTACATTTCGATAAACTTCCTCACTAAAAGAAGGTGTCCAACTAGGTCCAGAAAGTGTACGAATCTGATGATAAATTTCCTGGTCTAATAAACCAAGACGAAAAAACAAACTCCAAATATTTTTTGTTCCAATCCAAGGAGACTTCATTCCTTGCCAACTCTTTTGAGAAGCAATATTTCTTCTTGTCGGATTCATAAACACAAAACAAATATCTGGGTGATGCAGACATCCACCAAAAGAAATCGAATCCAAATTCTTATCTCCATAAATTTCTTGTAAATCATCATATGCTTTTGTTAAATTTTCTATCGTCATAAGGTTCACCTACAATTTTTATTATAAAGATTTCTAGGGCGAATTGCAACCAAAGTAACGAAAAGAAAACTTTTTTTCTTCTTTAAAAAAAGAAAACCCTTCTCTATTTAGAGAATGGTCTTCTTCCGATAATCTATTAGTTTTCTTCTAAAATCACTTCTGGAGTAGTATATAAGAAACTATAGCATCCATTAGCATCTTTTTCGTTAATATCGGTATCCTTAATTTCACGCTCTACTCCATAAAGAACATCTAAAGCATGAACAAATTTTAAAATTGCCGCTTTATCTTTCGCATTGACACGGAAACTCTTATGATTATCAGTAAATGTAAAATGGTCATAATCAATTTTAGAAGCAATGACATAGTTATAAGGGTCATTGGTATCTTCTCCAACATTAGAATATAAATTAAGTAATATTGGATGACCATCCTTTTTATCTTCGACAAGGAAATACTCACTAAACGATTGTTTTGTCGGGTTCGTATCATTATTATTACGAACTACAGCATAAATTAAGCTAGGATAAGTCTTAATAAAGGAATCAATCGTTTCTTTAGAAATCACTTCTTCTGAATAAACCATTGGTAAGCTTTTCAAGAACACATTCATCATTCCTGCTCTAGTACCAAAAGAAATGCGTACTTGATGACGTTGCTTATTATAAGCGTAGTCAAAGATTGTATCACTAACCATACTATACATCATATTTGTATCTGTCTCATTCACTGAAGTAATTCCTGGAATTTCTCTTAAATTTCCTTGACTATCTGGGAAAATCATATAAGAAACTCCAGTTCCATCAAAAGATTTTACATAAGTGATAACAAGTTCTGAAAGTCTTTTCGCATCTGCACTCGAATAATTCTTTAAATACATTTTATTCAAATAATATTCAAAAGCAAACTCTAATTCCTCTTTATCTTTAGTCTTAAAAAACTGAAAACTAAAGAGTGTCTTTGTATAAGCATTCGCATAATTTTCTAAATTCTCACTAATCGAATAAACATAAGCATCATTATCTTCATCATACTCAACGCGAATTCCTGGCAATTTTAACTGTTGAACACTTTCCTTATTTCCTTCAATGACCATACTTTTCACGAAAGATAGAATTGTATCTTTTGAATTCGTTCCTTGAGAATAAGCAGTAATCCAGTTCATAAAGGTTTGATAGAAATTACCGTCATTCGCAGGAATCGATAAAATATTCGATACTTCATTCGGTTTTTTCTTATAAATATTCGCTAGATATACAGAATGAGAAAGACGGAAGTTTTGTGTAGTATAAAGGAATTTCTCCTCTTCATCAACTTTCTCATAAATAGAAACATCAAAATTAATCCATACATGTCCATATTCATCTTCAACTAATAAATCTTCGACATTACAACTAAGTGCTGCTTTGGTTGTATTTTGATTTCCATCCGAATAAGTAACGGTATTATTTTTAACTTTTCCTAAAGAAGTAAGCGTAATTTTTTGACATTTAGGAATCACGACTTCATAGACATCTTCATGTTGAAAATCTCCAATCTCATTTCTTGGGAAAGTAAACGATAACTGCATTACCTCTTCTGTTGATGCTTGATAGTTTGGTTTACTTAATGCAATTTGGTTTTCCTTATATAGCTTATATACTCCCGTAGAAAATCCAAGAGCTCCTTCTTTTTGACTAAAGTATTTTGCTCGAGAAGGAACAAAACCAGCAAATGAGGCAACCACCACCAAGATTAAAAGCGTAAGAAATAAATAAAACTTTTTAGAATTTTGCCCTTTTCTTTTGAACATACAAATCCCTCCTTTAATTAATCTCTTTGCTCTGCTTTATAGCTAACTGAAACAACTGGTTCAGTATAAGTTTTTCCTGTATCTTCTCCTTGATACATAATGACTAAGTGATAATCCTTAACCTTACCCTCACCAGCAAAAACAATTTCTTCTGGTAGAGAATATTCATTTACCCCACTAGGAATCTTCATATCATTTAATGTGAGCATCTGAAAATCTTCTTGGACACGAATCACCAATTGAAAATCCGACGTAACATCTAATTTTGAGGTATCTACAGAAAAGTCATATTCAATCTTACTATTCGGTCGAAACAATCCAGAGTTACAAACGTTATTGCTATTGACTTCTCCCTTACAGTTCTTAGGAAGAACAGCAACTTCGAAACTAGCAACCCGAGAATCACTCGCTTCTTCAAATCGAGAAATATAACGAGAATAAGTAACTACCGCCGTAAACAGTAACATCACTCCAACATACATCGTCAACCACCGATAAAAGCGACGCCTGAATTTTTGACTAAAAAATAGTTTTTTCAATCGAACCTCACAACCTTTCTAACTCTTCTATCTCTTCTAAAAGTTCTACTTCCTTTTGTACTTTCAAGTAAGCATTCTTCGTAAAAAGATAGACACGTCTTTGTTTTTTATAAGCATCTTGAATTCGTGATAATTTTTTATATGCGCCAATATAAGCATTCTTTGCCCGAATACAATCATGATAAGCTTTCATATAAAGATTTTTAGAAGTCTTATGAAGTTCATAAACCTCTTTTTGATAAAGATATACTTCTTTAGAGCTTAAATAAGTAATCTTGGTTTGTGCATAACGATTTTTAACTTCTAAGTAAACTTTTTTAATTTGTAAGTAAATCTCTTCTACTCGCTTATAATCATTCTTTAATTGCAAATATCTCTTTTTCAAGTATGGGTCCTTGTTCTTTTCTAGTAACAATTCACCCCTTGCAAATGTCGAACGAGGAATAATCATCGTATTTTCTGTGAAATCAGGAAAATCAGAATACTCAGGTTCAGCTTTCAAAGAAGCACTCTCTTGTTTTTTCTTTTGTTCTTTAAACTCGTAAAACGCTTCTTCTTCTGGGTCTAGAATCGGGTTTCCATCTTTATCAATGCTAAGAAAGATACAAACGATAACACCGATAATAAAAATCATCCCGATAACAAATGGATTTCTAAATGATGCGAGAAGCCTTCCCATTCCATTTAGACGAAATAAGTATTTTCCTCGTAAACTACTTCTTGGCATAGCGTCATCAGAAGAATCATTGGCATCTCCCTTCGTAACCATCTGATCATCATCAATTTTCTCTATCCGGTGAGTGACAAAGGACCCGTCGACATCTTTAAAGGTTACGATATCTCCCTTTTGATAATGGGAGGCATTTCGATTAATCACAATCAAATCTCCCACATGAATAGACGGCTCCATCGAACCAGATACAACTTCCAAAACGGAATAACCGAAAAAGGAAGGAAGTTCTTGATGAAATAGATGAATCGATACAAAGTTGTAAAGATTAAAAGCAAGAAGGGAAAATAAGACCAGACAAAGGAGACCAATTCCTATTTTCTTGATGATTTTCATAAGAATCTACTCTCCTATTCAAAGGAACAATAATTTTCTTCATTGACAAATTCGATACTTACCGATAATTGATAGTAATCGTTAAGATTAGAAGCTTGATTTCCAATCTCGGTATCTAACGCATGATAATTCAGAAGATTACCCGTTCCCATCACTGGCTTAAAGTCATATTCCTTAGAATCAACCCATCGCCATAGTAAAGTGAATTCTACTCCTTCACCTGGTTCAACCGTAATTCCCTCTCCAAAGGTAATCTGATGTGAACCATCCACTAAAGAAGCATCATCTTGATTTAGAATCTGATATTTTTCTCCTGCACCACCATAGTAATAAACATAATCTTTTTTATCCTTTGGTGTAAAACGAACACTATATCCCATATTTAAGCATCCACCAGTAACACAAATGGTCTCATTTTCTGCCATACGCATACCCGTAATCTTAATTGTATTTACGGTACTATTCGTAAATGTCGCTACATAAGTTCCGCTAGCACCAGGATAAATGACAAAATCACGATGATATTTTTGGAAGTATGCTTCGTTATGGAATAAGTTAAAGTTTGGTAAATCCATTCGTTTGACAATTTTTGGTTTGTCACTATCATCTCCCTTTTCCCACTGTGCATATAAAGTCATGTCGGAAGTAAAACTTGAAAGTACCGTATCGAGTGGATAAGAAGTACCACTACCATCTTTTTCTGTATTATAACTAACCATTCGGTAATAAATACATTCTCCGTTTTGCCCCTTCTCCATTTTATATGCTTTATACTTTTCCTCTCCTAGAGAAATCGTATCATCACTAGAAACAGAGTATTCATAAACATCTTGAAGTTCATTAAAAAATCCACCATTAGCATCTAAGGTCAATCGATATGTTGTACGAATTTTAAACAAAATAGAAAATTGGTTGATTGTCATTCCATGAGCAATACCGGTAACGACTAACTCCTCACTTCCCACTTTCCAAGCATTCGCACAAACGACAAAGGAAGAAGAATTTTTACTTTCCTTAAATACCAAATCTAAAAGTCCATTTTTAGAAGTGATATCAATATAAACCTCATCATTTAAAACGCCATCTCTTTTTTCTTTAATTCGAACGCCAATTTTCTTTCCACTGGCATCTAAAATATCGGTAGATACTAACTCACCAGTAAAAAAGTTAGTTCCTTGGAAAGTCAAATTTTTATATCCTGTATTATTTTTAAGTTCAATTTCATAAGGACCATTTTGATACATATCCGGAAGTTGATAATCAAAGGCAACAAAGTTAACGGTTGCATTTGCTTCTGACTTTGCTTTTGGATAAGATACTTTTAATGATAACGAATGATTGAGGAGTTGAGAATTTTTACTTGGAAAAATACGAATACCTCCAGAAAAAGTTTCATATAAATCACTAGGATTAAATGTAATATTTCCTGTCATTTGAATTTGAATATCGTTAGTGAAATCTCCGGTAATGACTTCTTTTCTTTCTTCTTGTCGTTCGAAATCATAAGCCGTTTCGTAAACGGTATAAAGAAGATGGTAATTAGATAAATCAATTAACACATTATAGAATTTCTTTAATGCTACCGTTCGTGTTGGTTTATAAACCGTAACCGTATAAGAAGCATTGACTTTACCATTTTCATCTAGCGATGTAACTTTTAATGTATTTAATCCATTTTTTAAAGTAAGGGAAGAACTTCCATTAAGTTCATAACGAACCATGTTTTCTTTTCCCTCTTCGGTTTTAATCGAAATCGGTAAAAGTTCTGTATCATAAGAAACACTTAAAAAGTAACTTTCGTGTTCTTTATCAAATCCACAAGAAGGAAATCCTGGAAAAACAATATCCGTAATATAACCACCAGAAGAATCCCCTCCACTAGTGGGTGGATTTACGCCCTCCGTTGGACGTGGAGTCGTTGATGGATTTGTTGTTCCTGCTCCTGGAGGATTCGTCGAACCATTAGGATAAAGCATACCACCATTGTTCTCTGGACCTGTATGGTTTTCTCTTCGAACAATCGATACGTGATAGATTGAAGTATAAGTAGAACCCTGATAAGTAATCGATAAAGTAATATCCGCTTCTCCTTCTTTTTTTCCGATAACTAAAACCATACCATTTTCATCACTAACAACAGCAACACTTTCATCACTAGAAGAAACTTTAACATCACCTAAAAGACCAATTAATCGGTAAACAAAGGTTAAAGAATTGCCATAAGCAAGATTTATCTCTCCTCTAGCTTCTTCTAATTCAATCATTCGCTTATCTTCAACAATCGTCACACGAACAGAGGCAATATAAGTTTTTCCATTCGCATTTGCATTAAGATAAACCATGACTTCTCCAAGAGCTTTCGGACGAACAATCACATATCCATCTTCGACATAGCAAGTAGCAAGAGATGCATCACTTGTCGAACAAGCAAGGTCATTTGGATGAATATTCTTGTAAGTATAACTAATTTTAGGGGCTTGTTCATTAAGCGAAATTTCTACAGATTCTTCATCAAACATCAATTCTTGATTATAAACTTTTAACGTATCTCCGATATTACCTGCAATATTGTAAAATCCACCATTTTGAAGGAAATTTCCAATGGTCCCCCAAAACTTTGATGTAATTCCTGTTGCAATCAGTAAAAGAAAGATAAGGATTAAAAGTAAGATAATCCATCGCCGTTTTTTATCTTTATCGTTTTCAAAATCCGCTTTTCTATCGGGAATTTGTTTCATATGATTTCACTCCTTCTTGCACTCTTTTACTTTCAAATAAACCTACAAAAACTTTATAAGCTTATTTGGAAGTAAAAGGCACTTCCAATTGGATTAGTCAACTTGAGTAGCTACAATTGTTGCTGTTACTGTAGGTGTAGCAGTACCATCAAGACCTAAAGCAGTATCTGTCTCATCTGTTTGTGTATCTTTGAAAGTAGCACTTTCATCTCCAATGAATGCCCATCTCCAATAAACAGTAAGACTTGCTTCTCCACCTTTGTTGAATGTTACTGTTTTAGTAGCTGTAGTCGTATCTTCAGTTGTATCTCCTTCTTCAACAGTTTCTTCTCCTTCTGGGTCTGTTCCTTCTGGAAGTTCTGTTTCATCTTCTGTGAATGTTCCAGCAGCAAGTTCTTCAGCAGTCAAAGTGATTGTGCTTAAATCTCCCCAATTTTCTCCATCCATAGAGAATTCAATTGGAACACCAGCTAAATCACCATCTAAAGTAATGACTGCTTTAGCCGTAACTTCTGATAGGTTGGCAAGTTTAATTTCAAATTGTCCTTCTGTTCCTGGAGCAATGATGTTTTCGTTAATTCCTTTCGTAACGTTTTCATCATTGACAGATTCGAACAACTTAAAGTTAAGTGTCGTACCAGCCGTCTCTCCTCCGTCTAGATTAAAAGCCCATTTTGCAACTCTTGCACTAGAAGTCCCTGTAAATGTGCTAGTATATCTAGCATAAGTTCCACTAACAGAGTAAGCAGTAATTGCAACAGCAGCTACTAATCCAGTAAGTAATGTCATCCGTTTCATATTTCCACCTCCATTTGAATAGAATCGGATATTTTGTAGAAAGTATTTCACTTTCTAATTTATGTAAAACGCAAAAGTATAAATGGTTTGCGGTTTACCATTGTTCATCTGGCCAAATTATCGTTTTTGATTTTGGTCTTGCAATTCTTTTAAGCGTCGTTGATATTCTTGATAAGCAAGAATTTCTTTTCTTCGCCGTTCTCTTTCTTCTTCGTATGCACTATCATAAGTTCTAGAACCCGCGTCTCGCGTCATTCTTTCTTGTTGTTCTTTCTCACGAGCAAGCATTTCTCTTCGTCTTAATAGTTCTGCTTGATTAATCTGCCCAGTTGCTTGTTTTTGTCGCATTTCTTCTTGTTGTTTTTGATAAGCAAGCATCTCTCTACGTTTTCTCAAAAGTTCTTGTTCTTCTGGAGAAAGGGATTCGAATTGTCTTTTTCTTTCTTCTAGAATTCTTCTTCTTTCCTCTTGCTGTCTTTGATACTCTAACTGTTCTCTACGAAGTCGTTCTTGTTCTCGAAGATATGCAATCTCCTCTTCATCTGGATAAGTAGAATGTGTTGAAGATGGTTTAGCATAAGTTGTACCTCCAGATTGAAAAGCCGCTTGTTCTTCTTCTCTTTGACGTTTATATTCTAAGAATTCTTTTCGTTCTGCTTCTTGTTGTTTTTTACTAGAAATGACAAAGGATATCACAAAAATCATCGTAATTCCAACCCCGACCATCATAATTGTCGTCGGTTCTGCTAGACGATTCATTATCGTACCAATTCCTGGGATTCTTGTCATATAAAGTCCTTCTACATCTTCTATCGCAACAAGATTTTGGTCTTGAGAACTATTATTATCTCCCTTAGTAATAAAATAGGTTTGTCCATTACGAACGACGATATCGATAATTCTATGGGTTGTTACTGCATTTTCACTATCACGGAAAGCAATAACATCATCAATCTTTAATGTTGTCGGGTCAATCACTTTAGTAAGAATTAAATCTCCTCGTTTAATCTCTGTTTCCATCGAACCAGAAAGAACAATAAAAGGTTTAATTCCAAGAAAACTCGGAACTTTATCTTTATTTGTTTGTGCCTGGAATATAATGACTAAGTTTACAAATAAAGCAGAAAGTAATAAAACACAAACGATGATAAAAATGACATTGCCCACAGTATTTTTTTTCTTTTGTTTCTTTTCCATATGGACTCCCCTTTCTGCAGATCGTCTTAAAGTAGTAAAAAGTAAGAATAAGCAATTTAGACAAAAAAAATGATATTTTTTTCATCAAGGTTAGCTTTTACACGTCACCGCTAACGCTTATCGATGCTTCCATAACATTACTACATTAGTAAGTGCCACACATTGAATCAAATACACACTACCCTTTTTACTACTCTCTATTTATAAATAAAGGATACCATAACATTCTAGCTTTGTCAATTGCGAAAAAGAAAAAAGTCCAGAAATCCAAAGAAGATTTTGTCTATTCTTGTCAAAAGAAAAACTCGCAAATTGCGAGTTCTCATTCCTCTGGATTAAATCGTCCAAAGCATTATTTTAACTTACCAAATTTTCTTCCCTTTACTCCACCAAGTTCTGAAAAACCTTTTAAAATGTTGGTATCAAAAGAATGGGTTTTGGCACTTCTCTTTTTATAATCTTTAATTCCCAGATTAATCATTTCATCTAATAAATCTGTATAGTCTTTCCCACATGGTTCCCACAAGTAAAAAGATAAAGAACCAGGAATACTATTGACCTCATTAATATATACTTCCTTTTTCGCATCATCAATCAAAAAGTCAATGCGAACCACTCCACTAGAACCAAGAGCTTTAGCCGCTAAAAGCGCCATCTCTCTTACTTTTTCTTCGACCTTTTTATCGATTTTAGCAGGTATCATACGACTTGCAGAAGCCATTCCTTTAGACTTCTTCGGAAAAGCAACTTTCCCTGCACCTTTCGTCTTAGAAGAACCGACATACTTGTCTTCATAAGTTAAAATGGCATGCTCAGATAAAACTTCTTCAATCACACTTAACTTTTTCGTATCCACATTTCCTAGCACACTAATATTCACTTCTCTTAGGTTAGCAACCACTTCTTCGACGATAATCTTTTTATCATAGCTAACTGCATCTTCAATTGCTTCAACCAATTTTTCTCGATTTTCAGCAACATGGATACCAACACTACTACCAAGTGTTGCCGGTTTAACAATGACAGGATAAGAAAGTTTCTTTTCGATATCTTTCAACACTTTCTCTTTATCATCATCATATTCTGTATCATAAAACCAAATATATTTTGGTACAGAAATTCCATTAGCAACAAAAATATCTTTCATAAAGACTTTATCTTGCCCAACTACAGCAGCATAAACGTCAACTCCGACAAAAGGAATCCCAATCATCGTTAAATATCCTTGAAGAACACCATCTTCTACGTTAGTTCCATGAACGATAGGAAAAGCAATATCAATTTCTTTAACTTCTTTTTTCCACATTCCCAATTTTTCCTGTAGAACAAATCTTCCCATTTTTTCTAAAAGAACAACTTCTTTGGTATATCGTTTTAAAAGGTCCATATCTTGATAAGTCTCAATGTCTTTTAAAATTTCTCCTGTTCTCCATTTTCTATCTTTCGTGATATAAATAGGAACGATTTCATACTTTTCTGTATCCATCTTGTGCATTGCTTGAACGGCAGAAATGACACTAACTTCATGTTCGACACTTTCTCCTCCAAAAATAACACCTACTCTAATTTTCATACGTTAACTTCCTCTCTCTTATTCATTATAATTATCTGGCAAATCATTTTCAAAAAGGGCAAAAACATCTTTTTTTTCTTTCCATGTACGGATTAATTCATATGCCTTAGTAACATCATTTAAAATATGAATCTTATTTTTATCATAACCCGCATCTTTTAATCCTTCTTGAATTGGTTTAGTAATCTTTTCACCAACTAAGATTACTTGGTCAGCAACGGACGCAATCTGACGGCCAAACTCACGGTTAAGTTCTTCTTGTTTTTCCCCAAGTTCAATCATTCCTGGAGTTACCACAACTTTTAAGCCATCCATCATTGCTAAAACATCAAGAGCAGCTTTCGCTCCCACCGGATTTGAGTTATACGCATCATCAATCATATACATATAACCTAAGTCGCGAAGTTCTAAACGATGTTCGATTTGTTTGGTTTTTCGAACGCCTTGCTGTAATTCTTCAATAGTCATTCCCATCTTTCGTCCTAACGCAACACTCGCTAAAATATTATAGACATTATTTTTTCCAAGAAGTTTTGTCTCAAATGGATAAGCTTTCTTTTCTCCATCAAACAAAATATCAAAAGTACTTCCTTTACCGCTACATTGAATATTTTTAGCAACGACATCGGCATCTAAACGGTCAATACCAATCCACACAACTTCTACATCGTTTTTTAATTCATAACTCGTTTGAAGTTCATCATCCATATTTAAAATCGCAATACCATCGGATGGTAATGATTCAATAAGTTCGAATTTCGTTTTTTGAATATTTTCTTGACTTCCGAAACTTTCTAAATGAGCCGTCCCAATTCTTGTTAAAATTCCATACTTTGGATGAACCATATCACAAAGGGTTTTAATCTCTCCTCTTGTGTAAGCCCCCATTTCGGCGATAAAAACTTCATCGAATTTATCTAAATGATTATTAATGGTAATCATAAGACCATATTCAGTATTTAAGTTTCTTGGTGTTGGACGAGTAATATATCTAGCATTTAAAATACTGGCCAAAATATTTTTACTACTCGTTTTTCCATAACTTCCTGTAATTCCCACTACAGATAAATGATTCATCGATTTTAGCTTTCTTTGGGCTTGACGATAAAATTTACGATATACCATTCTTTCTACTGGCGTGTTTAAAATTTTAGCAAGTAACACCATCGAGTAAACAAAAGTAGTAAACATCGCCAGTGTAAATAAGACAAAGTATTGATACTCAGCACATGCAAAATAAAGAATTAATGGAATACAGTAAACAATCGTAAGCGTTACTAAAAGTCTCTTCACGCGTGCCGTAACGACGAGTGGCTTCTTGACTTGCTCATTTTTTTCTCTTTTTTTAATCAAATATGCCGTAAATCCATAAAAAACTAGAGATACGCCAATAAGAATATTAGAAATCAGAGTTTGATTAAGTAAACAAGCTCCGGCAATCATCACAAGAGAAATCAAATCCGGATAAAGATACGCCGTTTTAATATTTTTATCTAACCACTTTGCATATCGATTATTTTCATTATAAAGATTTTGTTGAAGCATATGCATTGCTTTTTTTCCTTTGACAAGATTATAAATTAAAATAAGGCCATAACAAATTAAAAAATAGACCATTTTACTTCCCTCCTAAAAACTGATTCACAATATTACTCACTTGTGGTAATGCTTCTAAATAAGCATAATGTGTGTATCCCCCTAATACAATTAATCCTCCATCCTTTAATAATAGCTCTAGTTTCTTCGCATCTTCCACCGAAGCAGCAGAATCCTCACTTCCCCAAATAAGTAGTGTAGGACATTGAATATTTTTAGCATCTTCGCTTAAGTCTTGCGCAACGACTTTAACTAAGGTCTCTCGCATGATTGGTGTTGCATTCCTATAATCTGTAGAACCAATATATTTTTTCATGTATTCTCCAAATCCATTGAAAAAAGGAACTTTCTTCATCGCCTTCAAAAATGACTCTTTTTTACTAGTTTTTCGTGTTCTAACACAAGGAGCACCAAAAAGAATCAACTTTTCTACTGGATTTCTAGAAGCATAGGAAATCGCTACTCTACCACCAAAGGAATGACCAATCAATGTGAGATTTTTAAGGCCTAACTCTTGTACGAATTCTTCGATAAATTTCGTATAATCTTCAATCGACCAACTACTTACTAATTCAAAGCTTTTCCCAAATCCAGGAAAATCTAAAATCGTCACTCTTTTTCCGACAAGTACATCTCCTAATGGCTTCATCATCTCGATGTTTTGACCCCAACCATGTAAAAGAAGAACGTCATCTCCCTCACCATATTGTATGTAATTAATATTTCTTTTGCCCATGATTCTCCTCACTTCCCTAAAGCTTAATTAAATTTTAGCACATTTTTTTTCTCTGAACAATACTAAAATAAAACCAAAGTCGATTTCTCTTTTTCCAAATTTATTCACCTTCTAGTCAATAAAAAAATGCCAGACTTAAATAGTTCTTGCATTCTTATATTGCTTTTTTCTCTTTTACCATCAATAACACTTCATATAAGGACAAGTGCTTTTTCGTCAAATGATGTTGAATCGAAGAAAGTAATGCTTCTTTAATTTTTTTAGGATTTTCTTCTTCTTTTTCAAAATATTCTAAGTAGAGATAGCGAAGTTTAGAATACTCTTTTTTCTGATAAGAAGCCGTAATCTCTTTTTCTAAAAAGTTCTTAATTTTTCTTTCTTCTCTAGTGAAAAAAGTATGATGTTCTCTTTGTTTTAAGGAAACGTAGGAAATTTTCTCTTCTTCTTCCGTTTTAATATATCTCGAAGTCTCTTCTTCATCAGTAGGAAGCAAATGACTTAAAAATAAGTTTTCGCCTTTTTCATTAAATTCTACAACAATTGAGGATTCTCCATCAGAAAATAAAGCTGCATACTCTATTTTTTCTAAATTATATTTTTCCGTCTCATCCGCAATACGGTTTAAGAATTCTTTGTCAACAACGACCTCTTTTTCTATTAAATCAATCATCATCTCCCGGCTTACACGAAACACGGGGATTCTTTTTATATGTTCAATATCATCCTCCATCTGCCATTCAAAAAAATCAAAAGCGACTTCCTGTAAATTCACTAACAAATCATATAACATATTCACTCTTCATCCCTCTTTCTCATTAGTAAAACAAATAAGGTTAAACCAAGGCCAAGAATCATTAAAAAGAAAGAATATCTGCCAAAAAAAATAGAGAGAAACTTTTTAAAGGAAACTTGAAAGGCCAAAACGTTCAAATACAAAATAAAATCGGTAAAAGCTAATACTAGAAAAATAAAACCAACAAAAAACAAAAAAACCATAAACATGACTACTTCTCCTATCTTTATTTTACGATAGGAGTTCTAATAATATTATTGGTTTTTCTAAATATTTCTATACATTAATTTTAATTGCTGGCTTTTTCTTTCGACGAAGGTGACTTTCCCATACGCTTTTTGAAAGAAAAAGAATTCCTAATGCTGAAGCAATGGGCAAGACCAAAAAGAAAATCATCGCAAGGGTTCGGTGGATTCCATTAAAATACAAAACAATAGAAGCAATAAAAAGTATCATAATGACAATGCCTAAAAAGATAAAAACCCCCTGCTTTTGCGCACTTTTCATTTTTTTCTTTTCCCACTTATCTTCGTCCATCATTTCTTTATATTTTTTCTCATCTATCATACTACAACCTCTTTTCTAAATTAATTTTTCGACTTTTTCTATACAACGTTTTGGATTTTTCTTCATGAAATAAATGTATGCACCACTCACCAAAAGACTTCCCGCTTCGGCAATCATCATATCTTCCATCGTATCGGATACACCAGTTTCTTTAACCCACTGTGTATCTTTATCAAAAAGCGTATCGTAAGTATATTCACAAGACTCCCAAAGAACGGCAATCAAAGCAGAAAAACTAAGTAAGAAAATTGCGGTAAATAAAATATGATTTTTACTCAACAATTTGGAATGTTTAGCAAGAAATAAACCGACGAAGGTAAAGAATACACCGGACAAGAAATGGGCCAACAAGTCCATCCAGTTCGTCGTATGATACATCTTATAGACAACACCGAGAACATAAGCGATAATGAAAAACAAATAAAAGAACAAAATCATCTCATCACTTGCTTCATAAGAAAATAAACATTTTAAGAGAAATGGAGCAAAAGCCCCTAAGACAATCGCAATACTACTTAAATTCATTTGCATAACTGCAACCACTAAAAGACCAAGAAAAATTATCTTATTCGTAAACTTTAGAATTTTCATCATTTCTATCCTCCTTTAATTCATCGACTTCTACCTGATTAATCAAAGCAAATTTTTTAGAAATCTTCTCTGTGGTGATATGCACATTTTCAATATCTTTATTGACCGTTTGAATACTCTTAGATAGTTTATCCCAACGTTCTTTATAACGAGAAAATTCAATTCCTAATTTTTTCAATTCTTCATGGATGACTGAAGTATAAGCATCTCTTTCCATATTCTTAATAATCATTTGAATCACAGTCAAGGTAGAAATTAATGTGGTAGGAGAAGACAACCAAACTCTTCTTTTATAAGAGTAATCAATTAAATCGGGATGATGTGCACTAATCTCTGCAAAAATAGCTTCTGCTGGTAAAAACATAATGGCTTGGTCGGCAGTAACCCCATCGATGATATACTTCATACTAATCGCATCGATATGTTTTTTTACATCTAATTTAAATTGTTTCGCATAAGCATCTCTTCGTTCAAGAGAAATATTTTTATCGACCATCATTCGGTAATTTTCTAAAGGAAATTTACTATCGATAACAATCGTACCTAAAGGTTCTGGTGCATAAAGAACGGAATCCGCAATCATTCCATTCGGAAGCGTTACTTGAAGGTCATAAATTTTTGTACTCTTTTCTCCAAAAACACTAGATAGTACTTGTTTTAAGTTGACCTCACCAAAAATTCCTCTCGTTTTTTTATCAGTCAAAATACTTTGTAGACCTACAATATCACTAGATAATAAATCAATCTTCTTTTGTGCCTCATCAATTTTTGCCAATCGTTCAACAACGGAAGTAAAAGTCTTATTCGTTTTCTCAAAATTCTCATCTAACCGCTCATTGACTCGGTCGTTAATTTTCATCAATTGAACTTCAATTTTTTCTTTTACGGCTTCCATTTCTTTACGGACATTATTTTGTAATTGTTCTTTAAAGTTCGCAATCTCCTGATTGATAGAAACTTCAAATCTTCCTAATCGCTCAATCATCTCGCCATTGGTTTGATTTTCTGTCTTTTTAAGTAAAGAAACGACTTGTAATAATAAAACTACGACAAGTAAAATAATCATTGCGATTTCCACTTTATCACCTCCATTTAGATTTCTGCAGATTTTTCGATAACTTTAGATGCGATATACGCAAATAAAAGTAAAATAATAATTTTTAATAATACACTAAAGTCGGTTAAACTTTCTAACAAACTTGTTCCTACATATCCCCAAAAATAAACCATGACGGCTTTTCCAATCAGTAAGGAAAAGAAGTATTTACGAAAAGATAAATGCGATAATCCGGCAGCAATATTAATTAAAAATGCAGGGGTAAAAGGAAGTGCAATAAGAATAACCAGATTAGTAAATTTAATTTTAGTAATTTTCACCATCCATTTTTTTACTTCGATGTAATCTTTTCTCTCGACCAATCGATAAAGGCGATGAGAAAAAACTTGCCGAAAGAAAAAAAAGGAACAAGTACAGCCAACAATGGTTGCACCTAAAGATAAGAAATATCCCAAGATACTACCAAAGGTCATTAAATTTAAAGTGATAAAGACAGAAAGAGGAAGAACAGGAAAAACACTTTCTAACAAAATCAATAAAATTCCCGCCATTGGTCCTGCTTGAGATAAAATATGAATACAACTCTCTACAACTGTATCGACTATTTCCACGTCTTCCACCTCGTCTATTATCTATTATAACCGAAAAAATAAAAGTTTCACGGCAAAATATAATTTTTCTTTTCTACTTGTCAGTTTGCTTGACAGCAAGATGGGAAATTAAATCTGCTTTCATGTGAGCAACACTAGCACAACTCATAAAGCAGATAACTTCACCTGAAAATCTGGTCACACTTTCCATATGATGAACATCTAGCATTTCTTTATTTTCCAGTAAGTCAAAAATCATTTTTGAAGTAACGCCCGGATATTCTTCCTGTTTTTCCCGATTCGCATCAATTTCGGTCAAGAAACAAAAATCTGCAAGATTTAAACTATCGGCAAAGTCCGAATAAAAATCTTTTGTCCTAGAATAGGTATTCGGTTTAAAAATGGCAATAATTTTTTTATCTGGATACTTTTGTCTTGCTGCTTCTAATGTTGCCCGAATCTCTGTTGGATGATGCGCATAATCATCAATAATTACCGTATTTCCACAGATTTCTTCTTGAAAACGTCTTTCGGCATTATGAAATTTTTGCAATTCTTCAAAAATTTGTTCTTTAGGAATATTTAAGTGGTGACAAACCAAAATACAAGCAACTGCATCTAACACCATATGATTTCCAAATAAGGGAAGCTGAAACGTAGAAAAATAAGTCTCATCTATCCATAAATCGAATTGAACCCCGTCTGTTAAACGTTTTAAGTTTTTAATCACTGCATCATTTTCTTCGGAAAAACCATAGTAAATCGCTTTTGTTGTCGGTTTTAGTTTACGAACATTCTCGTTATCCCCACATAAAAAGACAGTATCTTTACATTTCTCAATAAAGGTCTGAAATGTAGAAATGATATCATCAATATCTTGGTAACACTCCATATGTTCTAGTTCAATATTGGTAACAACTGCAATACTTGGATAATATTTTAAGAAATGACGATTAAACTCATCGGATTCAATCACAAAGTATTGATTTTTTTTATCTAGTTTTCCTCGACCATCACCAATAAAATAATTACATCCATACGATTTATCTATAATATCGCTAATCATCGATGTCGTCGTTGTCTTTCCATGCGTACCACAAACGGAAATAGTTTGGAATCGTTTGGTCAAATCCCCAACAACCTCGTTGTATTCTTTTATTGTTAAGCCAAGCTGCCGCACGCGAACCATTTCTTTATGGTCTTCTTTGAAGGCTTTAGAATAGGTAACAATCGTATCTTTATCTAATGGATGTGTAGAATCATAAAAAATAGGAATTCCTCTTGCTTTTAATCCTTTTTCTGTAAATTTTTCTTCTTTGACATCATCATATCCACTAACCGTCTCTCCTAAATCATTTAAAAGGCAAGCAAGGGTTGCCATCCCACTTCCTTTGATTCCAATACAATAATATTTCACTTCAATCACGTCCTTATCATCATTATACTATGTTTCAGTAAGGGATACAAGAACTTTTATAGGACAAGAAAAAAAGAAAATTCGCATTTTCTTTTTCTTATTTTTCTAATCAATTCTTAAAAATGTGCCCAAGTGAGTTCAGTCAGCACAATCGACCACATTCAAAAAATCTACGCATTTTTCTATGACTCACTCTCTAAAAAGGAATGTAAAAGTCCCTCAAATTCTTTTTGTAAACTTTCTAGTTGTTCCTTACTACTAGCCTCAATTCGCATCGTAATGTTTGGTCCTGTATTACTTGCCCGAATAGAAACCCAAGCATTCGGATAAGGAACACGAATTCCATCAATTTCTAAAAAAGAATAGTTTTTTCCTCTGACATAATCTTTAACTTTTTCAATCACTTCAAATTTAGTCTCATCACTACATGGGAATTTTAATTCTGGAGTCGATGAAAAATGTTCCAAAGAGTCCACCATTTCAGAAAGAGGAACATCACTTTTACTAAGTAATTCTAAAACACGAAGAGAAGCATAAATTCCCGAGTCAAATCCTAAAAACTTATCGCGAAAATAAACATGTCCCGAGTATTCTCCCCCCATAATACAATTTAGTTCCTTAGTTAAGGCTTTGGTATAAGAATTTCCCGTACGAACCATAACACCTTCTACTCCACATTTTTCAATTTCATGAGTAAGGGTCATTCCACATTTGACATCATATAAAAACTTTGCGCCTTCAATAGAAGATAAATCCCGAACAAATAAAGCCATCACTTCATCCATTCGAAGAAGTCTTCCCTTATCATCGACAACACCTAGGCGGTCTCCATCTCCATCATAAGCAACCCCAATATCTGCTTTTAATTCAATAACTGCATTTTGTAGTACACGCATATTTTCATCGACAGAAGGGTCAGGATGATGATGAGGAAACTCCGGATTACTCTCAGCATATAATAAAACTTCAGAAATCTGAGAAAGAGGAGCAAATACATCATTAATAAAAGGAGATGTTGTTCCATTTCCACAATCGACAATCACCTTTAATGGTCTTTTGATTTCTATAGAAGAAAGCAGATAAGAAATATAGGAATCCTTAATATTCATTCTAGAATGAATTCCATCTCCTGTTGCAAATTCTCCTCTCATTAAAAAGTCATAAAAATCAAGAATTTCTTGCCCTTTCGCATTTTGATATTCCCCAAAGGAAATTTTATATCCGTTGTCATCTTTTGGATTGTGACTTGCCGTAATCATACAACCACAATCGATATTTTTTTTATAACAAGCATAATAATACATCGGTGTTGTCACTAGTCCTAAGTCTAAGACGTGAACTCCACTTTCGGTCACTCCAGCAATGAAAGTATCGGCTAAATTATCTGAAGAATAACGATTATCCCTTCCGACAATACAATCAATTTTACCGAGTTGTCTTAAATAGCTTCCATAAGCTCTACCAATTGTATAACTAATATCCTCGTTGATATCTTTTGGATAACACCCGCGAATATCATATTCTCTAAATATATTCTTATTGATTTGTTTGGTAAGTTTCATATTACTCATCCCTTTCTTCTATTCCTACAAGTTTCGCATGTAATACAACTCGTAATGTATCATTATAACAACTAGAAAGTGTCAAAATTTTATCATTCTCATCTAAATCCACCTGAAAATCATAAACACTTCTTCCCGATAATATCGTTAAAAACTTTTGAAATTCCGCTTTCGTATTAAAATTCGGCGTGATATAGTACGTTTCTGGTTCTATCGTATAAACACTAAATACTTTCCAAATACTATTTTCCTGAAGTCCCGAAAGATGAACAAAATGATTATCAACATTTTGATACCATGCTTCTTCAACCACCTGTTTTAAACTTCCAAACATCGTATTATCAAGTCTTCCATGAGCATAAAGAATCGTGTTTTCATCCAATGAGGAGAAATGATTACGAAAATCGGCAAATACCCAACCAGCATAATTTTTACTTTTATCAAAAGAATGTCGTAAATAAAAGGTATTATCGGTAGTTTGTACAAAAGGATAATTGATATTTGTATTATTCACTTTAATCCATCCCTTGACATCACTATTTTGCTGTAAAAGATTCGTAAAATCTGCATTAAAGTAGGTTAGATTATTCGTCTCTAAATCTGTACCTGTATCGTCTTTGAAAAAATCCTCAGGAATTACCGCATCATTAACTTTAGTATCGGATACAATTTTTTCAATTTGTTGATTTGTCTTAAAACTATCTCGTCCCCAAAAAAACACTTTATAGGAAACTACAGCAAGGATAATAAAACAACAACTAAGCAAAATAATCCATGGTCGCTTCTTCGGTTTTACCTTCTTCTTAACAACGATTGGCTCTACAGGTTGAACAATATCTAAAAGCTCAATCGTATTTTCTAAAGATACTTTCGCTTCTGTAAATTCTTCGATTTCCTCATCTAGAAGTTCAATTTCTTCGAAAGAGTCATCCGAATCAAAATAAAGAGAAGTGTTGCCGCAAGCTAAAAACTCAATCGTATCTTCTAAATTCTTATGGACTTGTTTAGCATCTACTGAAGGTTTAGAAGATGAGGAAACATCACCAAAAAGCTCATCTAAAAGATGATCTAATATTTCGGTTGTACTAGAATCATTATCCCGCATCGCTTTCCCCATCTTTCTTTTTATCCTTACTATATAATAAAGTATACCAAAGGCAGAAGAAAAATACAAGTTTACACTTCACTTGACAAACAAAAGAAAAAAATGTCAAATTATGTTGACAGAAAAGGAAAAAACACGTTAAAATAAAATCGTAATAGAATAAAGGAGGTTAATTACTATTATGAAAAAATTACTCACCAGTATGCTTATCTTAGCGATGATGATTACACCAAATATGGTTCATGCAGCAGGAACTTATTTTGAAGAAGCAAGTTTCACCGATAGTGAAAAAGAAACGATTAAATCAAGAGAAAAGGATGCAAAACTCGATAAAACAATTGGCGATGTCCATATGTTAAAGTCTGTAAGTAACGACTTCATCATTTTAACATTTTCAGAAAATGGTGGATTCAGTAAAGATACTTATCAATCGATTTTAACGGGAATTAAAATTGCTGTAGGTAGTGAATATGCAAGTTTCTTCGAAGGAGAATACAAAGAAACCGATATCGGAACAGACAAAAGTTTTACCAACTTCATCGTAGTTAAAAATCCAACGAGAACTGCACCTGAGATTGCAAGCTTTGGTGCTAATGGAACAAATGATATTTTAAGAGTAGAAATTTGTATTAAAGCATCCGACGTTACACCTAGTCCTAGTCCTACGCCAACACCAAGTAACACACCAACGCCAACACCTACACCAAGTGATGAGCCAGAAGTACCAACATCTACACCAACAACTGAAGTAGAAAATCCTTCTACTGGAGATATGAATTTAATCACAATTGGTGCTGTAGTAATCGTTGCTATTCTTGGAATTGGTCTATCAATTAAAAAAATTCATGAATAAAAAGATTCGGGAAAAATCCTGAACCTTTTTCTTTTGGTAGAAATCCTATCTTCCTAGGATTTTTTCTTATTTGAATTGTTGCTCCATCTGTTTCATAATCTGATTGATTTGTTTTTGATTAGGCTTTCTTCCCATCTGTGCCATTAGAGCTTTAATCATCTCCTCATTAATGGGAGGATTCTTTTTTAAATATTTCATCATAAACTTTCGTGCAACGAAAAAGCCAATCACTGCTCCTACTGCCAAAAGACCTACAACTTTTAAAATATCGAAAAACATTTGCATGATTTCACACACCTTTCTAACGCTATTTTACTAAATTTTTACAAGTTAAACAAGTACTTTAATGTCATTTAAAAAGAAATAATCCTGATTTTTGAAATCACATACGAAGAAAGCATCATGATAATCTAATAAAATATTAAAAAAAGAAGAATAGCTATGATTGGTTGTTAATAACATATAGGAATGTTTAATATTTAAAATACTCACCTCATCTTTATACAGATTATTAATGATATGTTCTGTTTTTGTTTTAGTATAAATCATTTCATGATGATATTTCAAATATAGTTTTTGGTCAATCCTCTCTTTTTCAATTTTATCCGTTAGTGAAGAAAATACTTGAAACGCATAATCGATTTCACATTTATTTAATGTATAAATTTGTTTTAACATTTCATATAAGCTGCTAGGTCGTTCATGATAAAGTTTCATAAACTCCTGTCTTACACTAAAAATATAGTAGCTCCGCAAAAAAATCATCCCCTATTCTTTTTACTTTTCTAGTATAAAAAAAAGAGAGGAAAAATTTTGTCGAAAAAAAAGAAAAACCGTTAAAATTTTTCTTTCTTAAAGTTCTATTTTTTTCTCTAAAGTATCGATATCTAGCCCCATTTTCTTTAATACGTCTTCACTGGATGCGGAAAAACCAAACTGTGTAGTCGATAATAATTGGTCCCCTTCTCTTAACAAAGGATAATAGCTATAAGCAGTCGATGATTCTAGGACGATACGTTTTCCCTTATCTGGTAATATTTCTTTCCTATATTTTTCTTCTTGTGAAAGAAATCTAGAAATGGATGGCATACTCACAACACGAACGAATACTCCTCTAGCAAGAAAGCGTTTTTGTAATTCTATCGCCGTTTGTAAGTCATCCCCAGAAGAAATCAAAATTCCTTGTAAATTACCAGATTCCCGACAAGCGATGTATCCACCCTTCATCACTTCACTAATTCCACTTTCTGGAAGTGAAGAAACTTTCGTTTTCGCAAGAGAAATGATACTGACTCCTTCGTTTTTAGCAAAAATTGCCTTATAAGTTCCAATGACTTCGTTCATATCTCCTGGGCGAAAAACTTCAACACCAGGAATCAAGCGAAGACTATCTAATTGCTCAATCGGTTCATGCGTTGGACCATCTTCACCAACACGGAGGGAATCATGAGTAAAAATATAAGTAACGGGAAGCTTCATCATTGCTGAAAGTCGAATTGCTGGTTTCATATAATCAGAAAAACTTAAGAATGTCGATACATAAGGACGAAGTCCCACTAAGCACATTCCATTGATTATCGCAGCAGCAGCATGTTCGCGGACACCAAACCAAATATTTTTCCCACTTCGATTTTTAGAAGAAAAATCCCCTTCTCCTTCCTGATAAGTTTTACAAGAAGAGAATAAATCACAACTTCCCCCAATACACAAATCATCATGAATCGAAGAAATCACATCAGAAGAGAAATCTCTTAAAGCACGAGATTCGGCATTTTCTTGTTCTAAGTGAATATTTTTTAAGGAAATGGTATAATTGTGTTCTAAAAGACGCGTAAGAAGTTCTTTATTATCGCTCTTTTCAATTCGCTTTTTATATCGCTCATATCCTTTCATTGTCCGAGAAGTAATCTGATTAGCAAAATATTCCATCGCTTCATTAGAAACCGTAAACGGAATTTCACGAACACCCAGTTTATTTTTTATCGAAATCACATCTTCCTCTTCTAAAACTTTTCCATGAGCAAGATTAGTCCCTTCTAGCTTAGAAAATTTCCCAAGTGTCGTCTTAATCGAAATAAAGGCAGGTTTATCACTATTTTTTGCACTTTCAATCGCTTTATCAATTGCAAGAATGTCCTCTCCATCTTCTACTTCAAACGTTTCAAAACCAAAAGAGGTCATTCTTTTTAAAATATCTTCGGAAAAAGTAATACTCGCTTGGTTATCTAAAGTTACTCCATTATTATCGTAAAGAACAATTAACTTTTGAAGACGCAAAGTTCCTGCTAAGCTTAATGCTTCATAAGAGACACCTTCCATTAAGTCCCCTTCTCCAACAAGAACATAGGTATAAAAATCAACTGGTGGTTCTTTTTTTGCCTTTAACGTTGAGCGTAAATATTCCTCTCCAAGGGCCATTCCAACCGCCATACCAACACCTTGTCCTAAAGGACCAGTAGAAGCATCCACTCCTGGGGTAAGACCAAACTCAGGATGTCCTGGCGTAATGGATAAAAGTTGACGAAAACTTTTCATATCATCCAAAGTAAGGGGATATCCTGCCATGAAAAGAGTTGCATAAAGAAGTGCAGAACCATGCCCTGCTGACATGACAAAACGGTCTCTATTTATCCAATTCGAACAGGTTGGATTAACTTTCATATGTCTACTATAAAGCGTATATAAAATTGGTGCTGCACCAAGTACAATTCCTGGATGACCACTTCCTGCATGTTGAATCATATCAAGTCCTAATGCTCGAATCTGAGCAATTACCTTTTCATCCATTTCTAACGTATTTTCTTTAGGTTTAAAAATCATATTTAACTCCTCCTCGCTTATTCAAAAAAAGATGAGAAATTACTCATCTAAAAATAAATCATCGAATTCCTCTAAAACATTTCTACTAATCACTGACTCTGATGGTTTTAATTCTGATTGTGGTTCAATTTCAAAGTCAATATCTTCTTCTCTAGTGACAGGTTCAAGTTCAATCGTATCTTCCAATTCATCCATCTGAGGGATTTCTCTCACAGGAATTTCACTCATAGGACTTTCTTCAGGAATCGCTTTTGCTTGCAGATGTTCTTGTTCCATCTCTTTGGTAATTACCGGCATAAGCCCAGTTAATTCTTCTTCGATTTTCTGCTGTTTCTTCTTTAATTTCTCAATTCTTTTTTGTTTACTCTTTTCGCTTCTCTCTTTTGTTTTCACATAGAAATAAATTCCAACAATTCCGATAGTTAAAAGAATGATACAAACGACAACAACCAAAATATAAGTAAGCGTATTTCCTTTACCTGGATTATTATCAGGAACAGGGGTTACTACATCAGATTTCTCCACTTCATCTACAGAAGAGACAATAGAACCAGGTTCATCTTCTTCATTCAACTCATCTTCAGTTCCACGAGTCACAATAATTCGATATTCTTGACTTTCTCCTGCCGAGTTTTTTACAAGAACACGAATCGTATTTTTTCCTACACTTAAATTCGTACTTCCACTCACTGTTGCCGTAGCACTTTCATCTTCTACTTCGGGACGAATCGTCACTGCTTCTACATTATAAGTAACATCAACGGTATAATTGTAAGTTGTACTTTTAAATGGTTCATTTAATGTAGCTCCAACTACCGTTAAAGATTTCAAATTTAAGTTTGTTGTTGCTCGAATAATCTTAATTGTATAAGTATTCGTTTTTCCAGAAGCTGTTTTTACATTCACTTTAAATACGTTTTCTCCATCTTGCAAGTTCTTAAATCCAAGGTCCCCTTCATTAATTGTATCTGTATCTACCTCGGTTGTTGCTGAAATATTAACGCTTGTCGTACTGCTTGTTACAGTTGCCGTATATTCGTTTACCGCTTTGCTAAAATTTTGGTTAAACCGAACTCCCGCAACAGATAAACTTTTTAAGTATCCATCACTTGTCGGTGCTGTAGGTGAAGATGGCGTCGGTGTTGGCGTCGTTGGTGTTTCTGTAGATGGGTCTCCTGTTGGATTTGGAGTTGGTTCTGCATAAGTCATAACTGGTTGTAAAAGTAGTGCACTAACCGCAAAAAAGAAAAACAATTTATTTCTAAGTTTCATATAATTCAACTTCCTTTACTTTATAATATGATAGTATTATAGCATAGGATGAAAAAAAAAGAAAGCATTTCTTAATTTTTCATTCATCTCTAGGAGATTTCCAATAAAGGAAACTTAGGATTGCACCAAAATTCACATTGAATCTAAAAGATATACATAGTATTGATTTAGTAACAAATCTAAAAATATGATTATAAGGATTCAGTTGTACTAGCTATAGAAAGTTTCTTAACTGTAAAAATACTTGCCAATCTTTAAATTAGAGACAAAAATTTAATACTTTTTCACTAGTTTAGAAATCAAGGCTCTACAAGTATTCATTTGAATACAAGCATAAAAATTATTGGTGACTTCTTTCCCCTTGCCTATAGTGGTCGCTTGATTCGCGTCTTCTTCGGTTTCCCAAAGAACAAAATCAGTCCATATATCTCCTTCTAAGTAATGTTCCCAAGAAATGAATCCTTTAGCTTTAGAAATAATTTCATCATGTAGTTTTTTCGTTAATTCTATAAACTGTTCTTCACTTACTCCTCTTTTTAATTTATAAGAAAATATCCAGGCCGTTTTATTCATTATAATTCCTCCTCATATTCTATGATTATAACATGAAAAAAGCAAATCTTCTATATCATTGATTCGCTTTATCTAAGATAAGGTGATTATTTTTTCTCTTCTTTATTTTTTTTACTCCACCAAGTACCAGCTAGTGAACAACTTCCACCCATACATATAAATATTATCATAATTATCCAAAATTCCATAATTTACCTCCAAATTTTTTTTAAATGTGATGAATCATAAATATTATAATTAAATTAATAATAAGTGCTATGATTCCCATCAAGAATGCAAATAAAATTTTTTGATACATTCTTTTTCCTTTTTCCTGTTGTGTTTCTTCATAGGTTAATTGCTTTCCATCAAGAAACGAAATAATTTCTTTGTAGGTCTGAATATCATTATTTTTCTTAAATTTTTCAATAAATGTTGCCGTTCCAAATGTTATTAGATAAAATAATAACCAAATAAGAACCCCAATACGACCATAAAATTTGCTTAATGGATAAGCACTAATTGTTACGATGAGTAATTCTATAAAAAATATACAACTCATCACGTTAAATTCTTTAATTTTTTCCTTATCAATTATTTTTCTCATCTCCTCCACATCTTCTTTTACAAAATCATCTAGAGATACATTAAAGAGATTGCTTAACATCACTAAGCTTTTAATATCAGGATAACTTTTATTCGTTTCCCAATTTGAAATAGTCTGTCTTGAGACAAAGATTTTTAATGCTAGTTCATCTTGGGAAATATTTTGATGCTCCCTATATTTTTTGATTCGTGTTCCAATATCCATTTTGCACCTCCAATGTCATTTTATAAAAAAAGTGAATATTCTGTCTGCCAAAAGTTTTTGACATCCATGATTTTAACGCTAATACTAACGCATAAGTACTCAATTGTTATCCACTAGTTTATCTTCTTTTTTATTTCTGGGATAAATTATCATCTATATTCTCTCTATTTGGTTTTCTCTTTATAAACAACAATTTCTTCAAATCTTCAATTATTGAATAATCCACTATATTAAACATAACCCATTTCCCATCATGAAAAGTTTCAGCAGCATCATAAGATGTCAATACATCAGACGAAAGAGCACTTCTTATTTCCTCAACCTTAGCTCGTTCATTTTTACCAAAGATAATCATAAAGCCTAAAGTGTGACTGTTGAAATAAAATGCGCATAAAGTTTTCCCACCTTTTCTAAACTTATATTCATACTTCCATTTTTTACCACCGTTATTCCATATCTGTTCCATATCATAAATTTTTGTTATTTCTATACTAACACAAAAAAATAAACCGAACTTTTTTGGGGATTCGGATAAAAATCCCATGGTGCCCTGGAAAGACGTTCAACAACTTTTTAAGAATATACATTTCTTATTCCAAGCCTCTTGTATGTATAATATTTTTCTAACACATTTCCTACAACAGTAATATTAGTTTCTTGATATGTTTCTAAACAATCAGGATATTCTGAATCTATAAGTTTCAATTCTCCGTTTTTTTGTATTTGCAAAATAAACTTATTTGCAGGATCTATAATATGCCTATCTTTTAATAATATTACTTGATGATTGGCTTTATCAATTGCAGGATTTACCTTACGCCAAACTCCTGTATTATTATCTACATAAATATATAATAAAGATGGATTATAATTAAACATGCATAATAAGTTATAGTAAAATTCAGTGGCATGTCTACAGCAACAAATCCCATACATAATCTGTACCCCTTGACTTATTTCTGAAGGTAATCCTAAGTAGTCATAATTATTATCAAAATTAATTGTTCCATTCATACTAAAGAGGCCACTATGCAACATCTTAAAAAATATTTTAGAATATGATATTCCATCTTTTGCATCATAGTGTTTCAGATAGTATTTAAGATTAAGTAATATTATTTTATAAGCATTTTTAACTATTTTTTTATCAGTTTCAGTAAAATTCAAGTTCCCACATCCCGAATAAAATATATAATTATTAATCACATTTATATTGTTGATGTCAATGTACAAGTGTGTTTTTACTAAATTGACAAACATCAAATTAATTTCTATAAACATTATACACTAATTTTTGGCATATTAAAACTCGAACCTTAATAATTTCAAAAAGTTCGAGTTTGGTATCAATCTGGTGCCATTGTCGTAGGTATCTACAACTTTTTACCACAACGATTGATATAAGAATCAATACTAGATACATTTTACCAAGAAATTAAAAAAGTAGCAATATCATTTTGCCACTTAATAAATTTATCTTCCTTTACTATGATTAGTTTCTTTCACATTCGTAAAATAGTCATAAAGAGCTGAATACATAATATCTCTTTCTACAACTTGTCTATTAGAAACCATTTTGCTTAATGAATTTATATCTACAAATGCTACTTGTTCTACTTCACTTTCCTGAATAGTAATATCAGACATTGTTAAACCATTTTTTCTCAATATATAAAAGTCATAAATTTGATTTTCTATAAAATCTGGTCTAATTACTCTTTGATCTTTGTATGTTTTTATAAGTTGAAGTTCATCACATTGGGAATCCACATTTACCTCTTCTTTTATTTCTCTTTGAGTAGCAGATAAAGAATCTTGACCAGCTGAAATATGACCTGCAACAGATATATCCCACATACCAGCATTTTTCTCTTTATTGAATGACCTTTGTTGTAATAATATCTCACTTTTTTCATTTATTATTGCACACACAATAGCTCTATGCCATAATCCTTTTTTATGAACTTCGTTTCTAGGTAAAGATTCACCTGTTTTTCTTCCTGTGTCATCCAAAATATCAAGTAATTCTTCCATTTTTATAATCACCTCTTTTTGCTTTGAAAATAAATTGTCTAAGCAAATTATAGCATAAAAACAATATTTTTTCTATATTTCTCGTTCAAAATCATCCTTACCTTTATCATCAAGTTAATTGCAAAAGTAAATGCAACCCTAAAAAATATATGGAGTTGCATTTAGT
>CAJUNG010000004.1 GCA_910587725.1 uncultured Bacilli bacterium
ATTTAATATATCACCTTATCTCTTACTATGTCAATACATTTCTTTCCCTTTTTTTATTTTTTTCTTAAAAAGTAAAAATGTAGAAACTAATAATTCCTAATTTCTACATTTTGATAGTAATGTTTAATAATCGAAAGATAATCTCGTCCCTCTTTTGCCATAGCATTAGCTCCATATTGACTAACGCCCACACCATGTCCAAATCCTTTAGTTTTAATCAAAAGCTGATGATTTTCAACAGATAATTCAAAGTCACTTGAACGAAGTCCTAAAAGGTTCCTAAATTCTACCCCTGAATAGATTTTTTCTCCAATGCGAAGTTCTGCTACCCTACCACTTGCATTTCTTCTAAGAATTTCAAAATCCAAATTTTGTGGTAAAACGCCAAACAGTTTAAGTACCACTGAATCGTCTATCACTGTTGTTTTCTCATAACTGCTGACCGTTTTATCCCAATGACTATCAACACTAACCAAATAAGGATAAGCATTCCCCCAAACATTTTGACTATCTTCGGTCATTCCATTACTCGTCGAATGATAAAGTGCATCAATTAATTCTCCCTGATACATAATAACCAAACCATCTGTTTTTAAAACTGCATTTTTTATTTTTCTATAATACATTTCAAACTGACTCCCCCACATCTTCTTCATCTCTACAATGTCGATATATCTTTGCGTAGAAACAGTATCTGTAAGAATAAGACCTTTAGAAATTCTCTTTAATGCGTAAGTACGTGCTAAAATACTCTGCACTTTTAAAGCCTCCTCATGGAAAGAGGCCGGCATTTCACTAGCGACAACACCAATCAAATAATCTTCCATCGCGATTTGTTCAACAATGCCATTACTTCTTTTTACAGAAACAAAAAAAGTATTTTCCAAAGAACCAGATTCATCCTTAATAGATTCATTAATGTCTGGTATTTTTTCTTCGTTTACGGAACCACCACTACCTGAAACAGGAGGATGAGAATCCGTAGACTCAATTTTATTAGAAGGGATACCTACTACTGGTTTCTTTTCATCAACATCACTTGAATTTTCAACAAAAGAAGTATCGTCCTTTATCTCCACTTCTTCATTGGAAGAAATACTTTCATTTTTCTTAAACTCCACCAGATTGGTTACATTTTCTTTTGGATTCACGACTTGCTGGGTCACATATACTGTAGAATCAGAAATCGGAGTAAACGAATCCTGCAAAAATTTTTGAGAAGAAAACACTGCTACAGTTACCCCACCAACCACTAAAAAAACTTTACAACCTCTAATCAAAGCATGATGATGAGAAACAAATTGTTTCCACGTCTTATCTTTAAATTCCGCTAACCACTCCATAGAAAATTCTTCTTCTAAAGAAAGATAAAGAAAAAGTGCCTCTTCTCCATTTTCTAAAGTTCGAAATTCATAAAATTGAATCATAATATCACCTTTTATTAATATGAAAAGAAAGAAGAAATTCTAAACAAAAAAACAGAAACAAAATGAACGATTAAATTTCATCAAACTAGTATTAAAAGAAAACACTTAAATTATTTCACTTCGAAATTTTTATCTGAAATTACTACGACTACTGATAATACAAGAAAAATACCAAGTTTCTTAAGTTAAGAATTCTTGGTATTTATATTATTTCTTATTTTTTAATTTTTCATCATGATTAACTTGATCAGTTGCAACTTCTATAATCGTGTCTAAGAAACTATTAATATTTTCTTTGTATAACAACAATACTTTCTTTGTCGTCTCTCTTATTTCTGCTTCTTCCATCCCAAAAAATTGAGCAATGGATTCTGTCGAGAAATATTTTCCATCTACATAACCTAATTTTAATGAAATGATAATAGATTCTTTTGCTGTTAATACACTTAGCATTTGCGTGAAAGTTGGTGTCCTTAACAATTCTAACATCTTTATACAATTATCTTTTGTTACATCGTTGTCTACTTCATCTGTTGTTACGACTAGCGTTGATTCTTTTTTTAATTCAATTTCTGAAACTAATCTACCTTCTTCTTTTATCTCATCAACTGGAGTTATTGTTGTTTCTATTTCAGTAGGTAAAATCGTTTGTCCTAATACTTGTTCTTTCTTAACAGGAACCGCATCTTTCTGAATCACAGATTTCTTTCTTTCTGTTTTTCTTTCCTTATTTGGATTTTTAAGTAATCTCTTCATTTTAGGTACTAATGCTCCATAAAATTTATTAGTTTGTTCTTTGGATAGTTTTCCCGAAACTGGATTTTCTAAATCCTCTCCATATCGTAATGTGATTAACAATCTTTCTTCATCTGTTAATTTTAATAGCATTTCATTCACTTGTTCTCTTGTGTAATCTACAAAATATTGATAAATTGTTTTTAATCTTGGCATATCATTCTCCTCCTTTGTTTCTTCATCATCGTTCAAATGAACTGCATAGGGTTTATCTGATTCTCTATACTTTTGTCTAAATTTTTCTATATTTTCTAATGATTTCTCTGGATATTGCATATAAGTAGCAAATGCTTCAATATGGCCTGATTTTCTAATTTTCATTAGTGCTATTGACTCAATCTGTCTAGCTCTTTCTCTGTGAATATTATATTTATCGCCAATCTGTTGTAAAGTCATAGGTTCTCTACCATTAAAACCATATCTGAGCATTAATATATCGATTTCCCTTTCTGTCAAATGACAATCTTTAAATAATTTTTTTACATAATATTGCATTGTGCTATCAATTACGAAATCTTCTGGTGTTTTTTCTGATGTAGGAATGAAACTTTCAAGTTCTGTATCTTCATCATCACCTACTAAAGTATTTGTACTTACTATATCAATCTGTAAACTAAATAGCTCAGTCGCATCTGATATGGATACCCCCATTTCATTAGCAATTTCATTAATTGTAGGTTTTCTGTTTAATTTTGTGTATAATTTATTTACTGTATTTCTATAAGCACCGATTTTTGAATGCATGTAAGTTGGTATTCTAATATTTCTACCCTTATCTTCTATTGCTCTCATTATCGCTTGTCTTATCCAATGTACTGCATATGTAGAAAATTTATATCCCTTTTCAACATCATATTTATCAACCGCTCTTATCAATCCTAAATTTCCTTCTTGGATTAAGTCTAAAAAAGATAATCCTCGATTAAGATTTTTTTTCGCGATACTAACAACTAGCCTCAAATTACTCTCAATAAATAAATCTCTTGCTTTACTATCACCTTGTGCAACTTTCTGCGCTAATTCTCTTTCTTGCTCAACGGATAACAATGGAGTTCTTCTAATCTCTTTTAAATAGGCCTTTACACTATCGAGATGTCCATATTCAATTGCATAATCGATATCTTCTGTCTCATCTTGTTTGATTTCTATATTGTTTAACATACAATATGTTTCAATGGTTAAAATTAAAAAAGGATTATCAAAAGTTTTTTCAAACTCCCCTGACATTATTTGTAAATAATAATGATTAAATATTGATTTAACCATCGTAATGAAAATATTATTTTTATTGAGTAATTCAATTAACAAATCTAGCGTTGGTATGAAGTTGTAAGTTTCTAAAAAAGAATTTAATTTTTTAAAATATTTTATAGCCTCTTTATCATCTGACATTTCAATGAATTTTTGATTGATATAATCATTGATTATCTTAAATGATGTCGATGAATCATAGATTAGGACTTTAATCTGCTTAGATAAGGATTTTCTTATTTTCTTTTTTATAAAGTCAGAATAAGATGTACTATCAGTATATGTTTTTTTCGAATCTATAATCTCTTTTAATACTAACTCATGATAACTTTGCTCCGATATTCCCATGTATTGAAAAGACTGGTAAATATGATTAATCATTGGTAATAATAATTCATAAATTTTTTTGGGATTCATTTGTTGTATTTTTTCTCGATTTAATTCCATTATATCTTGCCTCCTACCAATATTTCTTAAAGTTATTTACTAAAAGAAAGAAAAGTATTAGAATAAAGAGCAAAACTTAATTTTATAGAAATTTTTTGTGCATTTTCACAATAAATTCGATAATGTATAGTTAATTTGTTTTAAAATTTCTCAAAATTAAAAAAAATATATATCAAAGTAAATAACTTTAAGATGATTTTGTATATAAAGTTTAAAATTCTATAAAAACAAAAGAAAGACCATAGGTAAAAATATACTCTACAATGGTCTTTATATATATAGTGGCTTTAATTGATTCATCATAATAACTTTATTTTCATAGTTAGGATGAACATATCTTTCTAATGTAATTTTTACGCTTGAATGTCCTAATATTTCACTTAAAGTTTTTGAATCACAACCGTTTTCGATACATCTAGTAGCAAAGGTGTGCCTTAACGCATGGAAGTTATATATTTCTAAATCAATTTGATTAAGTATCTTTTTATATCTGTTAAAATAGGTTCTGGTCTCAACAAACTTTTCGTTTCCAGATACTAAAAAAGTTTCAGGAGTTACCTCCATACTTAATTGAGATAGCATAGAAATTAAAAAATCAGGAATAGGTATTTCTCTTATCGAAGATGTGGATTTTGGTTCATCAATAATTACAATTGTTTTTTTCTTCGCATTCTCATCTAAGTTTTTAATTCTTATTAAAGTTTTCTTAACCTTCATTTTCTTGTTTTTTAAATCAATGTTTTTCCATTGCAATGCACATAGTTCCCCAATTCTCAAACCGGTATAAAGACAAAAATAAATACCAAAAGTGGTTTCATTCAAATTTTTTAACAAATTTTCTTCAAGTTTTGCTTGTTCATCTTTTTCAAAAATTTGAATTTCATTTTTAGGAACCTTGGGCATTGGAATATCGATATGAATATTTCCATATTTTAAAATTTGTTGTAGAATAATTAAGATATCTTTAACACTTTTTTCAACTAAACCTTCACTTAATAAATCGGATGTAAATTGATTAATTATTTCTAAAGTAATCGCTTTTTTCTTAACACGAGCAAACTTTGGAATAATTCTAGACTTAATTGTATATTGATAATTTGAATAAGTCGATTTCTTATTTTTTATTTTTGCATTATTTAACCATAAATTAATATCATAGCCAATATATGTTTTGTCATAAATAAGCAAATCATTTCTACTGATTAAATCATTGATGACCTTATGGTAATTGTTCACCACCTCATTTTCACTATTGCCATAAACAGATTTATAATTTGACGTTCCATCATCCTTATATCCATAATGATACCTAATTTCAAATCTTCCATCCTTCCTAGAATAAATTTTATCAATGTCCTCTTTCATATTTCCTCCTCTCGCATAATATAATACATTTAATTTTTTGGTTTATAAAATGTCTTTAAGTAATCTAAATATTTCTTATTGATTTAATATAACTTGTAATTTTCATCACCCTAAAGTTTTCTGTTCATCCTACTTACTAATTCCCACCTATATTATTTCACAATCATTTTCTTATCCATTAATTATTCTCGTAGCAAACAAAAAAAACGTCCCGGAAATAACCCCTTTGACGCTTTTATATATTTTACTATAATCAAATTCAACCCAAATATAATAATTAACTAAATATTCTTAAAATCATTCACTAGTGTTTATAATTTTGTTCTCAAACAATGGTTTAAAAGAAGCCACTACAACAAACCTAGCTCCTCTGAGAAAATTTAACGATTTCCTATTTTTTTCTCATAAGGGATAAAAGCAGAATCACAGTTAGATGAATCTAACAACGATCTTCGACTTTCATCACGATAAACTTTTAATTGTGACAAAGTATTTTTCAATTCTTCCGATTCAATTCCATATTGTGACACTAAATAGTCACTCAAGTTTGACAAATTCTGAATAAAATTTTCCATTTCTACTATACTTGATTGAAAATCAAACGCTTCACATCCCCGAACTCCTAATCCAGAAAAAAATAATCGTACCTCAGTAATCACCTTTTCTACCATAAGCATAATGGAATGTAGTGAATAAACTTCATTAACCTCTTTTGTCTTTGCCTCAACCACTTCATAATCAATCTCTGGATACACCTCAGTATTATAAAGGTCATCAGATGTTGGTAAACTAGAAGCATCAAATTCCAAATTGCGAACAGTCATTATCTGTTTAGGTTCTTTATATCCTTTATAGTATTCGATAATATAATTTGCATTATGAAGTTTAAAAGAACATCCATCATCTACGATTTGAGAGAACCACTCTTTTTGTCCGTCACTCCAAACGCCCCTAACATCAAAAGTACCTTTTCCACACGCATGAGCTTGATACTTTTCTGAATAGCGAGTATCCAAATCTTTTCTAGGTGAATACTGAAATTCATGGATTCCCAATTCTTTTAGTTTAAATAAAATTTGTGATGCAGGCATTTTTTTCTTCAACGTTTTAATATAACCGACAAACTCTTTCAATAATTCCTGATTCCCTTGATAGTACATAAAGCCAGATAAAGCATTTAACTGGTTATGTTTTTTTACTAAACAAACTAAATCCTCATATCCAGTCATTGCTTTTTTCTGCTTTTTAGAAAGACTAAATTTATCTGGTGATTTAGCATCCCAAACAAGTTTCTTTTCTTGAAATTCCGTAATAAACTGTTGGATACAATCCAATTCCTCATTTTCTAATATAAGTAGTCGTTTTGCTAGTTTCACACTAATTGGTTTTAGCATAAATATCCCCCTCTTTTTAACAGAGTCATATTATAACACACTTTTTAACAAAATGCAAATTTTTTATACCAAAGTTTTATTTTTTCTTCTATCTCTATTGACAGTAAAAAATAAAACATGCTAAAATGTTAACTTGTTTGGGGTGAAAACATGATGGAAAAAAGAGTACAACAATTAAGAAAATTACGAAGATTATTATTGATAATGGATCCCACAATTTGTAGCGCATTCATCTTATTTATTATCATAAATTGTAATAAGCTTCCTGCCTTAAGCAAAAGCTATCATAATTCGTTAGAAGCCAAAAAATATAATATTGCTAAAGAAATCGATATTGAAAGAGAACTATATAAAGGAGAAGAAATTGAGGAAGAAGCGTATCAAGCAACAACTTCTGCAAGAATAGCGTATTTTCCACAAATCGACCGAATCATAGAAGGATATAATTTATTAGAACAAGACATTGAAACAAGTTTAGATAATCTTGACGAGTTATTAGATAATGCAAACCAATATATAGAAAATATTTCTACCATTTGTGAGGATACCACAAAGACAGTAAATCTGATGAACGAAATAAACGCTATGCTACCACCAATATCCATAGAGAAAAAGATGGAAGTGATTTTAACCCATTTTGAATTAAGTGAATCGCAATTTAAGGTAATTGCTGGTGTCACTCTTGCAGAATCCAAAAATGGTGGTGAAGGAGAGAATAACGAAGATTCAATAGAAGATGTAATCGATACTTTATGTGTAATCAATGTAATATACAACCGCTTAAAAAGTGAAAAATGGAAAAATACTGTAGCAAACAGAACAGGGTCTTCTGGAGAAAACTTGTATAACCAAGTAATCTGCCCTGGCCAATTTACAACGTATCATAGTGGCATGTATCGCCGATATCAAGATGCGACTGAATCAAAAGGATATAAAGCGATTATTAACTTTTTATATTGTATGGCAATTGGTATAGAAGAAGTAAATCTTCATCACTATCTAGCATTTCGAAGCAGTAATTGCAAAATCAAGGAAGGAAAATATCAATTTATAGAAGGAGGAAATTATTATTTCGATGAGTTAATTCTAGAAGAAGAAAAATGTGATACACCAGAAATAGAAATAGATAAAATAATGACAAAATTAAGATAAAAACGATGTTTCTCAAGAAAAGAACATCGTTTTATTTTGACAATAAATCTAAAAATTTCCAAACCTTAATCAAGAGATTAAAAACTTTCTATGAATGATAAGCTAACAAATATTTTCCTTAATTGTAAAATGATTTCCACTATCAAAATTAAAAATTCCTCGTTGACATTTGACTTGCTCACTGACTTCTAGATAGTAATTCATCCGAGAAAATTTTGTAAGTGTCACATAAGCTAGATTTCCATCATCCATAAATAAACCAAACCGATCTTGGTCTTTTTCTGTTGGACGATATTCAATCTCAGAAATTTTTTCTAAAATTGAAGGATTCAATTCACTTAATTCCTGTATTAACGCATCTAACTTTACATCGGGTGTTTGATTAACCAATTTCGCTACAGTAATATTCTTCCGATTTTGAACTATCTCATGATTCGATAAAATTAAATTCCCGTCTAAATCAATGAACAACGGACGGGCTTCTACTACCTCAATTAACACCTGCCCCCAAAATCTTTTTTGAACAGAAACAGAGATAACATAAGAACTCTTTAATATTTTACTTTCAATCGATTTTGCCGATGTCAATAAAAAACTTGGATATTTCTCTATTTTTCCTAAGTCGATAATCTCCTGATCAGACAAATAATGATTACCTTGAACATATATGTTATGAATCGGCGCTTTCAAAATATAAAATACAGAAAAAACAAAGAAAGCAAAACAAAGAACAAAGATAAGTAATACCCCCCACTTAATCCGAACCTTCCTTTTTACCTTTTTTTCCATATCCTACTCCCAATCAATAAACTCTTGTTCTACGTGAAGCCTAATATGAAATTTTTCATATACACGTTCTCGAATAAATTCAATCAATTCTTTAATATCTGAAGCTGTCGCACTTCCCATATTAATTACGAAGTTAGCATGTTTGAGAGAAACTTGTGCCCCCCCTTTGATTAATCCTTTAAACCCAAGGTCTTCAATTAATTTCCCTGCATATTCCCCTTCCGGATTTCGAAATACACTACCGGCGGAAGGATATTCTAAAGGTTGACTTTCTAGTCGTCTTCGCTTTCTTTCCCTAACTAATTCTTCCATCTCTTCACGGTTTCCCGGACGAAGTTTCAAAACTGCACCTAGACAGATATAATCTTTATGTTCTTGTAAAAAAGAATGCCGGTAATGGAAATTCATTTCTCCATTCACCATCGTAATTACCTTCAAATCTGGAGTTAACACTTTCACTTCTTTGACGATATATCCCATATCACTTTTATAGGCACCTGCATTCATATAGATAGCACCACCCAAAGAACCAGGAATACCCGTTGCAAATTCCAAACCGCTAAGACCACGACGAACTGCTAAACTAGCGATTTTCATTAAAGAAGCCCCACTTCCAACCTTAATCTTATTTCCAAAAAATTCAATTTTATCAAAAGCATCTAACTTAATTAATACGCCATCATAACCCGTATCAGGAAATAATACATTAGAACCAAAACCTAAAACCATAAACTTCACGTGTTCTGATTTTAAATAACGAATTAACATAATCAACTTCTTTGTATCTTGTGGAAATACCATAAACTTGGCAGGACCACCAACTTTATAAGTAGTATAATCCTTTATGGAAACATTTTCTAAACATTTTCCAATTTGTTTTTTCTTAATAAACTGTTTGATATTTTCCATCTTAATCTTCCTTCAACAACTTTTTTATTTCTGAAACAATCTTCGTTGCACTCGTCTTAACTCCCAACTTTTTGTTTGCCTCTACCATTTTATCATAAGCTTCAGAATTTGTAAAAACAGAATCGATTAAATTTAAAAGTTCTTTAGCAGATAACTTATATTCTGCTAATAGAAAACTAGCACCCGCATCTTCCATTGCCTTAGCATTTTTATATTGATGATTTGCCGTTACATAAGGACTTGGTATCAAAATACTAGGAACAGCACATACGGTCAACTCAGAAAGCATACTAGCACCTGCTCTTGATACAACTAAATCGCAAAATTTCAATACGCCTAACATATTATCTAAAAAAGGAACAATTTTCACATTAGGAATAGAGAACTTTCTAAATTGCTCATAATAATCTTTTCCTGATACAAGAATCACTTCATAATCTTTATTTTTAAACTCTGGAATGATTTTCTTTAATTTTTCATTTATCGTATAAGACCCAAGAGATCCCATGACAATCAAAACACACTTTTTATTTTCTTTTAAACCATAATCTTTCTTTTTGGCAGGTTTTACTTCTATTACTTCCTCACTTCTAGGATTTCCCGTAAAAACAACCTTCTTTTTGGGAAAATCTTTTTTATTTTCTTCAAAAGAGACAAAAATACGGTCTGCATAACGACTTAAAAGTTTATTGGTAAGTCCCGGTGTAGAGTTTTGTTCATGAATTACGGTAGGAATCCCTAAACTTTTTGCTGCATAAAGAACCGGAAATGTTACATACCCACCAACACCAATCACAATATCTGGTCGAAATTCTTTCATTTTCTTTTTTAATAAAGAAATATTTTTACAAATTAAAGATACCACAGAAAAATTCTTCAGTGGATTCTTTCTATTTAACCCCTTCATTTCAATTCCTAGAAAAGGAATATTTTCTTTGGGAATAATTGTAGACTCCATTCTATCTGATGTTCCGATATAAAGAATTTCTAAATCACGTACTTGTTTTTCTAAAGCATGAATAATTGCAAGAGCAGGAAAAATATGACCACCAGTTCCACCTGCACTAATAATCACCTTCAAAGCACGCACCACCCTTCTTACTAAAGTATATCACAAAGAATAAAGAAAAAGAAGAAAAAGAAAAGAAAAGCCTAAATCTTTTCTTCACTAGTTTTAAACATTTAATAGTTCTTCTTCCTTTTCTTTTAGCAATTCTTCGATTTTCTTATTGTATTTATTGACATAATCCTGTACATCTGAACTTCCTCGTTTAATATCATCTTCAGAAATCTCTTGACGTTCTAACTCTTCAATTGCATCATGCCGAATATTACGAATAGAAACCTTTGCTTCTTCTGCCATCGCTTTGACTTGTTTCGTTAGTTCTTTTCTTCGCTCTTCCGTTAAAGGAGGAATAATAATACGAATAGTTTCTCCATCATTATTTGGAGTATATCCTAAATTAGCTTCAAATATCGCTTTTTCAATCGCACCTAAAGTAGAACGATCAAATGGTTTAATCAAAAGTTGTCTTGCTTCTGGTACAGAAATGGTTCCTACTTGATTAATTGGCATCATCATCCCATAACAGTTGACTAAAACACCTTCTAAACTAGAAGGATTCGCACGTCCCGCACGAACCGTTTTAAATCTTTTTTCCAGATTTTCAATCGTCTTATCCATCTTAGCAGATGTATCTTTTAATATTTCTTGATTCATAAATTAAATTTCTCCTCACTTATATACTTATTATATCAATTTTAAAGTAGTTTGCAAGTCATTTAGAAAATGTTTTTTTATTCATCATGGTTTACTTCTTCATCTTGTGGTTCTTCTTTTAAACCGCAAGCCAAATGAATGTGATAATTTGTGCCATTTTTACTTGCCGTAAACAAAATATAAGTATTTTTTATATCGCAAACGACCTCTTCAGTATTAAACATTTGAATATCTTTTTGGAATTGGTTCTTTAAATCTTCTAAGGAGAGATACCCTTTAAATTCAGGTTGTTCATCGGTTAACCAATTCCCATCTTCTGGATAAATTTCCTTAGCATAAGTTAATGCTTGATTATGAAGTTTTTCTAGTACTGTTTTTGTCTCACCATCACCTACTGGTTTCTGTTGTTGCTTTTTCATTACAAAGAAAATAGTAAGAGATATCACTGATAAAAACATCAAGCAACCAAGGGCAAAAAGAATTCGGTGAAAACGAATCGAATGTTTCAAAGCATTCGTTTTATTCTTCTTTTCTTCAATCACCTGTTTTCCTAGAGTCTCTTCGCTTTTTCTACTTTCTACTTTTTTTTCTTTGGCAAGTAATTTTTCTTTTAAATGCATCTATTCCACCTCTTTTTTAAAATCTTAAGAATTTAATTTTACCGACACCATTTCCGGTAATATTTCCATTACTTTGGCTAACCTTTGATACGCCAGAACCGACACTACTTGTTCCACCCTGTCCACTAACACCAGAAATCGTCGTTCCTCCAGACGTACAAGTATTATGCCCTGTTTTGCATCCATCATATTGTTGATCACATCCGTACTGACAGGTATTCTTAGTAGATGCACAATCATTCCAAACTTGTTCGTATCCATGACATTGAAAGGAATTCTTTCCTGAACACCTACCACAATCCCATATAGTTTCACTTCCACAGGCAGAATTTTGACAAGTTTTTGCTCTATAAGTAATACAAGCCCAATCATTTACCATTCCTGCAGCTAATACACAATCTGTCTTAGTATTATGACCCCTTGAACTATCATCAAAGTTAATACTATATTGGTTTACTACCGTCCATCCACAAGCTTCAGTTTGACAAGTTTTATACAAACTACAGGAGCAACGATTACAATTTCCATTCACATATCCCCCAACACATTCATTAGGATTTCCCCATTTGCAACTGCTACAGTTGACATCCCAGTATCCTGGTTGACAGGTATTTTCTCCCGTCCAACAAGAAACAACAAAGCTTCGATTATTACTTCGTCCGCCCCCGCTTCCATTGCTACCAGCACTTCCTGATTGTCCTCCACTTTGACTAATTAAACTTCCTTTATTCGTTGGTGCATTAGGCGTTACTCCACCTAAGGAATTTCCATTTCCTCCAATTCCTCCACCAGAGCCTCCACCTCCTCCGGCACCAATTAAAAGTCTTGTTGAACCTTTCGAAATGATGGTACTTCCTCCTCCACTTCCAGAGTATCCACTTCCACCACTTCCTACTTTTCCTATACTAAAGTTTATTGTATCTCCTTTATATAAGTATACACTTCCAACTATCGTTCCCCCTTTTCCTCCATTATTACTTCCTTGAGCTCCACTTGAGGTTATCTGATAGTATCCACTTGCATATATCTTCGTACTTCCATTCTCAGTAAATACTTTCTCATTTCCATTAACAACATCAATTATATTGCTTCCACTCGCTGTATTTCCTGCTCCTGTTCGACTACTACAACTAACCGTATAGTTTCCCTCACTTCGTATAAGACTAGAAATTGCACTATTTATCGTTACACTTCCATTTGTGTTTCTATAGACGACACTACTTCCATACTTACACTCTAATACTCCACCAGAAGAACCAAAGGTACCAAACCTAAACATACTAGAAAATGTCTCATTCATTGCACTACTTCCTAGTAATCTTCCATGCGCCTGACTAACTGGCGTAATTCCAACAACCGTCTTATCGATTTTTACTGTATAGCACTTCGTATCACTTAGATTTCCTTCCATATCCACTGCTCGTACACATACTGGATGATGGCTCTCTCCTAAAGTAAAGGTATTTCCACTAATATTTACCCAACTTCCATTATCTAACTGTCGTTGATAAGTACTAATCGTGATATTATAAGCAATATTACTAGATAACGTACTCACAACATCACTAACGGACCACGAACCAGATAAATAACTTCCTTTCGCATTACTTAACTGATAACTTACCTTTAAATCAATTACATGAACGGTATTACTTCCTGTTCTAGTGATTCCTGCTCCTGTTTTTGCTGTACAACTTACGGTATAGCTTCCTTCTTTTTTAATATATTCATTTAACTTCTTATTAATCGTTATCTCTCCACTTTGGTTTTGATAAACTACATTACTTCCATATTGACAAGTAATATTTACTCCACTTGGTCCATATGGGGTAAAAGTAAATAAAGTCGAAGTCAAATCATTTAAGGTAGGAGATACCAACACTCTTCCATGCGCTTGGAATACTGGTTTTACATCTACAACAGTTTTATCAATTTTCACCGTATAACATGCAGCATCACTAATATTTCCATCAATATCGATTGCCCGAACACATACGTGATGAGACTCCTGAAGAACAAAGCTATTTCCACTAAAGTCTTGCCATGCCCCTCCATCTAAACTTCTCTGATAAGTGTCAACGCGAACACCAAAAAGTTGGTTATGATAAAACTCTTGATAGATATTCGTACTACTCCAAGTATTTTCCTTATAACTTGCACCACTACTATTTTCATGCCTTAATACATAATCGACCTCATACTTACTACCATTACTTTCACATTTTGGATTATCCGTCTTATATTCTCCACAAGTAAAACAAGGGGTATATTCATACTTATCATCTCCCGTTTTCTCAATAACGACATAACCTTCTTTACTATCACACGGTTTTCCCTTATGGTCAGTAATTTGTTCCATTTCTCCATACTTCACAATTTGTTCTAACGTAATTCTTTTATATCCTCCAAGATTTTTTGGCGTAAAAGATGGGTTATCGGCAAGAAAGTCTACTGCGGATAACTTGATAGAGTCTTCTAATGTACGATAATATTGTTTTTCCGTTTTACCCAAAAAGTCTCTTACTGCAGGGTACGCAATCATAAAAAGTACTGGTAAAATGACCAGAATTGCCAACAGTTCAATTAATGTAAATCCCTTGCTTCTTTTGTTTTTCATCACTTCTATCCTACCTTCTATTTTTATTTTATCATGAAAAGACAAAAGAAAAAAGAGATTGTTGAAATCCCTTAAATTTTTTTCATCATCGCTCTTGCATCGCATCATTCAATTTATTAAAAAAGTAAGACAAAGCCTTGTCAAAAGAAGAAGAAATCGTTTTAGAAATATCCAACGTTGCTTTAGAAATTACATTGTCATAATTTTTTTGTCCCTCCTTTAAATATTCTTCTACATCCACACTTTTCCCATTTTTAATATCCTCTTCAAATTTTTTTATCTGCTCTTCTGTAAGTCTTGTTTTACTTGTTACATCATAATCATAATAAGTCGAATTTCCAACCAAATAAAGTCCAACAAACAAAAGAAATAAAACAATTAACACGATTCGAGCAATATTACTGTTCTTCATATTTCTCCTCCCCTTCAATATATTTCGATAACACCTTAGAAAATGCTAAAACAGAATTTAATACCTCATCTAAAGTATTTTCACTTCCTCCCATCTCGACAATGATGACATTTTTATCAAAGTCTTGATTATAAACTCCATTGACCCCCTTTCCCTGCTTTTTATAAACTGTCCTAGTAATTCCTGGGTAATCATGTTCTAACATATCAAAAATCGTCTGGGTCACTTTTAAATTTTCTTCATACCCCTCATTTTCTAATCCGACGATAAACAAAATTCGTGCATAACTCTTATCGCCAATTTTTGCTGTTGAGATATTCTTACCAACCGAATCACGGTGTAAATCAATATAATACTTCAAACTTGGATTTTTACTTTTCGCATCTTCCATCAAAAGTCTCGTAACTTTATAACTAGAAGCATAGTTCCAATTATTCGTCTGTAAAAAGGCACTAACATCATTATCTTCTACAATTGCACTAACGCCTTCATCTAAAAGACGTTCTCGCAAAATGTAACTTGCCATCATCACATTTGGTACAACTCCATATTCTTCGATATTTGCTGTTGAATATTCTTCTAACTGATGGGTATTGTAAATATAAACTAGTGGCTTTTTATCTTGCTTTTCTGGATAAGGGTCCTCGACATAGCTACTAGTAGGTGTATTCATTACCACCTCATCACTAGTCGTAGAAACAGGACCTTGGTAACTATGTTGAAATACAGAAACGGGATTCTTCAAATCAATTTTTAATGCATACTTTATCAAATAATAAGAAAAATCTTTCTTGACTGGCTCTAAAAAGTGATTAGAATCAGCAAGAACATATTTTAAAAACTCTTTCGATGTTGATTGAATATGGAAATGATGAATCGACTGCACGGACAAAACAAAAATGGCAACAAAAAGAAAAACTAAAAACAAAATCTTCCATTTCCGATTACGGACCTTTTTCATTTTTTTCAAAAGCACATCACCTATTATCAGTATAGTAGAAAAGAGGTAAAACTTATGTCGAAACAAGGATAAAAAACAAAAAAAGTAACGAATTTATCGTTACCCAAGTCCTAAAAAAACAAAGTGATTAGGATTAACCCTATTCCCAGGAAAAAGCCAATCATGGAAAGTTTTTTATTCTTTGATTTTCTCATTTTAGGAAATAATTCTAAAATAAAAATAAACAAAAGCATTCCAATCGTTAAGGTTAAACTGATGGCTTCTACCATTTCAATATAATGATGAACGGGGAAAAGAAAAATAATCAATCCTCCCAAAAAGGTTGAAAGTGAAACTAATGAAATCATCAGAAATGTCTTTTTCTTATCCTCATTTTGTTGATAGAAAGAAGATGCAATAATCATTCCTAGGGGAATATTGTGAAGACCGATACCAATACTTGCAGTAAATGCCGCTAAAACATCTCGCTCAGCAAGTAAAACGATGGCCATCCCCTCAACAATATTATGAACGATTAAGGCAATAGAAGACATCAAACCGATATGTTCTAAATTCTTATGGTCATCTTTTTTCGTATGAATATCATCCTCATGGTCAGGAATAAATTTATCTAACACATAAAGAAGAATGAAACCAAAGAAAATACCAACGACAATCATAAAGTACTTTCCCCATCCCGTAAAAGGAGCCGTTTCAAATACTTCAGGAATTAAATCGACAACAATGAGCATCAATATAACACCACTAGCAAGAGAAACCGAAAAAGTAATAAAATCTTCACTATTTTTCAAATAAAATACAACGACTGCACCTAAAACAATGAAAATACCTAAAAAAAATGTAAACCAAAGGCCCAAAGTATCTACCTCCAAACTGTATAAATAATTACGATGATACCAAGTAAAATACGATAAAACATAAATAATTTAAAGTCGTGTTTCTTTAAATATTTTAATAAAAACTCAATACAAAGTAAACCAGAGACGAAACTAACCAAAATGCCGACAATAAAAATATTGATATTGGCTAAAATTAGGGGAATTGCTTCTCCTTTAAGAATGCTTAGGAAAACGGCACCCGCAACAACTGGGGCTGAAAGAAAGAAAGAAAATTTTGCCGAAGACTCCTTATCCAAACGCAAACACCGAGAAGCAGCAATCGTCGTCCCACTTCTAGAAAAACCAGGAATAAGTGCAAATACTTGACTACAACCAATCAAAATAGCATCTTTTAAAGTAATTTTCGATAAGTCCTTCTCTACTTTGCCAAAACGGTCAGCAAGATAAATTAGAATTCCCATGATGATTAAGGCACAACCGATTAAAATAAAATTCGTCCGAATCATTTCATCGATTTTATCTTCAAATAATACACCAACAATCGCAGCAGGAATCGTTGCAGCAATTAAATACCAAAGAAGTTTTCCCTCTTTATCTTTAACTCCTTTTGTAAGTCCCTTGATAACCATATTCCAGAAATCTTTAAAGAAATATAAAAGGATAGCAAGTAAAGTCCCAAAATGAAGGGCAATATCAAAAGTTAACGCAAAGTCCCCCGTAACACTTCCTGCACCAATACCAAACAAATCCCGAAAAATAATTAAATGGGCACTCGATGAGATGGGCAAAAACTCGGCAATCCCCTGAATTATCGCTAAAATAACAATACCAAAATCCATAATTATCTACTCTCCTAACCGATAGGCAACAAAAAAGCCAAGGATAAACAAAGGAATACTAAGAACTCCCTGCATTATCGTAATATTAACTTCAAAAAGTGGTAAAAAAATCGCTAGTAAAGAAGCAAGAACGAATCCTAAAACACCAAAATAAGTCGCAATTTCATACTTTTTAAGTAAATATTCAATCAATTTAGCAACAAGGACAATTCCAACTAAGATTCCTATACCAAAAGGTGCAAGAATCAAAATATTTCTTCCCAATAAAGAAAAATCAGTTAATGACCGAATCGTATTGATAATCGGTTGATAATATCCCATCATCATTAACATAAATGAGCCACTAATTCCCGGAATAATCATCGTTGCAGAAGCAATCATACCAACCAAAAATAATAAAAGGTAACTACCGATATGCATACGTTCAAAACTTACCATCGCATCTCCTGCTTTTAAAAAGGCAAAAATCGCAATCAAGATAAAAGTAATGGCAAATACTCCCCAATAAGATAAAGAATTCTTAGAGGATTTCACCTTTTTCCAAAGTAGTGGAATTCCTCCTAAAATAAGACCAACAAAAAATAAGGTCGTAGGAAAAGGAAATTTTTCTAAACAAACGCCAATCACTTTACTAAGTAATAAAACAGATAAAACCATTCCTATTCCAAGAGGAATCAAAAACTGAATATTTTTTTTCCATTGACTAAAAAAATGACTAATGGCACCAATAATTTTTTCATAAATTCCCAAAGTAATCATCAAAGTTCCACCACTAACTCCAGGAATAATATTCGCAATTCCTATAATAAACCCTTTGATGACTGACATAATGTTTTCTCTCATAAATGTATAACTCCTTTTCTATTAATAACATTATAGCACAGGTTCGAAGAATATGAGAAAAAAATTCAAACAAAAGAAGAATGAACAGAAATGATAAACAAAAAAAGTAACGACTCAATCAAAACTTTGATTTGTCATCTTATAAAACTAAAAACTTTTCGTCGATAAAATATTCTTAAATATTATCCATCCATTGATATCTTTCTTTATAAGAAGTCAGAAAAGTATAATCATTAAGTTCATTTTGAATTCTACCAATAACTATTCCTGGTTTAACATTCTGCGATTTTGCAAATTTACTTATGGTATCAATATCAAATTTTCCATTTTCTATAAATTTCTTGTAAGAATCATCATTGATTAAAACATTTCTAGCAAACAAATCTGCTTTTCTTTCCATCTCACTTTCAATAAAAGAATAGTCAATATATTGGTTACTAAAATCATCATTGATTAAATGTCCAATTTCATGAAATAAGGTAAACCAGAATATATCTGAAAAAGATTGTCTTATCGTCATACATAACACGATTTTTTCTTTTCCTTTTTGAATATAGCCCTGTACTGGGGCACCAGCAAAATTATGCACGATTTCAAAAGCAATTCCACATTCTGAAAATATTCTCTTTAATTCAATAACCATTTCGTTTGGTTCAAGAAACATCGTACTTTTTATCTCTTCATATTTTTTGATTAAATGATTCTTTTCAAACTGATTAGTGATAATGATTTTATCCGTCAGATATTCACAAATTTTCTTCCAAGCGTATAAAACATGAATATTAACTTTCATTTTTTTTGAACCTCTAAAGGCCACTTGCTGTAATGGCAAATTAGGAATTGACATCAAATTATTTACATTTAAAAATTTTCTCATACTAAGTAATATTAAAGACTTATTTAGCCCTTTTTTTATGATTCCCAGAGTTTCACAATATTTTACAATATCTTTTAATTCTTTTAAAATAGCAAACTCTTCTTCTTTAATACTATTTATTTTCTGTAATTCTAATAGTTCTTTATCATAAATTCCCTGCAAATTAATCCAAAATTCAGTAGGAATTCCAAAGACATATTCTAGTGTGTTGGCAAACTTTGAAGATATATCTTTTTTACCACTGATAACTTCACTTACGTGTTTTGCCGAATATCCTGTTCTAATCGCTAATTCTTCCTGTGTCATTTCTTTTTCTTCTAAAAGTTCTTTTATTGTTTCACCGGGGTGTATAATTAAATCAAGGGATAAGCCATTCAATTTTTCCATCATGATAATCCACCACTCCTTTTATATTTATCTTTCTACATTCTTTTAAGTTTATCTCATTGAATACTTCGACTAAAGGTTCTACTATTAGTCTATAATTTTTATTTAAATGTATTCCATATAGTTTGTCTAAATTGCCAGTAAGAAGATGAGGTTTTCCAAGTCCATAACTCACATATGCTTTAAAGTTTGGCGAGGCTTTCATTTCATTAAATCTTTTCATCAACATCTTTGCCATTTCTAATCCTATTTTTCTAATCAATTGATTTGAATCATTTAATAATTTTTCTAATTTTTGATCATGTACCTCTAATTGCAAAACAACTCCCCCTTTTTGAAAGTTACCTAATAGGTAATTAAATTATACAATAGAAAAAAGAATATGGCAACATTTTTAATAAAATTCATTAGAAAGTCTTAAAATAATCATCACTAGCACTTCTCCACTAGATGAATTAAGAAAAGAGAAAAAGGAAACTATAGAAAAAGAAAAAAAACTGAGGTATAATAAACTCTAGGAGGAATCATAAAGTGAACGAAGGAGAAAAAGAAATCGAAAGATATCAGGCAAATCCTAAAACGGGACTAACCAAAGAACAAGTAGAAAAAAGAATTCAAGAAGGGCTTATCAACATTAATCAGCAACCAAAAACCAAGTCCATCAAACAAATTATTTTAGGAAATACATTTACTTATTTCAATTTTTTAAATATGGTCTTAGGTAGTGCAATCCTTGTGGTGGGAATACTCAATCATCAAATTTTAAATTCTTTAAAGAATTGTTTATTCATGGGTGTAATATTTTGTAACACCATCATCAGTATCATTCAAGAAATTACTTCTAAAAAAATTGTTGACCGTCTCTCCGTTTTAGCATCGACAAAAGCAACAGTCATTCGTGAAGGAGTAGAAGAAAAAATTGAAATAGAAGAAATTGTATTAGATGATATCATCAAATTAACCGTAGGAAATCAAGTAACCACCGACTGTATCATTTTAGAAGGTGAAGTTGAAGTCGACGAATCTTTTATTACTGGAGAAAGTAATACGATTGAAAAAGGAAAAGGAGAAATGTTGCTTTCCGGAAGTTTTATCGAAAGTGGAAATGTCATTGCAAGAGTAGAACACATTGCTGAAAATAATTATATTGCCGTCATTTCTAAAGAAGCCAAAACCCATAAAAAAAATCACTCCGTCATCATGGACTCATTTGAAAAAATACTAAAAGCAATTTCGTTTGTCATTATCCCACTGGGTATTTTATTCTTTTATACACAATATCAACTCAGTAATAACATGACCGAAAGCATCTTTGCAACAACTGCAGCAATTATTGGCATGATTCCAGAAGGATTAATTTTATTAACTAGTTCCGTGATGGCCGTAAGTATTATTCGTCTATCTAAATATAAAGTTCTAGTACAGCATTTATATTGTATGGAAACTTTAGCTAGAGTCGATACCATCTGCTTTGATAAAACTGGAACCTTAACCGAAGGAAAAATGGAAGTATTCGATATTATCCCCGAGCAAATTTCTAAAGAAGAAATGTCGGATATCATTGCAGAAATTAGTAATCATATAGAAGTAAGTAATCCAACGATGGAATCCTTAAAAGAAAAGTTTCACAAGCCGATAAGTGACCGAAAAAAAGCCCAGATTCCCTTCTCTTCTAAAAGAAAATTTTCTGCTATAGAATTAGAAAAATTAGGAAGTATTTATTTAGGTGCACCGGAAATGTTACTAGAAGAAAAGACGGAAAAAATCGAGGAATATCAAAAAAAATATCGAGTGCTCGTACTCGCAAAAAGTAAAGAGGCAATAAATAAGATACCAACAAATTTAACCTTACTCGGTATCATTTTAATCCAAGATAAAATCAAAGATGATGCAAAGAAAACCTTAGATTATTTTAAAAAGCAAGGAATCGAAATTAAAATTATTTCTGGAGATAGCTATCACACAGTAACTAGTATTGCTTCAAGAATCGGATTAGAAAATGTAAATGGCATTGATGCCCGAACATTAAACGAAGATGAATTAGAAGAAAATGTGGAAAGCTATAACGTTTTTGGTCGAGTCTCTCCTGGAGGAAAAAAGAAAATCATCGAATCCCTAAAAAGAAAAGGACATACAGTTGCCATGATGGGAGATGGTGTAAATGACGTACTGGCACTAAAGGCTGCCGATTGCAGTATAGCCCTAGCTAGTGGAACAGACGCGAGCAAAAATGTAAGCCAACTTGTATTATTAGACTCTAACTTCGCCTCGATTCCACACATTGTAAAAGAAGGAAGAAGGACGATTAATAATATTGAACGAAGTGCCTCTCTTTTACTAGATAAAACAATTTTTACTGTTGCCCTAATCTTTATTTGTATTTTTACCTCATCCAAATACTTTTTTATTCCAATTCAATTAACTTTAATTACAATGTTTACTATTGGTATTCCCTCTTTCGTTTTAGCATTAGAACCAAATAATGATAGAGTAACAGGAAACTTTCTTTTAAAGGTCATCGGAAAAAGTATTCCCGCAGCACTTACGGTAGTATTCAATGTTATCCTAGTCATGTTATTTAAAAACGCTTTTCATTTAACGGAATCCATTACTTCTTCCCTTGTTGTATTTTTAACAGGAAGTACAGGATTTATCTTCCTCTATCAAATTTGCAAGCCTTTTAACTCTTTAAGAACAGCGCTTTTTCTATTCTTGATTTGTGGATTTACTTATAGTGTTACTGTACTATACTCGTTCTTCAATATTAGTGAAATCAATTTTCAAATGGGATTAATCTTCAGTGTCCTATTAATCTGTTCTTTATATATCATGGGAAAACTAGAAAAATGGATTCTACATTTTCTTGAAAAAGAAAAAAAATAAAAGAAGGAACTTCTATATTTTCGTAGAATTTCCTTTTTTACTTTGGAAAATTAAATAATAACCAATCAGAAGTTGAATAAAAATAACAAGAGATGCTAGTAGATAGATATAACGAAAGCCAAAACCAAATACCATTCCTACCAAGAATATACCAACTGCCTCACCGATTAAATCAAAAATATATTTAACTACCGTAAAGTCCAAAAGGTAAGAATCATCCAACCGATTCAAAATTAATTCAGAAGGAATATAATCATAGGCAGAACTAGTGGTAAGTAAATAAGAAATGGCAATAATCAGTACCCATTTTTGGTTAATCAAAAACACAAGAACAAAGAAACAAAATCGCCCGAAAATCTTAATCGAAAAGTTAATATAATCATTTTGGAAACGAAACTGTTTTAACGCAAGTTGACCAAAGATAGAAGCAAATACAGAAAAAATTAAAATATATTTCGTTGCCCAAGAAACGGAAAATCTCGCATATTCAGTAAGGATTAACATTAAAAGTCCAGCAGCAATCGCATAAGAAGTTTGAGCAAAAAATGAATATGCTAAAAAAATTTTAGGAAGCCTTCGCGTTTTTAAATAAGCAGTAAGCTTTACCTTTACAGGGGAATACTGAGTAACTTCTTTTTCTTTAGGATTCATCATCAATAAAAGAAAAAAAGAAATACAAAGGAAGAATAGAGAAATCACAAGGAAGTGATTATAAGTCACAACTTGTTGAAAAATAGTTTTTCCTAAAAGAAAGGAACCAATCAAAATTCCCATCGTTTTAAATGTATATTGTAAAGCACTCTTTTTTCCATACAAGCTCTCTTCTTTTTGGTAAGAAATCATAAAAGGATAAATACTCGACAAAACAATATTTTCACAAGCAATATCGATAAAAAAGAAAAATTTTATCCATACAACTTGGGGATGAAAAGAAAGAGAAAGTAAACAAATATCGGCAATCACTTTCAATAAAACGGTAACAATTACACCTTTTCGAATTTGATGAATAGAGACAACTTTTGTATAATAAAGCAAGTAAAGTGCAGCTAAAACAGAAGCATAACTCACCGTTTTGGCAATCTCTGCTGCATCAAAACCATTCTCTACTAACCAAAGTTGTCGGAAATTTCCCCATAATCCAATAGATATCGCAAAAAATGCCAAAAACAGAAAAATGAAATTGGCATTTTTTAAATATTTTCTACTTAATATCTTTATCGTACTCAATATCCGATACCTCGTACTTTCTTTTTTTAGAAATATATCCCAATATTCTCGTAGAACTATAACCAAGGAAAGCTAAAATAAAGAAATAGAAAATACCAAAAATCGTAAATTCTGGTGCAGTTTCTGTTAAAAGACCGATAATCGATGCTCCTGCTCCCATAGAAGTAACAATCGTCAAACTATCCACCGACTTATTCGTCACATCTTGTTTAATTCCTTCAAATAACTTTTGTGCAGACGACACATAATTTTTAGTCATCGCCCATAAAGACTTAATATAATCTAAAGTATCTCTTAAGGTTTCATAACGATATCCAGAGATTGCCAAAAATTCTGCCAAGTCACTATCGCTCTTCGCAATCTTTTCTCTTGTAGAAATATACGTACTCATCTGGTTGATTCTTCCTTCAATTAAGTTGATGGTTTTCGCATATCCTTCTAATTTTGTAGTAAATTTAACAATTTCAGAACCTTTAATGTTGATATTTTCTTTAACGGTATCAATTTTTTCCCAGATGATACGATGTATGTTCAAATAACGATGCAATTGTCCTTTAAACTCACGAATAAAAACTTGTTCTTCGATATAACGTTCAATATTATCAAAAGATTGTTTTTTATTGTTGATAAAATAATACTTGTCCCCACGAATAACATTATAATTCGCATTCATAAATTCGAAATATTTTTGTTTTTCTGTTCTAGATAACAAATCTGAAATCTCTTCTTTTGTTGCGTTATCGCATACGACAAAATAAGGATAAACCGTTTCAATATTCGCAAGTTCTTTAGGAACCGGAGCACCTAAACTAAATAAGTAATTAAATGCTGGTGACAATTTATTTTCATAATAATCTGTAACTTTATCAATATCGGCAAATAAAGTATCTTCGCTAACTTCTTTATTATTAAGAACAATCAGTCCATCTTCAAAAATCTTTACACTGATATTATAACAAGTCGTAAACTCTACAAATTCTTCTCCAGAAACACCATAGTCAATCTTACCAATTCCTAAAGCTTTACGATATTCAATTAATTTTTCTTCATCTAAATTTAGTTGTGATTTTACATCTCTTAGAAAATCATAAATTTCTGAAAGTTGCAACATGGTTCTTTGAAACCAACCACCAATATAAACATTTGTAATTTTCATATACTTCCTTCTTTCTCATCCTAGACAATATTTTTAGAAAAGAATCCTGCATCATCTAAGTGAAATCCATAAGCTAAGTAACAAGCATGGGCAGGAATACGAACATTATTTGACCATAGTTCTAATGTTTTTACATTTCGTTCTAAACAAAGTCTCGTAATCTCATCTAACATTTTTGTCGCAATGCCTCCTCGACGATATTCTGGTTTTACACAGACATGATTTAAAATTGCATAAATATTCATTTTTTCATAAATCGTTTTAATCACCGTAATTTTAGAATGTGCTACAATTTTGCCATCAACTTCTCCAATTAAGTACAAATGGTCATCATTATGTTCCGTTTCTTTAAATATCTTTGTTGCATACTCCATACTCGTTTCTTCTTGAAAACACTCGTTACAAAGGCGAATAATACTTTCTAAATCAGAAAAATTTGCCAATCGAAATTTTACTTCCATCAAATACCCTCCTACTATTAATTATAAATAAATTATAACAAACAAAAAATAAAATGACAAGAAAAAAGAAAGGCATTTTTAGCCTTCCATAATATATCTACTATAACCCCCAACTAAATCAACGGTATGAAATCCTAATTGATTTAAGTGGGTACAAAGTCTTCTACTTTTAGAACCACTGTCACAATACAAATAATAAGTTTTATCACTATCCAAATAGTTTTCTGGATTCATCATCAAATAATTGTAAGGTATATTTATACTTCCCGTAATATTACCAAGCAAGTATTCGTACTTATCTCGGATATCAATCAAGTTATTCTCAATAGTGATTTTTTTTATATCCAAGACATCAATATCTTCGTACATTTTATCCCCCTCTAATCATAGTATATGAAAATCCAATAAAAAGAATACAAAATCTAGAAAAGCGATTAATCATAAGTTTCTACATCGATTGTATAAGGATCAGATGCTGTTCCCAGTCCACCCGTAATATATACAGAAGAAGATAATCTTATCATTGGACGAACCCCTTTATCAATACTTTGCGAACCATTGTAATGATTAATTGCACCTTTACTATCACAATAATAATAATAACTAGATGAATAAACATAATAATTTTTAAACCAATATACTCCTCCATTATTGATTAAGGTATTTCCCCTTCCACAAGCTGCAGAAACGGAACTACCACCACAAGATTTTAGTTGTGCAGTAGAACCAATTGCCTGCCTCATAATCTTTTGAAACTGGGCTTCATTAATCGACCAGGCATTACTATTATCCGAACAACTTCCGTTAACAAATTTAGAATTACAATATTTCTTTGCCACATTATCTAGTGCAGTTCCTGTATTACTACTGCTACCTTTAAGACATTCAGGAGAACCAGCAGAAATTAAATAGGCCTGATTATTTTCAATATAGGCAATTCTCCAACCATGATTGTTTCCTCCAGCACAAGTTGCATTAGTACCACTACAAGCACTTCCACTACAGCCATTATTTCCTGTATAAGCAACATAATCGCCTTGTTTCATTCGTGCTAAAGAAAGGGTTTTTTCATCAGTAAGCTCTACCTCTAATTTATATTTTAAACTTTTCCCTTCTGTCATCGACATATCAGTAACACCGTCTCTTATCCAAAGTCGTAGTGCATACTCGACCGTTTCCCCACCCTTTAATATATTACAATCAATTCTTCCATCAGAAGGTAAAGTAGATAAAAGTTTTATTTTATTTATTCCATTTCTAGTAAGTCCATATTTTACATCACTCGTTGCTAATCGAGAATCACTTTCTGTAATATCTTTCAATCTTAAAATGTACGTTGCTCGAATTCCCCCTCGATTCACAAGGCGAAAAGTATAAGGTTTTTGAATCATTCCTACTTCATCATAGATAGGAGATGCATTTTCTAAAGTAATACCTGAATCATCTTCCTCTAATACAACATCCATATCCGCCGCCTTAATAATATGTTTTTTTGTCGAGTTTATCTGAAATGACCAAAAAGCAAAACTTGCACCAACAAAAATAGAAATTATTCCCAATAACAAAACCCCTAAGATAAGATATTTATTTTTTCCTTTATTCATCGTCTTTACTTCCTTCCAGGGTTTATTCTCCTATAAATATTCTACCATGAATACCCCCCTCCAGGTCAATATCAGAACTTTTGTTCGAGAAAAAAATAGAACTAAAAAGCTCTATCTTGACAATTGATAAGTAATATTTTTATCTTTATCTACCATAATTTCAAACATTTCTTCTTTAAAATATGTAGGATGATAGAGTTGAAGAAAGAAATGAATCTGTTCTTTTTCATCCATATAAATATTTTGAATCGAAGAAAGTGTAACCGATTCAATAGAAGAATCAATCTTCTCATTTCTTCCTAACATCGTTGTATCATAGTAATTATATTGAAAATCCATAGCATACATTTGAATGACTTTTGCTCTTAATTTACTACTAAAAGCTAAATCCAAGCCATAAATCCTTCGAATTTCTTTGTCATCTAAGACTTTCGCTGTTGATTTTTGAATATGATACGATGTATATCGATTTTCAAGAACAAAGTTGGCGTTTTCCACTAAAGCATTAGAAACGAGTAAACTAACAATATCCCCATTCGCATAAATTGCATATTGTGTAGATGTATAAGAATCTAACACCATCTTGCTTGCATCTTTTTCATATTGCGTAGAGGCATAAACCGTATCATAATTAGATTTTAACCTACGATTCAAGGTTTGAATATCCTCTGAATCTATATTAATTTGCGGATACATAATAAAATACTTATTTCCAACGTCATCCGATAAATCACAACGATATTCTGTATAAGGAACTCCTTTTTCATAAGTTTGTTCACTGCATTTAACATAATGTCCCTTTTTTAAATCGACAAAGAAAGAGACAAAAAGTCCAGATTGCATTCCATAAATGACAAATATAATTAGAAAGATAACCCCTAAAAAAAGTACAACTTTATATTCTTTTCTTATTCCATCCAAAAGCTACACCTCATCATCAAAGAAATCATCAAAGAACTGATCGTCTGTAATATCTACTTCCTTCTTCGAAGGCACATCTTCTAAAGTTTTTTCTTCTACCTTTTTTGGCTCTACTGGTTTTGAAATCGCCTTTGAAGTAGTCGCATTCATCTTACTTAAGTAATCATCAATAGATGGTTTAGGTACCTCTTTAGGAGAGGAAACTAGCGTCTCTTCCTTTGATATTTGCGTATCTTCTTTCACCACAACAGGTTCTTCTACTGGTTGTGGTGCTTTCTTTTCTTCCGTCTCTTCCTTCTTATTAGCATTTTCTTTTTCAAGAAGTTCCTTTTGACGTTTTTCTTCGGCATCAATTTCCGCAATCTTGGCATCGATTTTTTTAATTAATTCATCAACATTTAACCCACCCGATGGCATCGATGGAGACGGCATACCTGAAGGATTATTTGGCATTCCACCCATTGGATTTACACCTTGCATTCCTGGTAAATTAGGAAACAAATCTGACATCCCTGCTCCACTTCCTGGCATACGATTCATCGGAGAATTAGGCATTCCGGTCATACCGTTCGTCGATGGGAATGGCATACCTGGCATACCATTCATCCCTGGCATTCTGTTCGTCGATGAAGATGGCATACCATTCATTCCTGGCATTCCATTCATCCCAGGAAAAGGTGGAATTCCTCCTGGAAGTCCATTTGGAGTTTGTCCATTCTTCATCATTTCCATTAATTTTTCTTTCTTCTTCTCTTTCACAAATTCTCTTAAATCAAAGGTATGAACTTCTTGTTTTTCTCGATGTGGATAGTCTGCTTTTGGATATTTTTTCAAATTCCACTGAAAATAAGGAACAAACCTTGTTTTAAACGGATTCAAACGAAGACGCATAATAATTACTTCAAATTGCTTCATTTTCTGCAAGTCACTAATCGTCACTAAAGGAGTTGATGCTGTTTTATCATCCTTTTTACTTTTTACCTCTCCACACATTTTAGAGATTTCCTCTAAAGCCTTTAACTCCGTAGTAATCAGATAAATAATATTTCCACAGTTTCCCTTAATCGTCTCGGCATTTTCTTTTCCATAAACTTGGTCAAGTTGGGCAAAGTTTTGGATAATCATCGTAAAACGAATCAATCTCGAACGTGCCGCCGTAATCATTGTCGTAATATCTTTAAGTGGTGGCATATTAGCAAACTCATCTAGTAAGAAGTTCGTTCTAACTGGAAGTTTTCCTCCATGAGCTTGGGCAACATCAATTAAAGTTTCATAACATTGTTTTAATAGAATCGTAACTAAAGAATGGTAAGTTTTCTTTTCATCTTGAATAACGATAAACAATGCGGTTGGTTGTTCCCCAATCGTTTTTAAATCAATATCACTATGAGAAAGCATTTCAGATAAATTATCACGGGAAGCAAAAAGTTTTACTTTCTGTTTAAATACGGAAATAATACTTCCCTTTGTTTCACTTGGTGCCATAATTGTACCAGAAGCATTAGTATAAGCAGCACCGGCAGGGTCTTTCATATTAAAGTATTCTTTCATAAAAGTAGAACCACCGAATTTTTCTTCTCCGACAGTAGTCATTAAACTGATACTATTTAAATTTACTTTGTCTTCTGTTGTATCTTCAAACATTCCAAGGGCAAGTCCCGAAAAATAATCGGCAGATGTCTTTTCCCAGAATGGATCGGCATTTCCACTTTTTTCTTCATATAGAATATTCGCTGCTAAGTCATCTAATAACTCAATTGCTTTATCCATATTTCCTGACTTATACATTTTATAAGGAAGAGCTAGAGGATTCCAAGCATTTCCTTGCTGTGGATCACGAAAGTTCAAAATTAAAACATTATATCCTTTTTCACGAAGCATATTTGAAGTTTGTTCATAAATTTCACCCTTAGGGTCAGTAATAATCATCGATTCTCTATGCTTTGCTAATGACTCTACCATAGGGAAAATAATCGTTTGTGTCTTACCTGAACCAGTAGCACCGATAACTAAATTATGATATTCCCCATTATCTACCCAAATTTGGTCTTTCTTCATAAGAAGAGGAACTCCACCAGCATTTTCTTTATCTGAAGATTGATGTACCATTTCTACGGATTTTTCGGCAATAATTTCTTTTTCTTTCGCCCAACGGCTATATCCTTTATTAGATTTTCCCGTTCCAAATCCAAATCCTTTTTCCCGTTCAAAGAAGTAGGATGAAACGCTCGCAAAAATTCCACCAAGGGCTAAAATATAAAAGGTAAATGTCGCTTTAGCTGTCACTTCGGTAAAAGCCAATCCTAAATTAATACCACAAAAATACCCATTTTGTGCCAAAGAATAAATATTTGCAACACCAAGGGATACGATAAAGAATAATAAAATCGCAAACAAGACAAAAATTAATACATCTTGTGGCTCTGCTTTAAATTTTAACTTCATGTGAACCATTCCTCCTAAATACGGTTTGCCCGTCGCCAACGAAATCTAATGTATATTATAACGAAACTTCCGAAAATTGCAAGTATTCCTACAAGGATTAGTAAATATTTTAATAAAGTAAGAAGGGAAAAAGAAGAAACTTTCTTCATTTCAAAGAAAATATATTTTCCCAAAGCATTTTCCCTCGTAATTTCCCAAATATAAGTATGCCCTTCTACCCTATCTGCATTATGGTTTTCCATAGAACGATTCGTTTTTAATTTGACAATTACTTTTTCTAACTCTTCATAAGTCGTAAAACATTGAAAATCCATAGACGCAGTATAGCTAATAGTCTTCGCATCATCATTTTCATAAGCAAAAAAATTGTTATAACATAAGTGTGCCATGGTAGAATCAGCAAATTCCTTTTCTTGGAATTTATAGTTCATATTGAGATTAAATGTATCATCATTACTTCTTTTTTGATAATATTTAATGCCCTCTTGCTTATCAGGAATATCACTATTCACCATAATATCTGAATAAAATGCAGGAATATTCCAATTTTTTAATAGTTGATAATGTGCCTTATCCTCAAAGGAAGAAGAAGTGATGTCAATACTTTCTTTATATGTCGCATTTTTGATATCTAAGTTGTATTCTACCGTACATCCAGAAAGAGCGAGACAAAGAATACTCAAGAAAAATACTTTTTTTAATTTCATTTCATCTTCCTCCTTACGATGGATAATTGTTTGTTTCTATATGGGTCTGATAGAAATTTGTCATATCGACAGTATAAATTGGATAACCTTTTCCACTATAAGTTTTGGTATAAGGATAAAAGGAAGTAACAATTCCTGCTCCCGGAGAATGCGCTTCTGCTGTATAATACCCCTCATCATCCGAACCAATAATTAAAGCAATGTGACCATTGAACCAAAGAAGGTCACCAGGAACACCTTGTCTTTGACTAATTGGTGCTTTTTGACCAGAATTTCCCCAAGGTCCACTAGTGTAATTCATATAACTAAATCCGGCATTATAAAGTACCCAAGAAATAAAGGAACTACAGTCTCTTGTAAATGGCGAATAAAAACCATAAATTGCATATGACTCACCGTGACCTCCACCAAAGTAATAATTTAATTTCATTCCACCAGTCACACTATAGAATTTACTAGTTGCATAATTTGCTACAGTTAATACGGCTTGCCTCGTCGAAAGTCCTGATGCTTTGACAGATGCAAACATTTCACTGCTGTAACTATCTAAGGTATAACCTCCCGTTGCCAGTGCTTGGGTAATTCCATTTGGAGAAAGAACATTTCCTGTATTTACCGTATTTTCGCTAACACCGAACCCGGCAACAATTTCCACTCCCGGAGAATAAAAGTATTTTAAAATATCTTGATATTTTGTTCCTTGACTAGCCATATAGTTAGCAGCAACTTGACTCATTCCACGACCATGTCCACCAATACCTTCACCAAAAGAAGAAGGAACGGATACCGTATGAGTTTCGCGATTAGGAAGTTTCGTATAAGTTCCTGTACACATTCCCCCACTACAACTTCCTAAAAAACTATCGTATTCTGCAGAGAAAACTTTTCCGTTATACATTAATACTTCACCAGAAGTATCTAAAACAAGTTGCTTAATTTTTTCACTAGGATTAGCTTTCGCCACTTGATCTTGAGTTGAATTTCGAATTGGTTTTGTACAACCGTCTGTACGGGCCAAAGTATATGTACGGGCAGCAACGATTTGTGCTTTCATCGCCTCGTCGTATCCTGAATTGTTTTCTCCATTAACAACCATCGCAACATAATCTTCTAAACTGAATGTTCCTACTGGGAACTTAGAAGGATCACGACTATATTCTCCTGTTCCAGGAACTACTGTAATCCCATTAGGACAAAGATTAGAGGCTTTCACTATCATGGTCTTTTTGGCAATATCTTCATACATATCATAAATTCCATCAACAATTTCTATCGCAAGTTCATCGCGTTCTTCTTCCGTTTCTGCATTTACCCGTTCAGGATAATAAATTTCAATAAAACTTTTATCCCGTAAAAAGGAAGAATTCTTACTTAAAAGTTTATGATAATACACACCTTCTCTAGCTGTATCTACAGTATAAGTAATCTCAACTGAAGGATAAGAAGAACAAGAAATCGCTGCTCCTAGTGCCGGAAAAGCACCAGTATTAATCGCATCTTTATTAAATGTATAATTCCCTGGATAACTAGAAAGTAGGCCAAAACGCTCTGTAGAAGTACAAGAAAAGTTTCCATTTTCATTATAAAGACCATCATTTAACCAATTCGCCTGATATCTTTTATTTGCCGCCTCATAAGCAAGTTTTTCCTTTGGGCATTCGTATTCCCAAGGATTTTTCTCGCTTTCACACTTGTTTACACAATCTTGATACTGATTCAAGTTAGGAGAACCGGGAACAACAGAAACCATACATTTTTTTTCACATTCACTAAGAAGTGCCTGTTTTTTTGATTGAACACAACTATCATATTTAGATTTTAAAGAAGAAACATAGTTTTTATCTTCTTCATAATGAGACCGCAATTGCGTATTTGCATCATCATAAGGACACCAAGTAATAGAACCTGTTGTACCATCTGCTTTAGTATAGGGAATAGAAGTATACGTCGTATAATAAAAGTTTCTTCTAGAATTAAATCCAAAATCTAATACTTTCCAAGCATCAGCAACCTCTTTTGCCGTTTCTGGAAAACTAGCAGAAGTTGGAGAATTACTACAAGCATTAAAGTTAGAGGTTTCTACGATTTGATACTTTGCAAGGGTTTTAATCGAATTTTTTGCACTCTTAAAGAAATCAATATCATTTTGAATATCTTCAACTTCATCTTTTCCTTCTTCTTCACTAATATCTTCTTGTAAATAATCACCTATCGTACGATTATAAAATAAAGTAGCAGTAATTAATGCAATATCAATTTCTACGTTATATTTATTTTTATATTCTGTATAAATTTGCTCTAATTTTTTATAATAAGCTTGCTGGGCTTGCTCCGCTTTTTTTTCTAAATCCGGATTAAACGGAGACGTAACAAAACGAACAATGCCTTGAAAGAAATCCCCTACTTTTTCTGCCTGTTCGCCGAGAAATTGTGTTAATTCAACAGCAACAGTTACAGGAGCAGATAAAACCGCAACAATCATTAAAACACTAATAAGCATTAATAAAACAGAAAACAAAATTTTTAACATTCCTAATTTTAGTACTCCTGGAATTTTTTTAAACCACTGAGCAATTCCAGAAGCACCAGTGAGTAAGGAACCAGGAGTAGACAAAGCACCTTCTATACCTGAAGAATCATCACGATGATTAACGTTTTCAGAATTTTCCTGATTGCCTTGACGACTATTCTCATTATCTGTTAACGTATTTTCTTCTTCCATCCTGCCTCACCTCACTTCCCAAAAAATCTAATCTTATAGTCCCCCGCCACTACCAAAGGATTCTAATTCTTCTTTAGTAACAACAACATTAATTAAAAGGCGTCTACCACCACAAACGAATAGGGCTTCACCTTGTCCAAATCGTTTGATACTGTCTTTCTCATTTTCATTTAAATCAATCAATCTAGATAAATCTTCTACTGCCTGTTTCTTAAGTCCCATTACTAGATAATAAGCAGCATTATCAAAAATCGCCTTTCCATGCATAATTACAGCAGGATCTGCAAAATCACTTGGTTGCTGCGTAATAATGATAGAACCAGTATTATATTTCCTTGCCCGCCTTTGTACCTGTGATAAGAATTCTGCACCAAGCGCATTACTTCCCGCTAAAAGCACATGTGCCTCATCTACATAAAAGGCAGTATCTACATTTTTATCTAAACAAAGTCCCCAAGCATATTTCAAGATGTTAAAAAACAACGCGTTACGAATATTAACATCAGAATTCATTAATTCTTTAATGTTGAATACAATAAAATCACTTTCAGGACGAATGGTCGTCTTTCCATCAAAGTAATATTTAAGTTCTTGCGTAAGTGGACGAATCTTTAATTCTAATCGCTCCATAATATCTCTTTCATGGGTTTGCTCGGTCATTGAAGTAAGACGCCCACGAATCGTAGCATAAACATCCGAAAATGTAGGAAAATCTTCTGCTTGAAATCTAGAAAAATCACTATTGAAGTCAATTCCAAATCTCCGATAAGTATCTTGTACAACTTCACTAAATAACGTTAACACATCCTCAGGAATCGATGGATCATAATATCTCATAAATCCTTTTAAGAATTGCAATGTCCTAGTAAGCACAGTATAGCCAAGTCCTTGACTAATTTCCTCTTCATCCGCATCTAATACAATTTGAAGGGGATTTACCATACCAAATTCTCCACCTTTACCAAGGTCTATTGTATCTCCACCAAATACTTTCGTCATTTCCTCTAACTCATTTTCTGGGTCGATAGCAACAATTTGTGCACCATTTCTAATATGACTTCGAAGTAAAAGTTTTGCAGCAGTAGATTTACCAGAACCACTTGTTCCTAAAATAATCATATTTGCATTAGTTCTAAATGCATCTTTTTTGATTTTGTATAAAAATTGGTTAAACAAGATAACTCCACCAGAAGAGTCTACGCCAAAAAGTGTAGAAAGACCTGGGTCTTTAATACTATCAAAGATAAATGGATACATCGCAGCAATTGTAACAGAAGGAATCGGTGTACCAATTCGCTCTTCAAGCTCTTGTTTAGGAAAAATAGGAAGCATTGATTTTAATACTTTTTCCTGTTCAAAACGAAGAGAAATAGCTTTTAATTCCATAGCATCTAAGAAGTTTTTAACATTAATTTTACGAAGTTCTAATTCCTCTTTCGTATCTGCAGTAATCATAATGTGCATTTGAAAATCAAAGATTCTTGCTTGACTTCCCGCAAGTAGGCTAACAAAGTATTCTAAACTTTCATAATCCATACGAATCCGTTCACGAATCGTATTATCTTTTTCTTCCTGATAACGAATCTTCAAATCAGCAATCTGTTTATTTAACATTCTCGTCATCGTCTGATAAGGGACAGGAATATGTTTAATCACTACTTTTACTCCTGTCATACTAGTAATTGAGGATAGATATCCAGGACCTATATATTTCGGATAAGAAATTACAGACAAAATTGTTGCATATTTATCACTAATAAAGAAATCACTAGTATTAAATTGTAACCCCTTAGGGGCTAGTTGTGATCTGATGTTTACCATCCTGCCATCACCGTCCCAAACTCTGTATTCATTCCTCCATTTAAGAAGTTCTCTAAAATGATTCTTAAATCGTCATTACTCGTTTGTCTAGCCGATAAACCAGCTGTTGCAAGTCCATTAATAAGCATACGAACCTTTTTACTAAGCATTTCCACATTCTTCTCTTTGAATAAAAGGTAATATTCTGTATCGACAACATTATTACTCATAAATTGGTTCCCTTTTTGAATATCTTGATTGATAAGTTTTCTTATTTGTTGATTCGTCTGTTGTTGATATAATACCTGAAGTTGTGATAGATAAACTGAAATATCAACAGGGCGGTCGGCAACAACTAACCAAAATTCATAATCGATTGTATTATAAAAGTTTTTAAGGGCAGTTAAAATATTTGCTTGTTCATCAGCATCTAATATGAATATATTTTTAGGATCAATCTTAACCCCTGTTACTTTGGTTTGGTCCCGTAAAAGAATCATTCCGTTGTTGATTCCCTGCAAGTCGCGGATCCAATCCTCCGTTGTTTTTCCTGTCATCTTCTGTGCCATAAATAAAACACCAACCTTTCCATTTATATCTTTGTTGACTAGTCAAATAGTCATGCACCTCTATAATAAACGTTAACACGTTATGATAATACGGAAGTGGTGCAACAAGCAAGCTACAAACCAATGCTGGAGCAAGTGCTATGATTGCAACAACCGTACTTTCCATAGGAAGTATCATCAGTAATATAAAGGTAATTCCAACACCAATCGAGAAAATAATCAAATCAACAGTTCGAAACAAACCAAAGATTAACTTTCCTCGACTAGTATTCGCAGGAATTAAATAATTTCCCTCCATCTAGTATCCACACCCTTTCTTTTCTATTTATTATCCAAAGCACGTAAAGCGTTTTCTTTTTCTGTAATAGATTTCTTCATATCATTAATAACAACATCGTTCATACTCTTCTTACCAGCGGCTTTAAGAGCTGATTCAATTTCTAATTGATCATCTTTAGCTTTAGGATCATTACTAAGCATTTTGTCTTTTAAGAATTCAACTCCAGCAAGTGTTGTCAACTCACTTTGAAAATAATCAAGATTAGAGTCGTTTACATCAATATTAGTAAGTCCCCCCCATTCAAACTTACCATCTCCAACACCAGCCTGTAGTGCATTCAAAGCAGCATTTTTTTTCATAATAAAGTCTGCCAAAGTACCCTCCGTTAGGCTCCCTTGAACTCCTGACAATAAGCCAGCTTTAACCCGACCATAATTAGCGTCTCCCGAGTTACTAGAAAAATGCAGTTTAGTATCCTTAGCCTTTTTGCTACCTTTATCATTAATAAAATCAATTAATGCTTTTTCCTTATTCAATTGATATGCAATTACCTTAGAATCAGACCCTCCAAAATATACACCAAAATCGTCCTTTAAATCCGTAAGCCAACTACCACCATGTGCAGCTCTCGTCAGACCCTTGGCGTTCGCTTCCATTACCTTTTTATTTGCTGCAGAAAACTTGCTCATCCCTTTTGAGGAAGCCACTGCTTGCCCAGAAATTGCAAGACCAGAAACAGCTCCAAGAACACCTTTTGCAATATTTTTCCCCTTATTAAACAAATATTTTTTAGGATCCGCTTGAAAGGTTGTTTTATTACCCTTAGTCTTATCTAATAACTCACCTGCTTTGAATCGATTAATTCCACTAGAAATGGCACCACCAGTAACTGCTGCCATTCCTGCAAGTCCTGCAAGTCCTTTGAAGAATCCACCATTTTCTTTTGGCGGTTTTACTCCAATAATATTACAGATAAACTCTGCTGCTTTTCCCATAAAGAAAAGTGCACCAATAATTAAAAAGGTAAGAATAAACGGATTTGACGGGTTAGCACCATTTGTACTACCTAATAATTTACCTCCATCTGTTGCAATAGAAGATAAAATGAAAATAACAAAATATAAAATTGCTAACTTAATAAATAGTTCCAGATAAGTAGAAACACACTCTTTTGTCCAATGGGAAAACGCCCCATCCTTTTCGGACTTTGGATCAATATAACTAATAATTGGAATTGGTGCTAAAATTTGAAGTAATCCTAGCTTAATAGAACGAATAGCAATATCTACACAGTAACTTGCTAAAGAAATCACCATAAAAACGCCCGCAACAATACTAACAACACCATTAAATTGGTACAAAAAAACTTTTGAGTTGCTAGAACAAGCTTGTGTTGGAAGTTTAGATAACATATAATCAACATCATTAGTATCCAATTGATTATACGCCGCATCAATATCAGCAGTATCTGTACATTCAGACTTATTGGGAACAAAAAATGCTTTTAATGCTGAAGCAGCAAGTATCTCTCCTTGCCCTTCCATATTCTCTACGCTACCTTTTCCAATAATAATTCTAGGAACAGCTAAAGCAATTTTGTTTTGGTATTCAAACGCAAGGGAAAAAATAGAAGGAACGAAGACAAGCATCGCAAGTGCAATCACACTTCGCGGAATAATCTTTTGCAGACCCTTTTCTTTATCTAACAAATTATCAGGGTTTACAATGGAATTTAATAAAGAAATCGCAAGGCGAAACAACATATAAATTCCTAAAACAACATAAATACGTTTCGTAAAGGCCTCTACCACTTCACCATTAAAAAGAATAATGCCAGAAATATCCGAAAACAATCCACAAAGTATACCCACAAAACTATAAATCATCTGATTAAGTCCGCCTAAAATAGTACCAAGCCAAAGCTCACTAAAAAAGCCTTTACTCATATATGAAATCATCGACCAATCACCACCTTACTTATGCCACAAATTACATTATCAATTCCAAGTTCTAATCCTGGCAAACTAAACATTAACTCGATAAACCAAGGAATGAAAAATAACAATACTGCCGCAATCAACCGTTTCATAAAATTACTTGTCGCCTTTTTCATTTCTTTATCATCACTAGCAACAACAGCTTTAGCAAAATCCATACTACCAAAGAAAATAACCAAAATCGGAGCAAGTAATTTCATATAACTAAATATCGTTTGAATAATATCTAATACGTCCCCCAAAATAGCTTCACAACTAGCAACTACACTTTCACCAAATTGAACTCCATCAATTAAATCCGCTTCACGTTTAGACGTCTCATCTTTTACTTCATTAGAATATTCTTTAAGAATTTCTTCTATTGACTTGTCCAACTCTTTAATTTTTTTCATTTCTTCATCAGAAAAATCGTTAGCATTTACCCAAGCATCCCGTTTTTCTACCAAAAGACTAGAAAACATTCCTGCAAATTCTTCATATCCTCTAGCAATTGAACCTTGTAAAGAAGATGCCATCTCCAAAATTTCAAAGCAATAATAACTCCTAGCAGCAGTTTCAACATCACGGCTAAGCTCTTTAATTTCATTTTTTAAATAAAACAAATGACCTTTATATTCAGTAATCAATGCCTCATAACTTGCCATATCTGTAATTTCTTTTTCTTTAAAAATATTAAAATGAGATTCAAAAGCACTTTCAATTCCATCTGATGGATCATTTGAAAGAATATCATTATACACAAGTGACACAGAGTCCGAAAACTGTTTTTTCTGCTCACTACTACATTCTTTATTAACAGGAACTTCCTCTCCTTCTGCAAGTTCTAATGTCCCAGAAGAAGTAATCAATTTTTCTGTCCTACATTTTTTCCCTAATACATCAATACATTCTTGTTCACTTGTAAATATTGAGCCTCCCAAAAGTCCCCCTTCAGAAATAGAAACAACAATAGAAGGACATTTTCCCTTTTCAACGCGCAAATTTTTAGTTCCAATATTCATACTAGGAAGAACAAAATTATTCTCCCGATTCGTAATTTCAAATTTATTGACAACCAAATAACCATATCCCTTATCAGGAGATAAGTTTAAATTCACGGTACCTTTTCCATCATAAGGAGTTCCATCTTGAATAACCACATCAAAATTATAATTACAACTAAGTGCATCAACAATTTCTCCATCGAACAAGAAAAATACAGCTAGTATTATCATAAAAATCATATTTCTAATTATTTTTTTATTTTTCATCAGAGACTCCACTCCTTTTAACTCTAGTAACATTATAGCACAACTTTAGACAAGCTCAAAGAAAAAATTGATTTTTTCAAATAGGAATAAAAAAGACAATAACACCAAACAGAAGGCAATCATCAAAAAATTCAACGAATTAAAATAAGGATACATTTTTCTTAAATAAAGACGCAAATCAATAAACTAGATTTAATCTGTAGAAGAGGAAAATAGAAATGGAAATGTTTTGAAAAAAAATACAAGTCTTTGTTTTTTCGACTTGCATTTTAAATATTATTCTGATAAAAGTTCAATCTCGTAAGGATGCTCGTAGGTTCCATCTCCTGTGTTGGTGCTTGCTATTACTACGTTAGATTTTAAGTATAGAGATGGGTGTACTCCAAATGTAGAATTTGGGCTAGTACTAAAAATTCTATTTGTAGCATCTACATAGTATACCTCCAAAGCACCAGTTCGATGGGCAACTGGGGTTAAAGTCCAAAACATTGATTTTGTATTTCTTGTAATCTGACTACAAAACATTTCTCCTATTCGAGGAAGTCCAATATATGCTGTTGCTGTTGTAGTTACTTTTTCACATTCTAAACTAGAAATATTAACATCCACTGTTTGACATATAGTTGCTTTATAGTGGTAACTTCCTGCATTTCCTATTCTTCCTAAATACCATGTGGTATTTGGTTCAATCATATTTTTACTAGATTCTTCTAAAATCAAATAATATTCATTATAGATATCCGTTTTTATTTGCGCAACCGCAAAGTTTGATACTCCTGTTGAACCATGAAACGAAATACGAGTTAATACGGATGGTTTATCTACTGCCATTATTTTAGTAAGACCTTCTTCTATAGCTACAATTCTATATAATTCATTATTGAACGTAACATATTCTCCACTGTATCTCGTTGATATTAATGTCTTTCCACCTATCGTTTCTTGTTCGTCTCCTGCTAAATGATAAGGCTCATCCAATGTTCCATTTCCAAAAACAATTTGAACGGTTGATTTTAGATTTATCGTTGGACGCACGCCAAATATGTAATATGTGCTACCAGAATAGTTGCCGCTGTGAGGTTTTCCATAACTAAGTGCTCCCATATTAGTGACACCTCTTACATAATAATTACCAGCAGCAGAACTATAATACCATGTACTTAACCACCATCCCGTACCATTATTTAGATAACCTGTCGTGTAAGTTGCACCTTTTTGATAAGTTCTATAATATTCATATGCATTTAATAATCCGACTGCTCTTTCTACTGTAGTAGTACCATTTGGCATTACTGGAGCATTACTTGAATCTGCACTTACATCCCAAATACTATCGGTTACTAAATAGTCTTCATAATCATGTAATGTTGGTAAAAATTCTTGATTTAACCATTGATCAACATAACTATTCTCAAATGTAGCACGACTCTCTAGATTATAGGAAATTGATGTAACAGAATTCTCAGTCACCATCTTAATAGCACCCGTTTCATTATTTCTAGAAACCACTCTCCAAAGTTTACCTGAATACCAAATATAATTGTTCGCACATTGCCCCACTAAAAAGGTATTTTCAGAATCATTGTAAGTAGTACAGTCTTCTCCTAAATTTTCTTGTGCAAACACTTTTTCTGTTGCGGGTTCTGGTGAGATTGTTGGCGTTGGACTTTGACTTGGAGTCGGATTTTCTTGTTCTTCGGAAGTTTGCACCACATTTACTTTAAAACTTAAGCCTTTTCCTGCAATCCTACTTTCATCTTCTATTTCTTCTTTAATCCACAAGCGTAAACTATATTCGAGTGTTTGATTTCCTTCAATCAATCCGGTATCTACCGTATCATCTACGATACTAGAAATCAAATTAATCGTCACTTGTCCATTTTTGGTAAGTCCATACTTCACGTCGTCCCCTGATAAGGCATCACCTGTTGTAATATTTGCAAGTTTTAAAATATAATACGTATCACTTGGAGTATTATTGATTAAGCGAAAAGTAAAGGCATCCTGTATCATTCCGACTTCATCTGCAGTTGGGAACGCATCTATAATCGTTAGATTATTTTCATCCTCTTCTAGTACTAAAGATAAATTCCCTACATGGATAACTTGTTTCTTAGTACCACCAATAGATCGACTTACATAGGCGTAAGACAATCCTAGAAAAACGATAAAAACAATCATGACCAGTCCTACTATTTTGACGGTTTTTTTTACTCTAGTTAATTTTGGTGACCCCCCCCCCGAACATATTCTCGTTATTCATAATTTTTCCTCCTTCTTGTTATAAAGCAATCCATTTTTCGACTACCTTCCTTATGATAGAATCATAGCACAGGTAGGAGGTATTTTCAACCATTTTTCAATATTTAATAAATTTCAAGATATAAAAACGAAAATATTGATAGTGTAGCAATTTATCGGAAAAGTGATGATCAAGTAGGTAATTGAAAAAAGAATTTAAGAGATACGATTTTTAGAAGTACAAGCTAGAAAAATTAGAGTTAGATAAATCTAGTAAGGAAAACACAGTTTTTTTCATTGGATTGAAAATCAAGGTTCAAATTATAACATGTACAACATCCCCACTAAGTGAAAAGTATACAAAGTTTTTGTGATAGCATTCATCACTTGCTCTTTCATATTTTCGATGAATTGTTGAATAAATAAATTTTTTGTTTCAAAAGTTAAAATTTGTGATAAAACATTCATAGAAAGAACTCCTTATTGTTTTAGTTTATAGGTATATCATACCACGAGTTCTTTCTTTTTGTGCTTTTTCCGATACCTTGTTACACTATCCGCTATACAAAAAAATTGACAAATACAAACATTTGTGATATTATCAAACACAAACAAAAAGTAGGGGGAAAAGCATGGAGATAAAAATAATTGATTTACAAAATCAAAAAAATGAACAAATTCTAATTGAAGGAATTAAAAAAAATATAGAAACAGCAAAATTTCTAAGAGGAGAAATTAAACGATTAACACCAGAAACCAATCCGGAGTTCTTCCCACAAGAAAAAGAAAAGCCACAAATAAAAGTTCAGCAACAACAAAAAACAAGAGAAAATAAAGAATTTACAGATGCGCTAGCCAATTACTTAGCAAAAATCAAAAAGATAAAAGTAGGAGAACAACCAAGCGATTCATTACGACAAGAGTTCATCAATTCCTTACCACCAAAATCAGATTATCACTACACAAAAATAGTTCTTCGGATAGAAGCAGAATTATTAAAGGAAATGATTGAAATTAAAAACTTATTAGAAAGTGAAAAACAAACAATAGCAAAAGAAGACTTAGATGATTTCAAGGAAGAAATATTACAAAATCAAAAAAAGATAGAATGGATAGAAAATATACGAAAAGAAATAGAAAATGTAGAAAGTAAAGAAGAAGAAAATCAACTCTATTTTCTTTCTACAGAAAGTGGAAATATTTGTGTATTTGATGATCTATCTAGTACCAGCTCAGAATACTATAAAGGATTCATCGAGTTATTTGTATCCATAATCAAAGGAACATTCAAAAATGTAAAACAATTTGCTAGTAATAGCGAATTAGCGGGAATAAAAGAGGTAAAAGACTTCAAAATACGAGTCTTATTTGATAAAATTGGCAAAAACCAATATGTGATTTTAGGTGCATTTATCAAAAAAAATGATATTGATAACGGATATCGAGATAAATTAAAAACAAGAGTAAATCTTTACTATAGACAAAAAGAAAAAATATTAGAAATAAAAAACTTTGAAGACGAAAAAGCATATCAAGAACAGTTAAAAAAACCGTTACTTCAGGCATTAAAACAAAAAGAAAAACCACGAGTTTATAAGAGAGGAGAATATCCTAATGGAAATCAATAAAATTATCGAAATGATAGAAGAAAAAATTAAAGGTCTTACCTCTTCACCCTCTTCAAATGAAAAACTACTTTTCCTTGCTTCTTTTCTAAAAAACAATCCTTGTGAGTTAGCTGAACTTTCAAACATTAATATCATCGACTTAACCATTGCTTATATTTGTACTAGTCCATCTAAATTAACGTTTCAAGAAATCAAACAATGTGTAGAGGAAAACAGGGATATGATAGAAAGGTTTTCCCCAGAAAAACAAAAAAAGATATTAAATTATTTAGATCAAAAACTACGGCAAAACCCAATTATCAATTTTCCTGAACGCAAAATTGAAAAAACAGAAGCCATAAATTTCGATTCTCTAAGAAAATTACAAAATAATTGCCCAGTAACCTTTTATAAGGCAACTGCCCTTGCTTATGTAGTTCGAGAATTACAATTTTTTCTGGATGAAAAAGAAGAACAAAATTTAGCCAATATTGACGGTGCCACGATAGAAATCGATAATAAAACTCACTGTTTTAATATTAAAAGAATAAAAGACGATTTAAGGGAAATTGAAATATCTTACCAAAAAGAGAAAAAACAGGAAAGAAAAGAACAAAAAGAACGAGCAAAAAAAATAAGCCATTATCAAGAACTCATCAAAATTTTACAAGAAGGAAAAAATAAAGAAATTACTTCTCTAAATAAAATCTTATCTCTGATAAACGAAGAAAGCGACAAATTAGAAATTCTAAGAAGTATTGCTCTCCATAATCAAAAACATCAAGAAACACTTTTAAAGGAGTATCAACATCTGTTAAAGAATTCCCAAAACCACTATCGTTCTTTATTAAAACGATATCATATTTCATTAGAAAGTCTAACAGAAAGAGAAAAAGCACTATTATTCCATCGCGAGATTTCTGATATAGAATCCATTTTAGAGGCATTAAACTCAAAAAAAATATTAAACCCATCACTATTTTTCTACCTCTTAGAATATAGCGAATTAGACATCATCAAAAAGATTATGAATTATGTAGATGTAGGAATACTAGCAAAAAGTTTCATCGAAGAGCATCCTGAACTTTTTACAAAAGAATGCTTCTTGATTCTTTTAGACAATATCAATACACTACAAGAAAAAGAAATCAACCCTAAAATGAAAAAAGTAAATCAAAAAATCTTAATCACTCCGCCATCACTTCTACAAAAAAATCTATCTTGGTTAGAAGAATATCATCTATTAGGAAATTTAAATAAAAATGAAGACCTATCCTTCCTAACTATAGAAAATTTAGAAAGAAAAATTGATTTTCTTTTAGAACTCGGTTTAGAAGAAAGATTAAAAGAATCGCTCACTCTACTCAATAATGAAGAGCAAAGATATTTACGTCTACGTCTTTTAAAAGATTTAAATATTCCTATCGAAGAAGATTTAGAAGAAGTTTTATCCACCAATCAATTTATGGTTCCCGATGAAGTACTTGAAAATTATATTGAGAATGTCGCTCCGATGAAAGTACCAATAACTGAATTATCTGAATCTGAACCAAATATATTAGAAAGAGTGCCTTCTCACCTTCCACTAACCATAAATATCGGAAACTCTCTATTTTCCAAAAATAAGATTAGAAGAAATGCACAAAGATTGAGAAAAGCACTAAATCAAGATGTTTCACTGCTCACCATCATCACTTTTGATACAATTCTATCAGAACAAGAGTGGAAAGATGTAGAAAAGGAACTACAAAGCAAAGAAACAGGAATGGAAAGTTTAATCTATAAAAAGAATTAACGTTTGATAAGACCTCTTCTTGTTGTCAAAAAAAATAGAAGCAAGTCTCATTCCAAAACAGACACTAACATCAATGATAATCAAACGAAAAAAGATTGTCTCCTGTAACTTCAGGGTACAATCTTTTTTTCATACAATGTTAAAATCTACAACATTTCACTTTAAATTTTCTAGGAGTTAAAATTAATCAGAAAAATATCTACTTTTTACTAATATTTAATAAAATCCCAATCGAAATCATGGTGATTAATAAACTACTTCCACCATAGGATAAAAACGGAAGCGTAACTCCAGTTACGGGAATCAAACCAATAACTACCATCAAATTCATTACTGCCTGAATCAGAATCTGAAAAACCATTCCAAAAGCTAAATACTTAGAAAAATCATCCCGTGCATGAAGCGCAATCTGAATACCACGATACAATATCAGAAGAAATAAAAAGGAAACAATTAAAACGCCGAGAAACCCAAATTCTTCAGAAATAATTGAAAATATAAAATCTGTTTGTGGTTCAGGAAGATAAAATTGTTTTTGTCTAGAATTTAAAAACCCTTGCCCTAAAAGTCCTCCAGGACCAATCGCATATAAAGATTGAATGATTTGAAATCCTGTTCCAAGAGGATCTTTCCATGGGTCTAAAAAGGAAGTAATCCTCTCCATCCGATAAGGAGCAACAACAATAAGGCCAATAATTCCAAAAACACCAAGTCCCCCAAGTCCAAGAAAGAATTTGACAGGAACTCCAGCAACAAACATCATCGCCAAAATACTAACGACAATAATCATACCGGTTCCAAAATCTGGCTGTAACATGATAAGACCAAAAACAAGAAACAACATTCCTAAAATAGGAAAGACACCTCTTTTAATATTTTTCAAATCCTTTTGATTAAGCGCTAAATATTTCGCAGTAAAAATAATCAATCCCAATTTAGCAAATTCTGAGGGCTGTACGCCAAAAGAACCAATACCGAACCAACTTTGACTTCCATTACGAATACTTCCAATTCCTGGTATCAGGACAAGCACTAAAAGCAAAAGACAAACCCCGATAATCAGATTTGTCCTTTTAAAATACTCTTTATAATCTATATTCGATACAAAATTCATTAGAATGATTCCTATAACAATAAATAATGTCTGTGTTTTTACATATTTAAATGCGTCTCCAAATTTATATTCTGCCCAAATACTAGAAGCAGAATATATCATGACAAGTCCGAATACAACAAGAAGGATACATGAAGTAAACAACAAAATATCTTTCTTTTTTTTCAAAACCTTTCCCCCTACTCTTTATCTACAACCAAACACCAAAGAAAATTCCTGCCATCGAAAGAAGAAGTCCAATTACCCAAAATAGTTTTACAATATCAATTTCTTTCCATCCAAGTTTTTCAAAATGATGATGTACTGGGGTCATCAAGAATAATTTCTTATGAAATACCCTTAACCAGATGATTTGTAAAATAACACTAAGTGTTTCAAAAATAAATACACCCGCAACAACGGCAAGCGTTACTTCACGGTGGGTTAAAACGGCAATCGTAGACATTACTCCACCAAGGGCCAAGCTTCCAGTATCTCCCATAAATACTTTAGCAGGATAAGTATTAAAGACCAAAAATCCAACTAAACTTCCCACGAGAATAAAGGTAAAAAGTCCCATGTCTTCATAACCAACAACCATTGAAATTAAACTAAAAGCAATAAATGCAATGGCCGAAAGTCCACCAGCTAAACCATCTAAACCGTCAGTTAAATTTACCGCATTACTTCCTCCAACAAGCAGGAATAAAATAAATAATCCATAAATCCAACCCATTTCAATATTGATATGTAAGGTAGAAATAATTAGTGCTGTCTGCCCTCCATTTTTCATATACAAAAAGAAAAAACAAAGCGCAAGAATCACTTGACCAATTAATTTTTGTACCTCCGTTAACCCCTCATTATTACCCCGACGAATACTTAAATAATCATCTAAAAAACCAATGAGTGAATAACCAATAAAAATAATTAAGACAATTCCCAAATTCGTCGTATAAGTAAGTCTTTTTGTCACTAAAAGTAGTAAAGTAACAAACAATGTAGAGAGAATAAAAATTAATCCACCCATCGTTGGTGTTCCCTCTTTTTTTCTATGATTTTCTCCAACAAAAACACTAATTCTCTGACCGATGTGCATTTTCTTTAACACAGGAATTAACACGAGACCTAAAAGAATTGAAGAAACAAAACCTAGTCCTAGTGCTAGTATCGACTTTGTTAAAATTAACATAATATCCTTCCTTCCTGTTTAAAATTATACTATAATTTTTCCTAATCTGTATCCATTAATTTTTCTATTGACAAAACTTTACAATTCACTATATGAATCAAGGGAAGAAAAAAGAACGAAGTGAGAAGGAAGAAAAAAGAAAATCAATCTAAAATTAATTCTCTATTTCTTCAAAAATAAGTTTTTTTAAGTGAGCAAATTCTCCCTGATGAGTAGAATCACGATAATTAAACATAAACATAGGTCTTATATATTTAACTCCTGAACGAAAAGAATTAAATGATGCATTATTATAAGAAACACCAGCTATCGTAGAGGAATATGTCGTATAAGTATCTGTTAAAGTTTGACCATAGCGAAGACTAAAGTTATTACCCGCACCATCATAACTTTGAGAAACTTTTGTTCCACTCTTAATCTGACCTTCATTCCAAGGGGAAGATAGGGAAATCGCATGTTGATTCTTATCTAAATTAGCATTTTCATAAAGACCAGAAAACACATTTCTAGAATAGGTTTCAGGTAAATAAGTATAACCTGTCGAATCTTTATAATTCCAAAAGATAAATCCTCTAGCATAAGCAGGATTTAAAAGTTGCCAATTTGATAAATCATTAAAATACACTATTGTATCCCCATCATTTAAATCTCTCGCTAAGGAAGTTAATGTATTATTGACATACATAATATAAGGAGCAGAAATCATATATCGATCAACATCATATTCTATAAATCCCACATAGTTTTTTCCCGTTGGATCATCTGTATACATATCTATCTGATACCTGTATTTTTTTGTTGAATCAACAGGGATAAAAAGTGGCATTTGTGAAATTTCAAAGGCAAGATCGATTTTAAAATCATTTGTATCATCAACATATATAGCATTAGGAAAATGAACATTACTGCCATATTCTCCATAGCCATTTTCAATGAGGTTCCGATAAAGCGGTTGATTACAAACATCATGATGATTTTCAACAATTTCTGCGTTTTCATAACCAAATCTTTGAAACATACATAAATTGTGATTTAATCCCTGAAAAGCCACTCTTCCATCACTTTTGATATATACTGTTCCCACAATCTCATTATCTGGAAGTAAAATTTTATCATTATCATTAGGAAGAGTTAAAGTTGTAGAAGAAGTCATTCCACTTTTTTGATAATATTTCTCACTATAAGAAACAATTTTTTTAATTTTTAATTTATCTGTATCTCCAATACTTTTTGCAATTCTCATTCCTTGTGTAACCTCCAAATCATTATGAATAAGTCCTGAGGCAACCCCAAACTCAATCGTCACGTTCTTATGAAGTGGATTTACAATAACGAGTTCTACCGTATTTGTACCATTTTTTTTAATAGAATCTTCCGCCAATTTAGAGGAACCTTCATAATTGAAAATTTGAACATTATTTTTTTCCTCTGCTGACAATTCTGTAATAAAACGATAATATATTCCATACTTGGAATCTAAAGATTGATTATTCTGAATATCAAGGGAAATCAAAATATCATCATTTTCATGAATGGTCATTTGATTATTTTCTAAATTGTCACCACGTAAAGTAAAATCAAGTGTCCCTACAACAATATCAACAGAAGTATCGGTTTCTAGAACCTTTTTAAACCAAGAATAGGAAAAAGAAAGGGAAATAGAAATCAAAAATAGAATAGCAAATACAAAAATTAATACTCTTTTTTTCTTATTCATATCATCCCTACTCTCTTATTGATTAGACGAAAATTAAATGGTTGACTTAGCATTTCTACTTCATCATAAACAGGTAAAGTATTATCAATCGTAAAGTTATCATCTTCTTCTAAATCGATATCTAAATTTCCGACCGTAATCACTTGACGTCTTGTTCCATTAATCGTTACATTAATAAACGCATAAGTTACACTTAAAAAGATAATAAAGATACTTGTTAAAAATACAGTTATTTTCGCGATTTGCTTTTTATTTTCTTTCTTCATTAAAATTCCTACTCTCTTAAAAAGCTTATACCCCTCCCCCAGGCGTTTTTGTCAAGGGGGATACCACATATTTATGGTGCAAGCACGACGCGGAAAGAGAGATACGTATAGTCTTCACCACTAGAGGCATAAAACACAAAAATACCAGAACCAACACCATAGCTCCAAATTCCACCACGTACAAACCAAGGAGAAGCAGGATGGACAAATGATGCCAAATCCCCGTACCAACTTGCCCGGTATCTTGTCTTTCCATCTGGGTCTTTTACTGTTCCAAATGGTCCCATCTCTCGTGTTGCATCTCCAAGTAATCCTGTTTGATATTTACTAGCATCCCCTACTATTGAATTGGAATATCGATTATAATATTTTTCCCATTTACTATTTGTAAGGAAATCACTATAAATATTGGTTATCTCACTATTTTCTCCTACGATATTTGCATTAATATTGTATCCCATCACGTATTCCCAAGACCCACCTGACATATCATAAATTCCACTGATATTTCCAGTTGTACTTGCCGTATATCCAGTCGGTGTATTATAGGGTTGTGTAACATCAGCAGTCGTTCCATTTAAATTACCTGGAATACTTGTTCCATTAGTATTATATCCCAGAGTTGGTTCCGAAATAGAGGCATATCCAGTCTTATATGAACTGTTGTTGTTATTTCTTACACTCATACTACTTCCATATTTCGAGTGTTGTAAGTATGCTACTGCTCCCCATTCGGTGTTTTTCATCATATGACTTTCATCACTTCTTAAATAATCGTAACTTGCCTTGAAAGCATTCCCAACCGTAATATTTCTCCAACTATAAACGTTTGGTTTGATCTGTAGTTTTTCTGGAGCACTAGAATTAACTTGTGCGGTTTCTGTTGAGGTTGCTCCTTTATATCCTGTCTCAAACTTTCCTACCCAGAATCCATTTGTATCAAATGAAATAAATGCTGGATGCGTTAACCAACTTCCTGTAGTTGTTCCTATTGATTTTGCTGTCTCTTTATTTTCAAATTCGATTTCTATCTCTTTTACTCGATTTTCTATTGTAGTTAAACCTGTATATATGGTATCATTGAATATTTTATATTTGTATCTTGGTATCCAGACAAAGTATGACTCTATATTGTCTTCAGGGATTATCTCATTATCTGTATAATCGATAGACTTATCTAACAATACTACGGCATTCGCCCATTCTTTATTCGTGTAATCATACCATTTTTCATAGATACTTGCTTTATGGACTGTTCCGTCATTCTCA
>CAJUNG010000005.1 GCA_910587725.1 uncultured Bacilli bacterium
ATACAGCAGCAAGTGGAGGAAGTCAAGTGACAGCAAGTACTAAAGTTTCGATTACGGCAAACCAGACCTTATATGCAAGATGGACAGATGCTACGAATCCAACCTTAACAGTTAAGGCACCTTCAGGAACTTCGAGTTCAAGTCCAACCTATACTACAAGTAGTAGTTATACAGTATCCGGAACAGCAAGTGATGGACAAAGTGGATTAAAAAGTGTAACCGTAAATGGGTCTAGTGCAAGTATTTCTGGTTCCTCATGGAGTAGGGCAGTTAGTTTAGGTGCGAATGCGACAACGACGATAACCGTTATTGCAACAGACAATACAGGAAATAAGACAACCGTAACAAGATACGTTAGATATGATAGTGCTGCACCTACACTTACTGTTAGTGCACCAAGTGGGAATATTAATACAACCGCAAGTAGTTATACAGTATCCGGAACGGTAAGTGATGCTTCAGGAATTGCTAGTGTAACCATCAATGGAAGTGCAGTGAGTGTAGCAAGTAATGGAACATTTTCCAAGGCAGTTTCTTTAGCTAGTGGTAGTAATACCATTACGGTTATTGCTAAAGATAAAGCAGGTAGAACTTCTACCGTGACGAGAACAATTTATCGTGCTGCGACTGCAGTTAGTGTTCCAACCCTTTCTTCAAATACTAATACTTTATACTCAAATTATTTTAATTCTTCTGGATATTTGCGTGCTCCTTATATGGCTTTTGATAAAAATAACAATACACATTGGTCTACAGTTAGTAATGCCAATTTATCTAATGGTAGTCAATATATTGGTTATAATTTTAAAAAAAATATTTTACTTACGTCAGTTTATTATTCCATTTGGTCACAAAATTGTAGTCTTAGTTTTGTCGTACAAGGATATAACGGTTCTAGTTGGGTGAATTTAAGTAATACGATTACCATGGGATATAACGCTCAAGAAGCAAAAACGATTACGATTTCTACAGGTACATTTTGTAGTCAATTTCGAATTGTCTTTGTCGGTGGTGGTACTTCAGGAGATGCGAATGGGGTTTGTGTAAAGCAATTACAGTTTAATGGATACTCTTAAAAATAATGATACTAGAAAAAGATTTAATGAAATCAGCAAGTGATGAATTGCTGTTTTTTTTCTAGCATTTTTAAATTTTTTCTGGTATACTTTGTTGTGGGAAAGGAAGTAGGATGTATGATTTATTTAGATTATTCGGCAACGACAAAAGTATCGGATGAAGTATTATCTAGTTTTTGTAAAGTGGAACAAGAATATATCGGAAATGCAAATTCCCTTCATCAGCTTGGCTTTGATGCAAAAAAACTTATGGAAAAAGCAGTAAGTCAAGTCGCTCATCTTCTTTCGGTCAAAGAAGAGGAAGTTATTTTTACTTCTAGTGCGAGTGAGGCGAATAATATGGTGTTAAAGGGTGTCTTAGCGCAGTATAAAAATCGAGGATGTCATATCATTACGACTAAGTTAGAACATTCCAGTATTCTAGATACTTGTACATTTTTAGAAAAACAAGGAATAGAAGTTTCTTATGTTCCCGTTTTGGAAAATGGTAAAGTTGATGAAGAAATGCTAAAAAAAATGATTCGAAAAGATACCGTTTTAGTCAGTATCCATGCAGTAAATAGTGAAGTTGGTATCGTTCAGGATATCTCTCGTCTTGCGTTACTTATTCATGAGAAAAATCCATTAACCTTTTTTCATGTCGATGGAACACAAGCGGTAGGAAAAATTCCTGTTTGTTTAGAAAATGTTGATTTGTTTACTTTTTCTGCTCATAAAATTTATGGACTTAAAGGAATTGCCTGTTTGATAAAAAAAAGAAATGTAGGTCTTGTTCCTTTAATTCATGGAGGAAAAAGCCAAAGTGAATTTCGTAGTGGGACACCGAGTGTTAGTTTAATGGTATCTTTAGCCAAAGCACTTCGTCTTGCTTTAGATGATTTATTTGAAAAACAAGAGAAAGTAAAAAAATTAAATGCAATTTTACGAGAAGAACTATTAAAAATAGATGGAGTTACCATTAATAGTCCAGAAGACGCTACTTCCTATATCTTAAATCTTAGTGTTTTTCCGATAAAACCAGAAGTTATGCTTCATGCTTTAGAACAAGAAGGGATTTATCTTTCTACGAAAACTGCTTGTAGTAAGGATTCTGGTGATTCAATTAGCTTATTAGCAATGGGAAAGCCTCATGAAATTTGTGGGTTTTCGCTTCGTATTAGTCTTTCTTATTTGACCACAGAAGAAGAGATAAGGACATTTTTAAAAATTTTTCAAAAAAAAATCAAAGAATTAAATTTTAGAAAGTAGGGAATACTAGTGATGAATACCAGAGTAATTTTAATTAAATATGGAGAACTTACAACAAAGAAGGGAAATCGTAAATTTTTTATTCAAACACTTTATCAAAATATTAAGAAAAAGCTATCTGCTTTCGATGTTGTGATTACTAAAGATATTTCTAGGATGTATATAGAATTCGAAGAAAAAGAAGAAGTTGATGTGTTAAAAAAAATACGAGAAGTTTTCGGTATTTATAATTTTCAAGTGGCTTATAAAGTAGAAAGCCAAGAAGAAGTAATTAAAGATACATGTCTTTCCATTCTTGAAAAAGAAAAATTTTCAACGTTTAAAGTGGAAACAAAGCGAAGCGATAAAGCATTTCCTATTTCTAGTATGGACTTTTCCCGAATGGTGGGTGGATATCTTTTAAAAAACTTAGAAGGAAAAAGGGTTGATGTTCATCAACCAGATTGTCTTTTACATATTGAAATATTAAAGGGATATACTTATATTTATACAAATCAACATATGGGTCTCGGTGGATATCCTGTCGGTGTACAAGCACGAGGACTTTTAATGTTAAGTGGAGGAATTGATTCTCCTGTTGCTGGTTATCTTGCGTTAAAAAGAGGAATTCCTATCGATTGTGTTTACTTTGAATCGCTTCCTCATACTTCTCTAGAAGCTCGAGAAAAAGTAATTCAACTTTCAAGAAAACTTGCCAAATACAAAGATTCTATTCGTTTAATGATTGTGCCTTTTACAGAAATTCAAGAAGCAATTTATAAACATTGTAATCCTGATTATACCATTACCATTATGCGGAGAATGATGTATCGAATCATGGAGAGTTTGGCAAAAAAGTATAAAGCATTATCTATTATTAATGGAGAGAGTGTAGGACAGGTTGCTTCTCAAACCTTAGAAAGTATGTATGTCATTAATTCAGTGACTAGTATGCCAGTCATTCGACCAGTTGCTTGCTTTGACAAATTAGAAATTATTGAGCTTGCTAAAAAAATAGATACTTATGATATTAGTATTCTACCATTCGAAGATTGCTGTACTGTGTTTGTGCCAAAACATCCAGTAATTCATCCTACAATGGAATCCTGCATAAAAAATGAAGAAAAATTTGATTATCTTTCTTTCATTGAACGTTGTATTGAACGTGTAGAAATACTGAATATTACGGAAGAAGAACAAGACTCTACAACGGATTTATTTTAAGGAAAAAATTACCAATTAATTTTTTGTATGAAAATTTCACTTTCGCTACAATCTATTAGTGTAGAGGAGGTGAAACAAATGAACAACAACAACACTAACTCAATGAAAATGAGAGTTCCAGGTGCTAAACAAGCAATCGACAAAATGAAATACGAAATCGCTAATGAATTTGGTGTTAATTTAGGTCCAGATGCTACTAGTCGTGCAAACGGAAGCGTTGGTGGTGAAATCACTAGACGTTTAGTACAAAACGGAATGAACAACATTTCTTCAAGTTATAATAACCAAACTAGATAATTATTCTAGTTAGGAAAGGGAAACGATTAAAAGTTTCCTTTTTCTTTTTATCTAAATACTTCTCTTATTCAGGAAGTATTTTTTGCTGTTTTATTTTTTCTTTATAGACAGATTTTTCTATTACGGTTGACAGAAATTCATCTAAATGATTGACGTAAAGTAAAATTCATTTGGCAAGTTCTTCTTTTTCTTCATGGAGTTTGATGGACAAATTTTTTAGTGCTTCTTCTAATGTGGATAAGTTCATCTTTTTGATTTTCTCAAATGATAGTATTGTTTTATTATCTCCTTCAATAATTTCAATATATTTTTTGATTAGCGTTATCTTTAAAGAAGCAAAATTATTTTTATTTTTGGGATAGTGAATTATGCGATATCCTTCTAAAACTTGATAGCTCATAGGAAATAGAATTTCCGATGGATTTATGGTTTCGTATCTTATATCGAGAAAATCTGTACATTGCTTTCATTTTTCATTTAAGGAATACCGATTGTATCCTTGAACTTCTATACGATAAGGATATTTTTTATATCTTCTTTTTACAATTTTGATGATGTCACAATCTATTTTTATTTCTGTCTTTTTATCTTTTTGATAAAATCCAATTGGTTTTGGGATTTTGAGTCCAGGGTCTAAAATGAGATAGTATATTTTATTCTCTCTCTTTGTTGGTAATGATAAAGCAATGTGGGCTTCTTTCATTAATTTATCTCCAGATTTACTTGAAAATTCAACAGATTTATAAGAGATATAATTTGTTTTTATATTTCTTTCTTCTAGTTTTTCTTTTAACAATCTCGTCTTTGTAATAGCAATTAAATCTCAAACTAGAATAATCTTGGATATCTTCTATTGCTTTTTTAAAATTTTCTTGGTAACTTTCTTTTAATAACTTTAATAAGTCTACTGTGCTATAAATTGTTGTCGTAACCACTTCATCAATTAATTTTTCTAAATCTATATCGATGGTTTCATAAGGAATAAGATTTTTCAAATCAATTTTCCTTTTTAAAATTGTAGGTCCGTTTTTTCTAGTAATTTTTTTCATATTAAAAATTCCTTCCAATTTCTTTAATTCTTTATTTTATATTTTACTTAAGGGAAATTCTTGTATTATGTATTTTTCTTCTTTTTTTTGAAAAATATTCCCTTGTTAATAATATTATATTATTAACAACAGCTTTTCATTAATATGTTTTTAACGTTTTTTTGATAAGAAGTTTTTGAAATCAAATTTCTTTTAAAATTAAGAAAGAAGAATTACTTTTTTTCTGTCTACATTTTTTGGTATAGAAAAAGAAATTTGGAAAATACTAGAAATGGGTGATGAAATAATGGAGAAAGGAAAATACGAGAAAATTGTTGCCAAACATAAGCCGACAGAAACGAGAGCACAAAATGCATTTATTGCGTTTGTTACTGGAGGACTTATTGGTGCAGGAGCTCAACTTTTGACTGAACTTTATATGGGATGGTTTGATATTCCTAAAGCGGATGCTTCTACATTTATGCTAGTGACGTTAATCTTTTTTGCTTGTCTTTTTACGGCAATGGGATTTTTTGATAAGTGGGTCACTTTCTGTAAATGTGGATTGATTATTCCAATTACGGGATTTGCCCACTCGATGATGTCTTCAGGTCTTGAGTATAAAAAAGAAGGACCAATTTTTGGAATTGGAAGCAATGTCTTTAAGTTGGCAGGTAGTGTAATTTTATATGGAATCGTATCAGCGTGGTTTTTTGGACTTTTACGCTTGATTATTATGGGAGGTTAAAATTATGACATTTCAGTATAAAAATGTATACTTAGAAAATACGGCGACGATTGCTGGTCCTTATGAAGCTAAGGGACCACTAGCGAAATATTTTGATGTTACCTTTGATGACTTGTATTATGGAGAAAAATCTTGGGAACAAGCAGAAGCAAAGATGTTAGAAGATACATTAGAATTGTTACTACAAAAGTCGAAAACAAAAAAAGAGAATATTGATGTTGTCATTTCTGGAGATTTGATGAATCAGATTACTTCTTCTTGTTATTCTAATTTAAAGAATCATATTCCTTTTCTTGGAATTTATAGTGCTTGTGCGACTTCGGTAGAGGGACTAATTATTGCGAGTAACTTTATTGATGGAAAGAAAGTAAAAAATGCGATAGTTGCGACTTCTTCCCATAATATGAGTAGTGAAAAACAATTTAGGAATCCGACTGAATATGGAGCACCAAAGCCAAAAACAGCAACATTTACTTCAACTGGTGGAGCGGCTTTTCTACTAAGTAATCAAAAGTCCTCAGTTAGAGTAGAATCGGCAACCATTGGTAAAATCAATGACTTAGAGCAAACTGACCCGTTACATATGGGAAGTGTTATGGCTCCTGCTGCTGCGGATACGATATATACACACTTAAAGGATTTAAATCGGGATATTAGCTATTATGATTTAGTGGTTACGGGAGATTTGGGGCTTTACGGAAAAGAGATTCTTATCGATTTTATGAAAGAAGAATATCAACTTGATATTAGTAAGCATTATAATGATTGTGGAATTATGTTATATGACCTTGAGCAACAGAAGGAGTGCTTAGCTGGAGGAAGTGGACCTGTTTGTAGTGCATTAGTTAATGCAAGTATGCTTTATGATTACTTAAAATCAGGTAAGTTTAAAAAAATTCTTTGGGTAGCAACGGGAGCTTTGTTCTCTCCACAAATGGTATATCAGCATCAAAATATTTTAAGTATTGCTCATGCGGTTAGTTTGGAGGTGGCTGGAGAATGATTTATATTTATTCTTTTCTATTTGCGGGATTTGTATCGATGGTAGGTCAAATTATTCTAGATAATACAAAACTTTCAGCAGGGCATATTACCTCTATCTTTGTTGTCGTTGGTGCATTCTTAGATACGTTTAGCATCTATGATATGATTATTACTCATGTTGGTGCAGGAGCGTTAGTGCCAATTACTAGTTTTGGTCATTCATTAATTCATGGTGCTCTTGCTAAGGCGAGTGATATGGGAATTATGGGACTTCTTATGGGGATGTTTGACCTTACGGCAAGTGGAATTACCGCAGCAATTGTCTTTACCTTTATTTTTACTTTAATTTTTAATCCCAAAAACTAAAGATGATGATTTTAAAAATTGTGTTTACCAGTTAAGCACGATTTTTTATTTTACCAGTAATCAAAAAAGTAGAAAACTTTTTTCTTCACTTAAAAATGATTCATGTTGAATTATTTTTGTTTGGAGATTTCGATGATTTTATTCATATCGTCATCTTTTGCCATAATATTTTTGTGTTGTTTCCTACATTTTTCACATTGATAAACAATCTTAAATGTATCTTTAAATTTTTCAATCCCTACTGGTTTTAATAAACCTTTACAAGGATTTTGTCTATCTCCAGGATTGATGTCTACATGTTTAGAGTATAGACAATAAGGACAGTGGTCGCGTGCGGTGACTTTTAATTTTTCGACTTTTTTTCCACAATGTTCACAAATAAATTCTTCATCAATCATGGTAAATTTCTTCATTTTTGCCTCTCCTTTTTCTTGTTTTAATTATAGTTAATGTATCAAAGAATGTTTTTTCTGTCAATTTCCGTTTTTGTGGATTTTGTGATTGACTTTAGTTGGTAAATGTTCATTTTTTAAGGTGTTGTCGTGGAAATTTTCAGATATCTTGTAATTTTTTCTCCTTTTTTTCAAAACTTATGTTATACTTGAGTTAATCCTAATCATCCGTAGGAAGGAAGTTCACAATTTTTAAAATTGATACGTACCTTCTTTTTTGTGGACGTATTTTTGTTTTTGATTTTGAAAATGTTGTCGAAAGGAGGATTTTGTTTTATGGATTATCAAGTTTCATTAGATGCCTTTTCTGGACCTCTTGATTTACTTCTTCATTTGATTAAAGAGTCAAAAGTAGATATTATGGATATTCAAATCGAAGTGGTTGCCAATCAATATTTGGCTTATATTCAAAAGTTAGAAGAATTGAATTTGAATGTTGCGAGTGAATATTTGGTTATGGCAAGTGAGCTAGTTGAGATGAAAAGTAAACTTCTTCTTCCTAAAAAGACACTTTCTGAAGAGGAGGAAGAAGAGGAAGACCCAAAAGATGCGTTAATTCGAAAACTTTTAGAATACGAGCAGTATAAAAAAATGACAGAAAACTTTAAGGAATTAGAATCGATTCGTAGTGAGATTTATACGAAAACTCCAGAAAGTTTAAAGGAATATGTAGAAGATGGTGCTAATATGTCTATTGATGTATCTTTAGATGAATTGATGGATGCTTTTTCAAAGTTTTTAAAGCGGAAGCAGGAGATGAAACCATTATCTACTAAGGTTACTAAAAAAGAAATTACGGTAGAAGAAAGACGGAGTTCAATTCGTCATATTTTAAAAGAAAAAAAACGAGTTTTATTTACAGAACTTTTTGATGTGTTTACTAAGGAATATATGGTTGTGACGTTTTTGGCAATTTTAGAAATGGCAAGAAGTCACGAGGCTTGTATTAAGCAAGATTTTTTATTTGATGCAATTATTGTCGAGGTGGTATAACGTGAATTTAAGTGCAGTTATCGAGGGATTGTTATTTGTTGTTGGTGAAGATGGTTTGACCTTAGATCAGTTATCACGAATTACGGAATGTGATAAAGATGTCGTTGCTACCGCTTTGTCTAGTTTGCGTGAAGAGTATGAGAAAGAAAATCGAGGAATTCGAATTCATTTTTTAGGAAATACGTTTAAATTGACGACAAAAAAGGAACATCATCCTTACTATCAGAAGTTAGTCGAAGTTCCTGGAACGAATAAGCTAAGTCAAGCCGCATTAGAGACATTAGCAATTATTGCTTATAATGAACCAATCACAAGAGGAGAGGTGGATGAAATTCGTGGAGTTTCTTCTGTTCAATTGGTGAGGAAGTTATTAGCCAAAAGCTTTATTAAAGAAGTGGGAAGAAGTGATGCTCCAGGAAGACCGATTTTATATCAGACGACAAGTGAATTTTTAGATTATTTTGGTCTTGCGACAGTGGAGGATTTACCTAAGCTAGAAATTACGGGAGTAGAAGATTCTCAAGTTGATGATGGTGTTGACTTATATCAGTCAAAATATAAAGAAGAGCAAACGATAGAGGAAGAGATTCTCTAATAAGTTTGACTCTTTTCTTTTTCTATATTGGTTACGGTATAATAGTTAGTATCGATTTCATCGCCATATTTTAAAGTGATTTCTTCTTCTTTATAGAATTGTAAAACATGACTTAGGTAGTTACAGTCTCCATAACTTCTTCCTTCTCTATGTAAATTAGCGTACTGTTCTACATAGAAAACCCAACTTAAATTGCTTGGGTCGTTGATGATATCTTCGATAGAAATTCCTGTTGCTTCGCTAGTATCTGTTAGTACTTTTTTCATTGCGCCTACTCCATAATTATAAGCTTGTATGGCAAGGAGGATATTGCCGTTATAACGGTCGAGATTATTTTGTAGTATTGTTGCTCCGACTTTGATATTTCCTTCTAAATCTTGTAATAATTCTTTGGTAACTTTAATTTCTTCGACTTCTCCAGTTAATTCGTTTCGAAGATATAGTGGTCTTGTTTGATTTTCTACATAGGTGCTATATTGAATTTGGGCAACACCAATTGCTCCACCAGCATCGATTTCTGTTGCGTGATATCCTCGTTCTTGCGCTAGAATACAATTTAATATTTCTACATCAATTCCGATAATTTCTGCATATTTTTCGGTTAAATCGCCATAATTTTCTTCAACATTTGTCTTTTTCGGGTTGTCTATTTTACTTCCAATATTTGCAAAAATTTGTGACAAGTCAATGGGGATTTCTTCTCTTTCAGCAAGTGGTATTTCTATTTCTTGTTCTAGTAAGATGTCGGACTTTTCTATCCATTTTTTCTCTGTTTCTTCTTCTATCTCAATAGAAGCAACATTTACGTGAGGTGTTGCTACTACTGTATTAAGATTGTCATCTTTTTGGATACGAATTTCTATTTTCTCATCGATGTTGATTATCTCATTTTCGTATTCGTTTTCTTGCTTTATGTTTTGTTGATTTTCTTCTTGTTCACTTTTTCTCGTTTTTGCTTTAATATTCATGAGTGCGACTAAAGGGATTCCTAAAATCAGCCCTCCTGTTAAGGCCATTTTTTTCAACTTTTTTATTTTTCTTCCGTAAATGCTTACTTCTTTGATTTTTTTTCTGAGTTCTCTACATGCTTCATGATTTTTTATCTCTCGGTAGTTCGTGATTTCTAGAACTCCCTTTTCAGGAAGTGGGATTTTTGCTTTTCGCCCCTCTTTTTTTATTTTCTTTATTTGGGGAATAAATTCATGAAGATAGGTACGAATCTCATTTTCATTATCTAGTTCTATTCGTTTAGTTATTTTTCCTTTTCGTAATTCTGTTGCTTCTAGTAGAATCATATCCATATTGCCATAGAGTTTTATCTTATAATTCATCTCTTACTCCTACTTTACTTATATTCTATAATAGACTTGTCACATTTTACAAGGTAAGAAAGTTTATATTTGTAAAAAGATGTCAATTAACGTAAAGAACGACTGGACTCAGACATTCGTAAAAAAATAGAAATAATGATTAAATAAGGGTAAAAGTAGATTTTGAATATGATGAGTATCAAGTTGATAAGTAGCTAGTCTCCTTCTTTTAGGATGATTTCTTTGTAATCAAAACAAACCAATCTTTCAATTGATTTCTATATATTAATGTCCGAAAAGTTTGAACAGATTCGTCAATGGAGTGAATCACATACAGATTATGAACTTTGTTCCCTTTCTAAAATTATCTATATGTGAATTCTTGTTAAATTTCAATGAGAATATAGCAAATTTTTCCTATATATAGTATAATTTAGACATAAGAAATCTTATTATTTGAATTTAGAGATAGGAGGAGGAAATGGATAATGAATTAATCAAAAGTGATAACGAAATTAATAGTATCTTTGATAATATCAAAGAATTAGTAATTAGTAGTAGAAATAAAGTCTATAGTGCTGTAAATACGGAAATGCTTAATTTATATTGGCATATAGGTGCATCAATTATGGAAATTCAACAGGGTGATGAAAGAGCAAGCTATGATGATGCCGTCCTTGAAAAATTATCAGAAAAACTAACCAATGAATTTGGTAAAGGTTTTTCTTCAAGAAATTTGCGAACTATGAGAAAATTCTATTTAATATATCCAATTTAGCAGACAGTGTCTTCCAAATTAAGTTGGTCACATTATTTAGAATTAATAAAAATAAAAGAAGATAATAAAACAATATTTTCATCGGAATATAAATTACATATGCCAACAGAACAAGAATTAATTAATGCTATTGAAGAAGAAAAGAAAAATTTTGAGTTAAATGAGTAAATCGAATTATGGTGAATTTTCTATAATTAAAGTGAACTGAGAAATAAAAATGAAATTTTATATAGATTCGGGAATGAAAAATTGTGAATTCGTTAATTACTATGTAAAGATGTTAAAAGTGTTTGAGTTCTGGGATTTATGAATTACTTTATAAAATCGAACTAGGAATTTTATCATTTAAAGTAAGGATTGTGAAGAGATTTATCTTCACTTCTTTTCTATTTCCCTTACATAAAAATTTCTTGTCTTTTTCTTTCTCTCGTGCTATACTTTAGATACGTAAAAGAAGAAAGAGGGATTTTATGATTCAAGATAGGCTTAATCATACACCACAGGAAATACTTGACAAAGAATTTAAAATCGATACTAGAGGATATCGTCTTAAAGAAGTTGATCAGTATTTAGATGAAGTGATTGTTGATTATGAAACACTCCTTGAAACCATCAAAAAACAAGAAGCCGAGAAAGAAGAACTCTTAACAGAAATTATGCACTTAAAACAAGAACTTCGCAATGTAAGAATGAGTGTTGATATTGCGAAAGAAGAAAATACAGAAGTGACTAATGTGGATATTTTAAGAAGACTTTCTAGTCTTGAAAAAATGGTTTATGGAACGAGAAGAAGTGAATCTAGAGAACAAAGAATGGATATGAATGATGCCGCATAATACTTTGACAAACGCTATAATTTTTAGATTATAGAGGAAAGTCCATGCTCACGCAGATTCTGAGATGACTGCAGTGTTCGTGCTAAGGGAAAAAATAACCTTAGGTAGAGAAATCTAACGGATACGAAAGTTCCTAAGGCTTTTTGTTATGGAGCAAGTAGTTGTAACGTGCCACAGAAACGAATATTTTTCGAAAGAAAAAGGTGAAACGTTGGTAAGCCCCACGAGTGAGAAACCCAAATTTTGGTAGGGGAGCTTCGGGTTTTGGAAATGAACAGGACCTGGGGATTAGGAGAAATCCTGATAGATAAATGTTTGTCGCCTAGCGATAGGTTACAGAACATGGCTTATAAAGTATTATTGAATTGAAGGTGAAGAACTTTTGAAAGAAATAGGGATTAAATTAAAAGAAAAACGCGCGGAAAATGGTGTTAGTATCAAAGAAGCTGCGGAAGATTTAAATTTAGATGAGTCTGCCTTAGAGAATATGGAAGAAGGAAATATTCGGGCATTTAAAGATATGTATATCCTTAAAGAATTGATTAAAGATTATTCTAAATACTTGGGAATGGATGTCAATGATATCGTTGAAGAATTTAATGATTTTTTGTTTGAACATACTTCGAAAATATCGCTAGAGAAAGTCGAAGAAGTGAAATCTAGAATGGAAGATACGGGAAGTAGAAAGGCAATTTCGCCTTATACTAAAATTCCTAAACCGAGAAAAGATTATCGCTTTCTGATAAAGCCGCTTTTACTTGGGATTTTGATTTTAATTATTTTGACGCTTCTTTCCTTTTTCCTTCATCGTGAAAAGAAAAGAAGTGTAGAACTTCAAGATAGAAATGGGGTTGAAATCGATGAATACGTCTACTAGACTTTCCGTAATTCGGATGATTTTTACATTGATTGTGATTATTTTCTTGATTTTTCCCTTTTATTCTATAGGGATTGATTTTCCTTCTTATTCCGTTTCGGGGATATTCGTGGATATGAAAATGATTATTGCTGGTGTTGTTTTTATTCTTGCAGTATTTATAGGGATTTTAGAACATCATTTTAAAAGTGAAGAGGATGCGGGAGTAGAGAATTTTAAAATCTTAAATACTTGTTCAGATAAACTTTTAATCGAGTCGGTATTGATTGTTTTTTCCTTTTTGCAATACATTCATCCGATTGTTCCGATTGTCGTTGTACTTGCTGATTCCATTATTGATAGAATCCAAACCCTTGTTATTGCTAAAGGAAGAATTGCTTCTTCCATAAAAACAGGAAAAATTAAAACATTCTGTCTCACGATGGGAATGATTTTGATGTTCTTTTATAACTTGCCGTTCACTTTGATGAATTTGCAGATAGATTTATTTTTTATTTACTTTGGGATGGTTATGGCAATTGCCTCAGGAGTAGAGTATTATGCCGTAAATAAGAAATTTTTTGCACGAAAAAAAGAAAAAGAATTAGAAGTGATTTAAAGCTACTCTACAAATGAGTAGTTTTTTTGAGGAGGTAAATTATGCGAATTGTTGAAGATTTTGCTGATTATGAAATTATTGATAGCTCTTGTGGAGAAAAATTAGAACGTTGGGGAAATATTTATTTGCTTCGACCAGACCCACAGATTATTTGGAACCATGGGGATTTAAAAGAACAATATAAAGGATTAATCCATGCTACTTATCACCGTAGTAATAAGGGTGGGGGATATTGGGAAGACTTTAAAGAAACTCCAGAAAAATGGTTTGTTCATTACCAAGACCTTACTTTTGGCATTCGGAAGATGGGATTTAAACATACAGGACTTTTTCCGGAACAAGCAGTAAATTGGAATATTTTACGAAATAAGATTTCTTCTTGTGGGAGAAAAATTCGGGTATTAAATCTTTTTGCTTATACCGGTGGAGCAACGGTTGCTTGTTTAAAAGCTGGTGCGAGTGTAGTTCATGTAGATTCTTCTCGAGGAATGATTGATTGGGCGAAAGAAAACGTCAAAGAGAACGGACTGGAAAATGCTGAAGTTCGCTTTTTGGTCGATGATGTTTTAAAGTTTGTAAAAAGAGAAATCCGAAGAGGGAATACGTATGATGCAATTATTATGGACCCACCAAGTTTTGGAAGAGGAGCAAATGGAGAAGTGTGGAATATCGATGTTTATTTAGATGAATTGATTCGTCTATGTAATGATTTATTGTCTGATTGTCCATTATTCTTTTTGATTAATTCTTATACCGCTGGATTTTCTCAAGAAGTTATGGTAAATTTAATGAAACTTTATCTTTTAAAAGGAAGAAAAGGAAATATTGATGCCGATGAGATTGGTCTTCCGATTCAAAAACATGATTTAGTTCTTCCTTGTGGAATTTCTGTACGGGTGGATTTTGAATGAGTACGAAGGATTTAAAGATTTTATACGAAGATAATCATGTGATTGTGGTAATTAAGCCGGCAAATATTTTAAGTCAAAGTGATATTACGGGTGATATCGATATGCTTTCGCTAGTGAAAACGTATGTGAAGGAAAAATATCAAAAACCAGGGGAGGCTTATATTGGGCTTGTTCATCGTTTGGACCGTCCAACTACTGGGATTATGGTCTTTGCTAAAACTTCAAAAGCTGCTGCTCGTCTTAGTAAACAGATACAAAATTCGCTATTTTCTAAAGAATATATGGCGGTGATTCAAGGAATTTTACCGAAAAAGGAAGGAACTTTTATCGACTACTTAGAAAAGCATCAGACCCATAGTGTGATTAGCAATCAAGAACACGGGAAATATGCTGAACTTGCTTATCGTGTGGAAAAAGAGGATATTTCTTCTGGATGTAGTTTGGTTCATATCGAGTTAAAAACTGGAAGAAATCATCAAATTCGGTTGCAGTTTTCTTCACGAGGGTATCCTCTTGTAGGGGACCAAAAATACGGATATCAAGATAAAAAGCAATTATTATTAGTTGCTTATCGCTTATCGTTTATTCATCCGACAACTAAAGAGAAAATGGTATTTACTTTTCCCGATTTGCCGAAACTTCCCGGTTTTTCACGTTTTTTTTGTTAATTTGTTTTATTTGATTGCTTTTTTTTTATATTTTTGTTATTCTAGTAATATCAAGAATAGAAAAGGGAGATGAAATTATGTTAATTTCTGAAATTGCATTTAGTACTGAGTGGTTTATGACAATCCCTGGGATGTTGATTTCCGGTGGTGTTTTATTATTAATTATTGCCTTAATTATGTTGATTGCTAGTTCTTCAAAGAAGAAAAAAGCGAAGGATAATATGCCTTCTAGCTTAGAAAGTGAAAGCTTTGCTCCTTCATTTACTTCTGAAGGACAAGGGGTATCTTCTTATGGAATGGAGGAAAATAATTCTTCTTCTTTAGCATCTGCTCCTTCTTTTATGGATGCTCCATCTGTTGCCCCAGTTACCCAAACTTTTATTCCCGATGATGTTGCTAATGTTCCTCCAGTAGAGGAGATTAAACCGATTTCTAATGAAGTTGTTGTCGAGGAAAATATTCAAAACGTTACGCCGATTATGCCTGAGGTGGTACTTCCAGATACTTCGGTTACCCCACAAACTGCTTCTACTATTTCGATGCCAGAGATGATTGCTCCAAGTGTTCCACCAGTAGAAGAGAGTACACCTAGTGAACCTGTAGTTTCTGAGGAGCCTTATCAAACTGCTACTCCTACAGTAGATGCACCTGCGCCTTCTTTTAGCGAAGAAACGCCAATTCCTTCAACTGAAGCATCTCCTGCAGAGATTCCTACTGAGTCTTTACAACCAGAACCAACACCAGTTGTTGATACTTCAATGAACACAAATATTTATGGAGGAAATCCGATTCCAAAAGTTGATACGACAGTCGATGCCCCTAGACCAATTTATGGGGGAGCTGACCCAATGGAAGCAACACAAAGCTTGCCAAAGATTGAAGTTCATCGCGAACCTTATGGTGGAGGAATAGATACTACGACTCCAGTTATTCCTACTCCCGCTCCTGCACCTGCTGTTGCACCAACACTTGAACCACTTCCTCAAACTGATGTGATTCCAACAATTACGCCGATGGTTTCTGAAAATGTTAATCCAACACCAAGTAGTATGGTTACTCCTGAACCAATTGTAGAAGCGATGAATCCAGTGAATGTGGGAATTCCGATGATGAATATGGATCAAGTTGTGCCAACAGTAAATCCTCCAAAAGAAGTACCCGTAAATAGTGATATTGAAAGCTTATAGATGAATAACTCTTAAAACCTTTTGGAATTAAGAGTTTTTTTGCTATATTTTTTTTCCTTCTTTCATATATTTAAGTGATAGAAAGGAATGGTGAATCATGATGGAAACACTAAAAGTATCATCAAAATCAAATCCAAGTAGTGTCGCAGGAGCACTTGCTAATGTATTTAGAGAAAAAGGAACAGTAGAAATTCAAGCAGTTGGGGCAGGAGCCTTAAATCAAGCAATTAAAGCTATCGCCATTGCTCGTGGTTTTGTTGCACCAAGTGGAAAAAACTTAGTTTGTATTCCTGCTTTTACGGATATTGTCATCGATGGAGAAGAGCGGACTGCACTTAAGTTAATCGTAGAAGCAAAATAAAAGTATACAGGTTATTTTAAAAATCGATTCTGTAAAAGTTTCGGTTTTTTCTTGTGCAACTAAAAGTTGGTAGAGAAATTTTATTCTTTTGTTTATAATGGATGTTGTTAAGGAGGAAATGGAATGAAATTTGGGGATAATTTAAAAAAGTTACGAAATTTGAAAAAGTTGTCACAGGAAGAATTGGCAATGAAGGTGAATGTTTCTCGCCAAAGTGTGAGTAAGTGGGAAACGGGGGAGGCATATCCTTCGATGAATAATTTACTTGAACTTTGTCGGATATTTCATTGTCGTATGAATGATTTAGTAAATGATGGTATGTTGGATGCCGATTCTTTGGATGATGAGGTAAAAAAGAATGTGGTGATGTTGAAGAAAGAGCAACAGAATAGGATGCGGGCGATTAGTAAAGCAATTATGATATTTTCAAAAATATCTAGAGTTCTTCTTATGGTATGTATTCCATTAATTGTTGCTTTGATGACGATTTTTGGCGTTTTGATTCATCAAGTAGAGGTTTCAGAAAATGAAATAAGCTTTACTTATGCTAAGGATAAAGTGATTAGTGTTAGAGAGTCTGATGGTAAAGTGGTTATAGATTTTGATGGGAAAAGAATTGAAGAATTTGTTCATCAGGAGGATGTACAAAGAATGCGTGAAATGTTTGAGAATAATGGAAAATATGTTACGTGTTTTTATGTAGAAGTTGGATTTATCATTTTAATCATTGATTTAGTTTTGGTTATTTTTTCGTTACAGTCACTAGAAAAGTTATTTTTCAATCTTTCTTCTGGAGATACTCCGTTTACCCTAGAAAATGTAGGATATATTAAGAAAATAGCTTGCTTTATGATTGTTGTTACGATTCTTCCGGGAATCATTGGACTGATTTTTGAACATATTTTAATGATGGACTTGGATGTGGGATTCGAATTATTTAATCTTATGGAAATTTTATTTTTATTTAGTATTTCTTATGTTTTTCAATATGGGTATGAATTACAACTAGATTCGAATGGAAAAATGTATGGAGATATTCATGAATAAATGTTTTCTCGATGTGATATTTTGACGATTGGTTTGCGGTAAGATTAAAATCAGATACTTTTTCTTAGTTTCAGGAGTGATGAATATAGTGCGATAGGGTTTTCTATTGTGCTTTTTTATGGATTGAAAAATCTAAAGACTGTGGTATAATAGGTATAATTTTAATTTTTTTGCTTAGCAAATCATGATAATTTTGCTAGGAAGGGAGGAAGATGTGTGATGAATACAGATGAGATATCTTTATATGGTAATGACTGTCCACCTGCTCTTCCTGATGAAGAGATTCGTCAGTTGTTTATCGATGGTTCTAAGGAGGCAAAAGAAAAAATTCTTGTTCATAACCTTCGTTTTGTTAGATATCTTGTAAAACGATTATTTTCTAATGTCGATTATCCTTTTGATGATTTAGTTTCTATTGGAAATTTTGGTTTGATTAAGGCTGTTGATACTTATGATTTGACCCTGGGAGGGGGGTATAAGTTTTCTGCTTATGCAAAGGTATGTATTCGAAACGAAATTTTAATGTTTTTAAGAAACCTGAGGAAGCAGTCTATAGAGACTTCTTTAGATGCAAAAGTTTCTGAAGATAGTGATGGCCATACGATTTTCTTGCTAGACCGTCTTAAAGTTAATGATGATTTTGTCGAAGCGTATGTAATGAACGATGTTCATCGTATTTTAAGAGAGTTAGTAGAGGAATTACCAGATAAAGAGCGGGAAATAATTAAACTTCGTTATGGATTTTATGATAAAGTTTATAGTCAAGATGAAATCGAAGATATTCTTAGTATTTCGCGGTCTTGGGTGTCTAAGACTGAAGGTAGAGTAATTCAAAAATTAAGAAAGAAACTTGAAAAGGAAGGAATTTGCGAGCATTTTACACCACGCAAAAAGGGAAGATTAAGATTATTGGTGGCAAAAAACAGGACAAAGCCTAACGTAAAATTAGAAAGCAATCCACCTGCTTTTGAAGAGACACTAAATTTAGAGCTAGAAAAGGTTGATTATGATTCTTCTTTAAAAGAGGAAGATAAAATGATAGAATTTGTTCCTTCTCATATAGAAGTACAAACTTATTGCGGTCGAGCTGATTACTTCTCTGGAGAGTCTTTTTTTAGAAAGAACGATTATGTGCGTGCGAGACGTTGTTTTGCCTCTGCGATAGAGGATATCCAATTTAGGGAGAAATCATTATCTAAATTAGTAAGAATTGAGATGAAAGAAGGAAATTTTGACCAGGCGCGAAGTCTTCTTAATGAATATCAATATATTGATGGGGGATATTTAAAAATAAATTATGGGATTTTAGAAAACGAAGAAAATAATTTTGAGCGAAGTAAGGCTTATTATAGTGAATGTATGGAATATCCTGAGTTTCAAAACACGGCTTTACTTTCGCTTGCAAAACTTTATATGCAAACAGGTGACTATGAGATAGCAAGAAAAATGTTTGAAACATTGCAACAAGATTCTGATTTTTTCTTTCGCGCAACAACAGGTTTGTTTTCTCTTGCTGTATTGGAAAGAGACTTTTTTGAGTGCGAGCGTCTTTTGAATTTGATAGATACTTCTAAATTAACTGCAAATATGAAAAAATATTATAGAAGACTAGATGTATACACAAAATATTTTTTAGGAAAATTAAAGTTATCTGATTGTGATTCTTTTGATAACGATTATATGATTTCTCGATTATTTGCTGATTCTGATGATTTGTTATTATCCCATACTTCTAGACATCAGGATTTATCTAAAAAAATGACGGTTGGATGTTTTCTTCCTGATATAGATTTAAAGAAGTTATTAATGGATGCAAGGGTTCGTCTTGAAGAGATGAACGGAAATCATTTTACATTCTTTGATATGTATCGTTATCGACTTGATACACCAATTGGTTATAAAGGAGAAACGCTTACTAGTGATTTATGTGTTACGACAATTCTTGGTACAAAAGACATTATTACGATGTATCCAATTTCTTTATCTTCCGAGTTTGATAAAGAGGGGGCATCAAGAAGTGAAAAGCTGAAATTAAAAAGATTGCAAGGAGGAAGAAAAAATGAAGAATACTAGTAATTTTGAGAATGTGTATCGTGCACTTTTAGAAGGACAAGAATTGACCACAAAGTTACTGAATAGCTATGGTTTTTCTGCTTACGATTTGCGTAATTTAGTGAAGGAAGGCGTTTTCGTTCATTTAAAAAGAGATGTTTATACATTAAGTAAAGTAGATGGATTGTACGAACAGGGAAAAAAGCTTTTGGGTGAGGGGAAAATAGATGAGGCAGGGCGTTATTTTATCCGGTCTTTTGCGTTAGATTCTACACATTTAGATAATTGTTTTCAATTGCTTTTGTATTCTTTATATAGGAATAACTATTCTAAAGCATTTGCATTATTTGAGATTATTCTTGCTTCAGATAATGCATTTTATAAAAATGATGCTAATTATTATTTATATCTTTTGTATCTAGGTGGTAAAAAAATTCCAGAGCAGTATGATACTTTAGTTAGAAAGATTCGCAAGGAAGAGGTTTTAGTATCTAAGAGTGATAAAAGATATGCTAACCCTAACTTACAAAATCAGATTCGTTCGACTGCTTTTGAATTTGATGTAGCAAGAACTTTTTCCCTTTTTAATCGCAATCAATCAAACTATAGTGATGAATTCGAGTATGCTGTTGTAGGGAAATTAATGTACGGGTGGCGAAACTATGAAAAAGTTGGCAGTTCATTAATTTTTGAGGGAAAGTATGAAGATGCACTTCAATTTCTAAGAAATAAACAAAAATTAAAAAAACTAAGTAAAAATGATCAAATGTTACTTTATTTATTAAATCAGATTCTTATGATTAAATCTTCTGGAAATATTCCACCGGTGAGAAAAGAAAAATGTAATAATGCATATGAGGCGATTGAAAATGATAATTATTCGTTAGCTTTACAACTTCAATTAAAGTATATTCGAGAAAATAATTTGAATGAGAAGGGGTCTACTATTTACTCATTACTTGAACAAATTTGTCATCTTATTGATAAAACTCCTTCATCTTCTACGACTTGTGAAGATATTGATTTTTTTGATAGTTCCTGTCTTCCTTTTTCCCATTTTCTTTCTCTTCTTGAAACAAATGATTTTGAAAGAGCATTTTCTTTTTTGAAGGATTACTTGCAGTTGTTGAATAAATCTGATTTTGAATTTTTAATTGCTCGTCTAGTTAAAATTAGTTTGTTAGAAAAAGATTCAATGTTCTTTAAACCAGCGATTGCTTTTGTTGCAATTCATCAAGATGATTTTAACGTCGATATGGGAAAATATATTCAAGCTTTTTATGGGGCTTTAGCAGAAAAAGAATTTGAGATTGCTAGAATTTATTTAGAAATTCTTTCCAAAGCGAATGAAATGGAGCAAGAATGTATTCTACTTCAGGGACTATATCAGGTATTATCCTCATCAGAAAAAGATTTTTTAGATGAACGTAAAGCTTCTTACTTTTTAATTAAGAAAGATTAATTTAACGACAAAAAGACTTCAAGAAATTTGAGGTCTTTTATTGTTGCATCTTGACTAAAATCACGTCTTCTCCGATTTTGGCAATGGTGTTCCACTTGATTTCCGTATCTTTTCCTTTCCCGCGAAAAGCGAAGAAATTTTTTGTTGGTTCGATAATAAATGATACGATGTTTCCTGATGCTTCATCAATTTTCACATCAATGATGTTTCCTACATTTTTTCCGTCTAAAATATTAACAATATCCTTATTTTGTAAGTCTGATAAGCGCAAAAGTACATTCCTCCTTATCTAACTTTAGTGTATTCTTCAGATTCTTTTTTTAGACGTTTTTCTTACTTTAATACTTTCTTAAGTTCTGTAATTGCTGACTTTTCTAATCGGGAAATTTGTGCTTGACTGATTCCTAATTCTTCAGCAATTTCTGTTTGGGTTTTTCCAATATTAAATCGTTCATTGATAATTAGCTGTTCTCGTTTAGATAAATTACTTAGTGCATCATTTACTGCCATGCTAATATCTAAATCTTTATCAATTAACTTTTTATCTTCGATTTGGTCATAGAGATAAATGGTATCTCCACCATCACTATAAATTGGTTCGAAAATGCTAATTGGACTTTTGATTGCATCTAGTGCCATGATGATATCGGCTTCTTCTACTTCTAGAGTTTTGGCTATTTCTTCTAGTGTTGGTTCCTTTCCTTTTTCCTTGATTCCTTCTTCTTTTGCTCGTAATGTTTTATAAGCCAAATCTTTTAATGAACGACTAATTCTGATTGATGAATTATCTCGTAAGTATCTTTTTAATTCTCCTAAAATCATCGGAACAGCGTAGGTGGATAGCTTTACATCGTGACTTAAATCGAAGTTGTCAATAGCTTTTACTAGTCCAATACATCCAACTTGAAACAAATCATCTAGATTTTCTCCCCGATTATTGAACCGTTTTAAAATGCTTAACACGAGTTTTAAATTTCCTTGAATTAAGTCATCCCTTGCAAAGGGGTCACCCGCTTGCATTTTCTTTAGTAGTTCTTTTGTTTCTTCATTGGTTAACACTTTAATATTCGCAGTATCGACGCCCGTAATTTCTACTTTGTGGCGCGCCATGTTTTTTCTCCTTTCTTACTCGTTTTCATAGTGCGCTTAATTGAAAAAAAATATACAGTTTTTCTTATTTTCGCTTGATGAAATTAAAAATAAAAGTAAAGGAGAAAACAATTTGACATATGACTTTACTTGTTTATTATAGTAAAATTTAATTGAATGTCTAATCTTTCTATGATAAAATAAAGGTATAAAAATAGAAGGGATTAAGAATATGAGTAAAAATCAGAAGTGGCAAGTAGCCAAAATTAGTGTCTTTATTACGAGCATTTTTGTTATTTTTTTAAGTGTAACCTACGCATTTATTCATGTGACTATTACGGGAAATAGACGTCAAGTGATTACTGCAGGAAATTTAGATTTAGTTTTAACGGAAGATGAGAATAACTTGATGATTACGAATGCACTACCTATGTATGATGAGGTGGGGATGTTACAAGAGGCATTTACTTTTCGATTGATGAATCGGACTAGTAATCCTACAAACTATGTTTTAAAATTAATTGATATCACAACAGGGAATAAATTGAATTTGACTGATGTGAAATATGGGCTTACTAAAGATGGGAATTCTACGATTGATTTGTTATCAAACATTCAAAATCATACTGTGGATAAAGGTGTGATTGGTGGAAATCAAACCATCGAATACGCCCTTCGCTTGTGGATTAAAGATAGTATAGAAGATGAAGCGAGTATTAAAGATAAAAGTTTGAATTATAAGTTAGAAGTAGAAGTGAGTCAAGAAATCCCCGAAATAGAGGAGACCTTAGGGGAAGCTAAAGATATATTATTTTCTGAAAATGTTCAAGATGATACTTGTGGAACCTATGATGATGGAGTAGATACATTCTTAGTTGGACAATGTAAGAATAATTATGTATGGTATTCTGGAAAACTTTGGCGAGTAGTTCTAAAAAATAATGAAACCGGTGCTGTTAAGATGGTAACGGATAATACGATAACAGCAATCCCTTATAATCCAACTAATCAACCGAACTTTAAGGATAGTTTTGTGGACCAATGGTTACAACAAGAGTTTTTGCCAACGTTACATGATTATGAGGACTACTTGATGACAGATTCAATATGGAATGCGACAATGGATTCTAGTAGTTCGCCAACAAGACCAAATGGAACAACAACTGTAGAAAGAGTTGTAGGATTATTAAATTATTACGAGTATTATAGAACTTACCAAGGTGGAAATACAAGTGCTTTAACAGGGTATTTAAATAATCGTACTTGGTGGTGGTTAATAACTCCGTATTCTTCTAACGGCGTTCGGCACGTAGACGCTGATGGTAATGCAAACTACTACCAAAGTCCAACGGGGCCTAACGGATTTGATGGAGTCCGACCATCAGTGAATCTGAAATCCGATATCCATGTTGTATCAGGAAATGGAAGTATTTCAGAACCATTTAAATTAATTAATGATGAACAAGAAATAATCAATGGCACAACCTTATTATCCACAAGATATAGTGGAGAGTATGTGAAATTTAACGAGGAATTATACCGAATTGTGGGAGTAGAAGATGGGCTTACAAAAATCACAGCGGTAGATAGACCAGTGAGTCTTGCATATAATAAATATCATAATGGAGGTATAATTAGTTTCGCAACTGCAGATATCAAAAACAATTTAGAAACCTACTATCAAAGTTTAGATGCAATGACAAGGAATATGATAGAGAAAGATACAACATGGTATTTAGAAATGATAAGGGCTGGAGATAATTATAAGGTAACTATATGTAAAGTGGTAGATGCTAATATATCTATGAGTTCATGCGAGAAAACAACTAAAGTAGCGATTGCAAATATCGGACTTCCTCGCGTGGGAGAGATGTTTACTGGTCAAATTACAAGAGGAACCAAAACAAGCTTTTGGACATTAACTCAATCTTCTACTTCCTATGTTCGGGTCACGTACGAAGATGGTCGAATGGGATCTGCCCAACCGAAGTTTCCTTACGGAGGCCGTCCGTCTGTATATCTGAACTCAAATATCCGCCTCGCAAGTGATAATACTGGAGACGGAACATATGAGCATCCATATGAAATCGAACTTGGCGAGTAGTTGATATTTCATTTTGATTTAACTTAGATGTTTTGCTTTTTATTACAATTTTACCTTCTAGATGTACTTTTATGTACGTCTTTTTGGTTGTTTATTTTTTCTTCCTTTGGTATAATGAGCTTGTATGTTTCGTGTGCTTTTTTTAGCGCAGTCTTGGAAAGCCAACGGAGAAGATGGACTTTAGATAATATTAGGGATGGATGTAGATGTTAAATAAAAAAGAATTATTAGCACCAGCTGGGGATATGGAAAGTTTAAAAGCGGCAGTTCATGCAGGTGCAGATGCAGTTTATTTAGGGGGAAAACGTTTTGGTGCGAGAAGATTTTCTCCTAATTTTAGTCATGAAGAATTAAAGATTGCCGTTGATTATGCGCATCTTTATGAAGTTAAAGTTTACGTGACAGTAAATACGATGATTTATGAAAGAGAGATGGAAGACGCTTATCAATATGCGAAATTTCTTTCTGAAATTGGTGTTGATGCTTTGATTGTCCAAGATATCGGATTGATTCGACTTTTACATATTCACTTTCCTGAATTAGAACTTCATGCTTCTACTCAACTTCATAATTATACAAAAAATAATTTTGATGAATTAGCGCGTCTTGGAGTAAAACGAGTTGTGCTTGCTAGAGAATCCTCTTTATCAGAAATTGAATCCATCTCTACATCTCTAGAAAAAGAAGTCTTTATTCATGGTGCCATTTGTATATCCTATTCCGGTCAGTGCTTGTTTTCTTCCCTTGTTTTAGGTCGTAGTGGAAATCGTGGGGAATGTGCAGGAATGTGTCGTCTTCCTTTTACTTTAGAAAAGGCGGATGGCAAAATTTTGAAAGAACCTGCATATCTTCTTAGTCCAAAAGATTTATGTACAGTCTCTAAGTTTAAGGAATTGATGGATAGTGATATTAAGAGTTTTAAGATTGAAGGAAGAATGAAGAGTGCAACTTATGTGTATTTGGTGGTAAAAATTTATCGTTACTTAATGTATGCTTACGATGAGGGAAAAGAAATGTGTATTTCGGATACCTTGATGAAACAGTTAAAGACTGTATTTCATCGAGGATTTACGCTTGGTCATTTATTTGAAGATAAAGAAAACTTTCGAAATACTAAGGGGCCAAACCATCAAGGAATTGTTATTGGACAAGTGAAAAGTGTGGATAAAAAGAGAATTGAACTACTCCTTACGGATGATTTATATCAGGAAGATGGGATTCGTTTTTCTCGTAATCAAAAAGGAATGATTGTGAACTTTTTGTATGATAGAAAAGGAAATTTGATTTCCTCTGGCAAGCGAGGAGACACCGTCTTTTTAGATAATAAAGTATCTCTTGAGGGAAAATCGGACGTCGTAAAAACGAGTAGTAAATATTTAGATGGGGAAATTCTAAATTATCCGCAAAAAAAGATTTCTGTTGATATTTCATTTCGGGCGAGAGTAGGTGAGGTAATTTCTCTTTCTGTTACGGATGGTGTTTTTTTAATTTCAGTCGAAGGTCCTAGGGTAGAAAAAGCTAAAAATTGTGCAACTTCTAGAGAGGATATAGAGAAGCACTTATCGAAATTAGGAGATACACCTTATCAAATTTCTAAGTTATTGTTTGATATCGATAATGATGGATTTATTCCGATGAAGGTAGTCAATCATTTAAGACAAGAGGCAGTCTTAAAATTGAATGAGGCACGCTTCTTTCGTAAACCTGTTAAAGCATATCCTTTTTTGCCGGAAAAATATGAAGGGAAGAAAGAGAAAAATGTCACAATTTCTTGCTTGGTTCGAACTGAGGAACAACTTCTTGCCTGTCTTAATTCTGCGTGTCGTATTTATGTGACTAATCCAGAGCTTTATTTTCAATATAAAGAGAAATATCCACAACTTTATTTACGTCTAGATAGAGGAAAAGAAAGCCCTGACTATGTAGGAGAAAGGTTACTGCTTACAGAAATTTCCCAACTTTTTCTTGCTTCTAAAAACCAAGCGGTAGCAGATTATTATCTTAATGTTGCTAATCATTATTTTCTCTCTTATTTAAAGTCTCGGTCTATTCTTTGTTCTACTCTTTCGGTAGAAGCAAAGTTACAAGATATTGAGGAAATCCCTTCGGTTATGGATATGGAAGTTATCGTTTATGGGAATTTAGAAGTTATGTTAATTAAGAATGGAGACTTTTTAGCAGGTAAGTATTTAATTGATAGAAATAAAGAGAAATATCCGATTTTCCAGGATGATGAGATTACTCATTTATTTTCTTATCAGAAAGAATGGTTTTCTGAAAGTGAAGTGCTGTCTATTCTTTCTACTTCGATTTCTTCTATTCGCTTAGAGTTTTTGGAGGAAAGTTCTCAAGAAGTAAAAAATGTACTGAAAAAGTATCAAGAAATGCTCGCTAATTTTTCCAAATTGTGATAAAATATTGTTGATAGAGAGGGGAGATGTTGTATGAAAAAGAAAAATAGGCAAACGAACTTCTTTTGGCTAAAAATTTGTCTTACTTTTGTGATTCTTGCTTTCTTTGGCTTTTTTCTTACGAAATGGTATTTAAGTAGAGATGAACTTGTGCTGCAGACACCTGTTGTTGCTGAAGTCTTAGAAAACGAAGTTAAATATTCAGAGTTTTATAACTATGTTTTGGAAAATGACCCTTCGGTGATTTACTTAACTTCATCAAAAGATAAGACTTGTCGGGCATTTGAAAAAGAGATAAAGAGTTTCTTTGTTTCTCATTCATTTGAAGATGCAATTGTTTATATGAATTTGTATGAAATGGAAATCTCTCACTTTTTTTCTGAATTTTCTAATCACTTTGACTATCAAGGAGAAATGTTAAGTGTTCCTGCGTTTGTTTACTTTGAAGAAGGTAAAGTGAAAGCGATGTTAAGTGGAGAGTTGACAAAAGAAAAGACGGAGGATTTCTTTCGCGAGATTGGATTGATTTTATGATTCACATTGTATTATTTGAACCAGAAATACCAGGAAATACGGGAAATATTATGCGAACTTGTGTTGCTACCGGTGCTCATCTTCATTTGATTGAGCCGCTTGGATTTTCTTTAGATGACAGTCATGTCAAACGAAGTGGTGTCAACTATATTGACAAGTTAGTGTATACGGTTTACCCGAATTGGGATGACTTTAAAGCAAAAAATTCTGGAGATTTCTATTATTTTACTAGATATGGTCATAAGCCGCATTCTAGTTTTAACTATCAAGATACAAAAAATGATATTTATTTAATTTTTGGAAAAGAATCTACAGGAATTCCTAAATCTATGTTACAAGAAGATTTAGAACATTGTATGAGAATTCCTATGACAGATGGCGTTCGTGCACTTAATTTATCGAACTGCGTTGCTATCGTTGTTTATGAAGTATTGCGTCAACAAAATTATGAGGGCTTACTTTTAGAAGAACCTCATAAGGGTGCGGATTATTTAGAAAGAGAATAGCTATTCTCATTTTTCTGATTTGTTCACATAGCTCAGATGGATAGAGTGCTTCCCTCCGAAGGAAGAGGTCGCGAGTTCGACTCTCGCTGTGGACACCATATTGATGAAATCCCTTGTTTTTCAAGGGTTTTTGTTTGTTAAAAGCATTTTCCCCCTTATTTACCCCTTAAATTCCGAAGATTTGAAGTTGTTTAATGTATTAATAACGTATACCAAAAAATTGAAAATCCACGAAAAAGTATACAAAAAGTATACAAAAATTATACAAATTTGGGTATAGACGTTACTCAGAAAATCAGTATAATGAAGTAAAATGAATTAATTTTCGAAAGATATTGATTCATTTTTTTTCAAGTTTTAAAATTTTAACTTGACAACGTATATATTTTTACTACAATAAATGACAAAATTTGGAAGTGCGGAGGTTTTGTATGTTAATGATTAGTAGTAGTAGGAAAGGAATGTGAATCCATGAACCAAAAAGTCACTTTAAATTCAATTTTGGATTTACCGTTAGAATTATTAAGAAAGAGCGAAAAATATGATAGTTATTCGTCCCTATTGGGAGAAAAACAATTTTCAAAATATGATTATAAGAAATTAAAATCTACGATTAGGAGTTATTTTGAATACTATAAAAATTCAATATATTTTAGTCACTTTCCTGCAAATTATAATATTCAACTTACTACTGCTTATGATTCAGTTAGAGTCTCGTCAACTAATGTTGTATCTGATTCGGTTTCTAATCTTGTAATCAGTCGAATAGACAAAGAATTAGAAATAGCAAGTTGGATATTAGATTTTCATAGTAGGATTCTGCAGGTTGCATCAAAACTTACGATTCAGGAAGCAAGCTATTTAGTAGATTACTTTTTTAGTAATCTATCAGAAGAGGTAATTTGTGAAAAACTAAATATTTGTAGGAAAACACTTCAAAAAGTGAAAAAAAGTTGTCTTGTCAAAGTATGGATTGAACTTGAAACATTGAATTTAAAAGAGGATGCTTAAACAGTGTTCTTTTTTGGAAGTAGGTGAGGATATGGGATAGAGAAAGTAGATAATTAATATGTTAAAAATCAAATGGCATTGAAATCAATGTCTTTTTATTTTTGCATTCGAAAAAAATAAAAAAATAGAAAGAAGGAAAAAATAATGAATAATTTATATGAGTATATCGTAAATGCCTTTACGAGAAAAGATGAAAAAACAAATCTAGAAGTGAATAATTTAAATGTAGATTGTATCACTTCAAAAAATAATAAATTTGAACTAGATGCAGAGGGAAATTTAACTGTAAAAAGTATTACTGCTGAGCAGGGATTACCAAGTGGTGCAGAAGTAGATATTTTAAATTCTGTTTATCCAATCGGTTCTATTTATATGTCTACAAGTAGTACGAATCCAGGCAATATCTTTGGTGGTACTTGGGTTTCTTGGGGAGCCGGAAGAGTACCTGTTGGAGTAAATGCTTCTGATAATGATTTTAAAGTCGTCGAAAAGATGGGTGGGACTAAGTCACAAGAATTGAGAGCGTTAATTGGTGCAACAAATAGTGATATCAGTAGAATTGGCTATGAAGCACAACCTAGTATAGCAGGGCATGCTTACTCTTATTCAATTGCTGGAAGAGATACTTTAAATAATGTGACGACGCTAAATCATAGCACGACTGTTTTACAAGCAAGTGGAGGTAATCCAACCACAATTCAACCATACATTACTTGTTACATGTGGAAACGTACACAATAGTGAATTTAAAATATGCGAAAGGAATAAAGTATGAAAGAAATCGAATTAATCAATAAAAGAAAATTAAGAGAAAAGCATTTCTTACAAGAAGATGGCACTATTATTGCAAAAGTTTATAATAGAAATGTCCATTACTTAAAAGATGGAAAGTATGAGGAAATTGATAATTCATTGCAAAAAGAAAAAAACTGTTATCGAAATAAAAGTAATGATTATCATGTATTCTATTCTTCTCTTGGAAATCATTCATTAATGAAAATGGAACGACAAGAAGACTATGTTGATATTAGTTTGAAAGGAGTTATGGATAGTTATCTAGATAAAGAAAATTTAAATACTGAAACAGGTGAAGTAATTTATACTAATGTACTTGATGGAGTTGATATTAAATATGATACATTGCCAACGAAAATTAAAGAGACAATCATTCTAAAAGATAATCGGCATGAGCAATTAGAGTTTGTTATTGATACAAATCTCAATTTAGTCATGATTGATAACAAAATTTTAGCAAAAAAAGGTGACACTATCATCTTTGCAATTGAAAAGCCGTACATGGAGGATTCTGCTTCACAAGTAAATCAAAATATCTTTTATGAATTAAGAAAAGTGAATACTTCGTATGAATTAATCTTAAATTTGGATAAAGATTGGCTTGATTCGGAAGATAGGGTATTCCCCATTTTTGTGGATCCAACAATTACTAATATGGGTCAAGAAATTACTTTATCAGATACCTATATTTTCCCTGGTGATGATAACACGATTAGAAGTACTCAACCTATTTTAAAGGCTGGTGTAGAGAGAGTAAACGGAACGGATATCGTAAATAGATCCCTAATCAAATTTACACTACCAGAAATTGGGACAGGGAGTGAAATTATAGGTGCTTATCTTACATTAACGGGATACCCTGTAGTTACTTCTGATAATGAATATAGAACAGTTACAATGCATCGAATTACAGAAGATTGGACAGAAGAAAATGCAACTTGGGACAAAATGAATGATAAATATGAGGAAAGAGTAGAAAGTATTTATTATGGTCTTAGAAGTTATTTAGACTTGCATCCTCCTATCACTATTACGCCGGAACACGGATTGTATGATGGTAATATTACCAATTTGGTGAAAAAGTGGTATCGAGATACTCCAAATTATGGAATTTTATTGAAATCAGCGGAAGAAAAATATGTAGGAGAACAATTTCCTGCGTTCTGTTCTAAGGATTACAGACAAGAAGGAGATTCATATGATCCAAAGCCAGTATTTCAATTAGTTTATCGTAACTTAAATGGAATAGAAAGTTATTTGGACTATAAAGTACAAAACTTTACAGATGGAGCTACTTATGTAAATACATTTACTGGGAATATGACCGGAATTTTCCAAATTGGACATACGATAGGCGGAAAACTACCAGCAACAGTTAATCTTGTTTATAATACTAATGATGCTGTATTAAATCATATAACGAAGTTCGGAAGAGGATGTAAATTAAGTTTAGATCAGACAATTCAAGTTGCAATGATTGATGGAAAAGAGTACTTAGAGTATCAAGATGAAGACGGAACTAGTCACTATTTTTATCAGGATGGAGATATTTATCTAGATGAAGATGGTCTAAGTTTAATCATTAGTAAAACTGATTCTACTTGTATTATGACAGATAAAACTGGTGGAAAGATGACATTTACTAAAATATCTGACAAATACAGATTAACGGAGATTAAAGATGTAAAAGAAAATGCTATTATGATTGAATTTAATTCTGCTCATGATATTTCAAAGATAACTGATGCAAATAATGCAGAAATTACATTTACTTATGGGACAAATGAAATTGAGATAGTAAGTCCTGATTCGATAGTTACTTTAAAATACTCTGGAAGTTATCTTACATCGATAGAAACGCCAAATGGTGTAACTACTTTTTCTACAAATACCGAAAGTATTATTTCAACGATTATAGATGTAACAGGATTAAAGATTCAGTATGATTATTGTAGTCAAAAACCATACAGAATCAGTAAAATCACTCAATATGGATTAAATGAAAAGATAGGAAACTTCTTTAAACTTTCCTATGGATTTAATACAACTACAATTACAGATTATAAAGGAAAAACTTCTACAATAATTTTTAATTCAAATGGAAATGTTTTATCTATGAATAGTTTAGGATCCGATGAGACGATTCATGATGCCTACTCGATTACACAGAATTATGGAAATGATGAGGCCAACAAGAATAAATTATTATCGGATTCAATCCCAATAAAATATGTAAACAATCTTTTGAAAAACACTAGTTTTGAGACGGATAGTGATTATTTCACAGTAACTAGTGGAGTTACAAAAAGTTTCTCTACTGATTATGCGAATTCTGGAAGGAGAAGTCTAAAAGTAGTAAGCAATTCAACTGATTCACAACATTATATTATCCAAACTATTGATGGATTAGAAAAAGGAAAACACTATACCTTCAGTGGATACTTCAAAACAAATACAAATGTAAGAATTTCATTAGGGTATGATGCAACAAATATTGCCGAGTCTGGTAGATTTGGTGATGAAAGTATTATGCCAACTGATGAATTTATCCGAAAAGATGTTACAGTTTATTATGATGAAGATGCTCAAAATCCTTTAAAAATTTTTATAGAATTAAGCGATAATGGAACATTGTATATTGATGATATTCAATTAGAAGAAGGAGAAGTTGCTAATCAGTATAATGTCATTGAAAATTCTGATTTTTCGAATGGACTTTCTGATTGGAATTTATTTACTTGGAGATTTGATGATGAGAATGCTCCAAATACTTCTGATGTCTTTGAAGTTATTCAAATAAACAAACACCAAACGGCATTAAAAGTAAAAATGAATCCATTACAGGGTAGTCGCTTTAGTAAGGAATTCCCTATCAAAGGAAAAAAAGGAGATTTGTATAATCTTTCTTTTTGGTATAAAAATGAAGGAATCCCAGCAGATGGGGAAATTGTTGGTAACAGTGTTATGATTTATTTCAAACCAGTTGGGCAAGATGCAGATTATTGTATTTTACCAAGTGGGGATTTACATCATGATGAGAATGTGTGGCAATATTATACATTCCGTTATGGAGCAGATGAAGATTATGAGTCAATTCTTATTGTATTTAATCAAGGCCGAGAAGCAAATGATTTCTATATTACAAACTTAACCTTCTTTAAAGATTTATCTAATAATGAATACGAGTATGATGATGAAGGAAATGTAACAAAAATTAAAGATTCTAGTAAAGATTCTGGAAATATTTTTGGATATGATAGCAACAATCAATTAATTAGTGCAACAACACCAAGAGGTAAGGAATTAAAGATTGAATACGATAATGTAAAAACAGATCAAGTATTAAGTGCTGTATCTTCGTCTGGAATTTCTAATCAAGTAAAATATGATTCTTTTGGAAATCCAATTCAAACTAAAGTAATTAGAAAAGGAAAAAAAGAAGTCGTAAATGGTCGTTATAGAATTAGAAGTAAGGGAACAGAAAAATATATTAAGGCAAGATATAGGGATGTAGTAGTAGAAAGTGATCTTTGTAGCAATACTGTTTGGAAAGTAGAAAAAGTAAATGGAAAGTATAGATTTATTCACGATTGCTTACCATCTTATAATTTGATTCTAGCTGATAAGACGCTTGCATTAATGCCAGTGAATGAAAATAATTTATTTACATTAAAACAAAATGAGAATAGAAGTTATTTAATTCAAATTAGTGAAAAACAATATTTGAGAACGAATCAAAATTCTTTAGAAATTGCAGAATATATCCCAAATGATCCATCTTTTGAATTCTATTTTGAGGTAGTGGAAGAGTTATTTATCGAAGTTGATGCAATATATAGTGAGGATGGAAGATTTGTTACAAGTACAACTGATAGCAATTTTAATACGACCGAATATGAAACAGATTCTATCACAGGACTTGTGAAATCTTCTACCAATGCAAAAGGATATAAGACAGAATTTACTTACAACAATAAAAAGCAAATAACTTCTGTTAAGCAAGGAGAAAAATCCGTAAACTATACTTATAATGCACAGAATTTAATCAGTAAAATAAAACAGGGTGAAAAAGAATATAACTTTATCTATGATGATTTTTTAAATACCAAGAAAGTACAAATTGGAAGCGATATTACATTGGTAGAGAATTCTTATGAAGAAAATAATGGAAATCTATCTTCTGTCACTTATGGAAACGGACATACGATTTCTTATGATTATGATGAATTTAATCGAATGAAAACACTTTATAAGATGGATAAAAACTATCACTATCGATATGATAATAATGGAAATCTATCTAAAATTTTATATGATTTACCGATTACAACATATGATGTAGTAGGACCAAAACCAGCTATGTTATATAATCCTTTGATAAAGTTCATTTATGATACTGCAAGTAGAATAATCGAATTTGAAAATGGGACTTTTACTATAAATTACACTTATGATTTAAATGATAATATTACTAGTAAAAAGTACAAACTATATAATGTTATGGATGAACTTAGCAATACGTTTGATAGTGATGATTTACTTACCAAAACAGTCATTGGAAATCAGATTATAAATTATCAGTATGATGAATTGGAAAGATTAAGTAAGAAGTCAATTAATAATCAATATCACTCAAAAATTGAGTACGTTTCTAATGGAAAAAGAACTACTACTTTAATTAAAAGTATTACGAATAATGATAATAAGTATAGTTATGAATATGATTCTTTAAATAATATTACACATGTATACTACAATGATGAATTAGAAAGACAATACTATTATGATACGTATAACGAACTTATTCAGGAAGAAAATTATGCTAAAAGAGAACGCACTGTATATAGCTATGATGAATTTGGAAATATTTTAACAAAAACAATCTCCAACATGGATACAGAAGAGATTGTAAAAACGGATACATATGAATATGAAAATAGTGATTGGAAAGATCAATTGACGAAATTTAATAATCAAGAAATTACTTATGACGCAATCGGTAATCCCAAGACCATCGGAGAAAATATTGCGATGGATTGGACTAACGGAAGAAGCCTTGCAAGTTATACGGATGAACAAAAGAATAGATATCTTTCTTATGAATACAACCAAGATGGTATTCGTACTAAAAAAACTGTTAATGGAGACTTTATAAGATATTTCTTAGAAGGAAACCAAATAATTTATGAAGAAAGAACAGATGATAGGGGATACTTAAATATGATTTACTATCTTTATGACTTGACAGGAATTATTGGATTAAAGTATAATGAGGATGTTTACTACTATGAAAAAAATCTACAAGGAGATATCATAGGAATCTTAGATTCTAGTTATAACAAGGTAGCAACTTATGAGTATGATGCTTGGGGAAAAGTCTTAAGTATTAAAGATAATAATGGCATTGAAATCACCTCTCCTGAGCATATTGGAATCATAAATCCGTTTAGGTATCGTGGATACTATTATGATAATGAGACAGAATTATATTATTTAAATAGTAGGTATTATAATCCAACTTGGGGAAGATTTTTAAATGCTGATGCATATGGCGGGGAAATTGGTGGTAATATTTTATCACATAATCCTTTTGTTTATGTTCTTAACAATCCAATTACATATTACGATGGATTTGGAGAATTTGCACTCACTCTTTCTGCCCTAGGTGCAGGAGCATTAGTAGTATTTGGTGCGATTGCTGCATATCCTGCTGTAAAAGCTGCTGTTGACTCCATTACTCCTGCTTTAAGTGCAGTTGATCGAGTACTGAACTATAAACCACGGGAACTGGTAGAGCCTAAGGTAAAAGAAAAGGACAAGGCTATACCATATATGCCACCGAGTCCTAATAAAATAGATGAGAAACCATGTACAACTGCAACATTAAGTAGTGGAGATGTAACGAGGGGGAAACGGTTAACAATATATGAATCTATTAATCATGTTCAATTTGGAGGCAATGTTATGTGCGATGATGTATACTCTGCAAAAATGGTTGCATCTGGATTTCCGGGATTTATTGGACCTGAAATAGATAAAAACCAAAAGCCTGGAAATAGTTATTATTTTCATTTTCATCCAGATAGATATTCTCATAGACATATTTGGTTCTATACAAAGTAATAAGGAGAAATAGATGACAGTTGATAATAAAATTGAAAACGACTTGTATGTTAGATTGATAAATTATGCTTTCAAAAAAGCGGACGCAGTAATGTTTGTTTCAAGAAAAGATGGTTTTACAAGGAAAGATATAACAAGACTGGATAAAACTATTTTCGATACGAAACAATTATTGAAATCTTCATTCTTAAAAAGTAGAAATGGTAGCTATTGGGTATTTATGAAAGTAGGTTATGCACATCTAGGAATAGGTAAAGATCCTGATGGTTTTCAACAACTATTTGAAGTTTTATTCTATGAAACTAGTGATGAAGTAAAAGAATATTTATTAACGAATCGTAATTTATACAATTGGTTGAATCCAAAATATCCTGAAGATTTAGCATTTTTCAAGGATGGTTATTGCTGGTTATACTCCGTAGCACACGAAGAAATTTGTGAAATATATTGTGAAAACAAAGAAGAGTATGAATATCTAAGGTCAATTGGAATTGAATTCTCGGAAAAAGAATTCGTTCCAACAACAAAAGAAGATTTATATTTTGAAATTTACAAATGAGAAACTAAAAATATTGAAGAAGCTTAACCACCTTTATTAGGCTTCTTTTCTTTTTCCTAAAAAACAATCTCCAACATGGATACAGAAGAGATTGTCAAAACGGATACATATGAATATGAAAATAGTGATTGGAAAGATCAATTGACGAAATTTAATAATCAAGAAATTACTTATGACGCAATCGGTAATCCCAAGACCATCGGAGAAAATATTGCGATGGATTGGACTAACGGAAGAAGCCTTGCAAGTTATACGGATGAACAAAAGAATAGATATCTTTCTTATGAATACAACCAAGATGGTATTCGTACTAAAAAAACTGTTAATGGAGACTTTATAAGATATTTCTTAGAAGGAAACCAAATAATTTATGAAGAAAGAACAGATGATAGGGGATACTTAAATATGATTTACTATCTTTATGACTTGACAGGAATTATTGGATTAAAATATAATGAGGATGTTTACTACTATGAAAAGAATCTTCAAGGCGATATTATTGGAATCTTAGATTCTAATTATAACAAGGTAGCAACTTATGAATATGATGCTTGGGGAAAAGTTCTAAGTGTTAAGAATAATAATGGTGTTGAAATTACTTCATCAGAACATATTGGAATTATAAATCCATTTAGATATCGTGGATATTACTATGATACTGAGACTGAGTTATATTACTTAAATAGCTGATATTATAATCCATTATGCGGAAGATTCTTGAATACAGATGGAACTATATGTGCGGATATGGATATATTATCTAATAATCTATACTTATACGCAAGCAATAATCTAATCACTAATGTTGATAGCAGGGGTAGTTTTTGGGTAGAAATTGGAGTAGTAATGGCTGGTTATATGCTACTAAAAATTGTTACTGCAATAACATCAAATGCTTATTTGACAATAACTAAGAGAGATATTTCTAATGATATGTTTAATAAATCTATGTTTTGACCAAATGGTAATTTATCGAGTAAAACTCAAAAGAAAATCGAAAATAAAACAAAAAATACACCAGAAGTAAAAAATGCGATTGAAACTTGTATAGAAAAAAGTGATGGTAAAAGCTTTGATTGTTCTGGAGGCCTTGAATTTAAAACAGGAGATTTATATACTTCAATTCAACATGCAAATTATGATATTTCGGGATATAAATTTGATGATGGTTGGGGTATCTATATAAGGTTGTATGATATATATAATTTTGATGAAATTAGAAGCATCAAATATGGCATATCTGAAGGTAATATGGCCAACGATTTAGGTTTTGCAATGCAGAATACATTTATGCTCATACCATATTCTTGGGATGTCCGATATTCTATGATGTATAAAGATGAATAAGTTTTAGAAAGGTTTTATTATGAAACAAACCAAAAGTAAAATAATAATTATTTTTTTAGTACTGTTTTTACCATTTGTATTGTATCTTTTTTTGCTGATTATACCATCTATATTTGATGAAAATCACCGGGTATCATTATGGATAAATAACGGAATATGGCTTCCAAAACCTTTAGAAATAAAAGACATTTATCACTACGAATTTCGAGCAGGTGAAGACTTTTCTATATGGATATATGATGAAGAAAACTTCAACAAAGGTATTTCAAAAAGTTATTTTAAAAGAATTACTGAAGATAATATAGAACGGTTAAAAGATAAGTTGACAGAGTATTATCATAGACTTGATGATGATGAGACTAAACTATTTGACGAAAACGTTAACTTGAAAAATTTACCTTTAATAGGAAATCATTTCCTTTTTAAAAGTAGTAAGCAAGATGAGAAAACATTTATATTGATAATTACTGACTCAGCAACTAATAGTTTGTATTTCTTTAATGCTGTTTGTTAATACTTTTCAATATTTATTAAATGAATTTTGTTTTTATAGATAGAGTTGAACAAGAGGAGTAAAAATAATGGGAGCATGGGACCAGGATTATATCAAGATGATGTTACTTGCGATATTAGAACTTCTTACCTTGATTGGTTAAGAGTGGGGAAGACTAACTTAGAAGCAACAACAAATCTATTAGAAGATGAATATGATATTTGGAATGATGAGGAGGACGGTCCCTTATTCTGGTTTACATTAGCAGATACTCAGTGGAAATATGGTAAATTATTAGATGAAGTAAAAGAACAAGCGCTTTACTATATTCAAAATGGAAAAAATTTAGAACTAAAATAAACGAGAAGAAATCATGTACAACTGCAAAGATTAATAAAACAACGCATGATGTGGATAGAGGTGAAAGACTAACTATTAATGATAGTGTTACTCATGTTAAATTTGGTGGTGATGTTATGTGTGATAACCAACAGTCAGCCTTAATGGCTGCTAGTGAATTTCCAGGCTTCTACTTGGATAAAATTCATGGAAGCGGGCAACCAGTTTTTTACCCTCATTATCACCCTTGGAATGGATATGGATATAAACATTCGCATCCGCATATTTGGTTCTACTTTTCAAATTAAATGAAAAATTTTAGTGGTGGTGATTGGAAAATATGCAAGTAAAAAAAGAAATTTTTGGAGAAGAGTACATTAAATTAATAGATTATATTTTTCAACGATGTGAATTCATTTCTGTAATTAAGCGAAGTGACCAGCATGCATTAGAAACATCTAGAGTAAAAAAAATATTTGAATTGAATGGATATTCAAAGAAAAAAATAATTAATTGTTATTCTGAGAACTTTTTAAAAGAAATTTATGAAAAGCAAAAAGATAATTCGCTAATTTTTGACGAAAATTATAAAAATAAATTTGAAATAAATAACAGCCTAGATTCTAAAATATTTGAGGAACTAAAAAAAGAAAATAGGGAACGTTTAATTAAAGAAACAATTAATAAAATAATGTATTATCATATGATTGAATTATGGCTAAATAAGCATAAAAAGGATATCGTACATAAAAAAGAAGATTTTTATTATGATTATATGAAACAAGAAAAAATGTCATATGGAACAATTTATATATTAAGACTAAGTTCGGAGATGAAAGAAGATTTACTTAACAAAAGATCACTATATTCTTGGTGTTTTCCTCTTTCAGTTGAGGATATCTCGTTCTTCAAAGACGGTTATTGTTGGTTATACTCCGTAGCACATGAAGAAATTTGTGAAATATACTGTGAAGATAAAGAAGAATACGAATATCTAAAATCTATAGGGATTGAGTTCTGGGAAAAAGAGTTTGTTCCTACTTCAAAAGAAGATTTATATTTTGAAAATTATAAATAATAAAAATATTGAAGAAGCTTAGCTACTCTTGTTAGGCTTCTTTTCTTTTTGTTAAAACATGAATAGGAGTGAATAAAATATGGAAAATTTAGTACAACAAATAATGTCAATGAATGATGCAAAGACATTATTTATTTTATGTGGAATATTTATTTTTACAGATATCTTAACTGGATATTTAAAGGCATTTAAAACAAAGAAAGTAAATTCTTCTATCAGTAGAGATGGGTATATCAAGAAAATTTCTTGGATGATTGCCCTTATTCTCGGATTTGGAATTGACTTCTTTTTGAATGCTTCATTGTTCTTAATTGGTAGTGCTTTGGTATGTATTGCAACAGAAGGAATTTCGGTTTATGAAAATCTTGGAGAATTGGGAGTTCATTTACCATTTACCAAATATTTTGAAAAGATACGAGAAGATATTTAAAAGAAAAGAGGTGGTTTATATGGCTATTATGAATTATAATGATTTTGTGAAAATTGCTAAAGATATCGCAATAAATTATAAAACACTATATATATTGGGGTGCTTTGGAAGCCCGATGACATATTCTAATAAAAAAAGGTTTACGACGAATTATTCTTATAATCAAGAGAAAAACAGGAAAGAAAAAATTCTAGCTGCGAGTTCGGATACTTTTGGATTTGATTGTGTTTGTTTGATTAAAGCAATTCTTTGGGGATGGACTGGAGATATCACTAAAAATTATGGTGGTGCTACCTATCTAGAAAATGGTGTTTTAGATGTTGGTGCCGACGAAATTATGAATTATTGTAAGGATGTATCAAGTGATTTCTCTACTATCCAGGTAGGAGAATTGCTCTCTATGAAAGGACATGTTGGTATTTATATTGGAGATGGACTTGCAGTAGAATGTACTCCAATATGGAATGATGGAGTGCAAATTACAGCAGTATCTAACATAGGAAAAAAAGAAGGCTATCCTTCTAGGACATGGACAAGGCACGGTAAGTTAAAGTATATTGATTATCAAGATAAAGAGATTATAACCTCGTCAAAAAAACAGCTTGTGGAAGTTGCCTATGAAGTAATTGATGGAAAATGGGGAAACGGTAATGTTAGAAAAGAAAAATTAGAAGGTGCTGGGTATAATTATAAAGAAGTACAAAGTAGGGTAAATGAAATTTTATCTTCACAATCGCAAATATCTTATTATCCTATCCCTTCATATACAGGAAACAGCATTGTAGATGCTTTAAAAGAGATTCAAGTAGATTCCGATTTTCATAATAGAAAAAATATCGCCCAGAAGAATGGAATGCTTAACTATACAGGTACTTCAACTGAAAATGTGCAACTCCTTTCTCTATTAAAAAATGGTAAATTAGTGAGATAATTATATTATTTTGGTTTTTATACTTAGATGTGTAGATTTATTATTTACTATCCTTTATGACTTGACAAAAATTATTGGATTAAAATATAATGAGGATGTTTACTACGATGAGAAAACAAGGTGATATCATTTCAATTTTAGATTCTAACTATAATAAGATAGCAATGATACTTGGGGAAAAGTTTTAAGACAATAATGGTACTGAAATTACTTCTCTTAATCATATCGGAATCATAAATCCATTTAGATATCGCGGATATTATTATGATAATGAAACAGAACTCTATTATCTAAATAGTAGGTATTATAATCCAACATGAGGAAGATTCCTAAATGCAGATGGAACTATATGTGCGTATATGGATATGTTATCTAATAACTTATATTTATATATCAGCAATAATCCTATAACAAATTTGGCCCCTTCTGGAGGCGGTTGGTTTACTGCTATTCTTACTGTCGTTGCTGTAGCGAAGGCTGTAATTACTATTGCTTCAAACTTGTATTTAACTGCTACTAAAAATGATTTTTCAAATGATATGTTTAATCAATCAATGTATAATGCAGATACAAAAGTGTCACAAAAAATGTAAAAGAAAATAGAGAGAAAAACTAAATATACTCCAGAAATAAAGCAAGCAATCAAAACATGTGTAGACAATAGTGAAGGAAAAAATTTTACTACAGCAGATTGTTCTGGTAGTTTTACTTATAATCAGCCTACTGATTTATATTATTCAATTCATAATGTTAATTATAAAATTTTTGGTGAAAGCGTTAGTCCTCATGTTTGGGAAGTTGAAATCACTTTACATGATACTTATGACTTTACAGAGTGGCTTGAACCAAATTCTATAGAGAATTTAGCAAATAATCTTGGTTTTGCAATGCAACATACTGGTTTACTTCATACGTATGATTGGGATGTTACTTATTCTAGGAGATTTTATGATAAATAATTTACGTGGAGGACTTGTATTATGAAACTAAAAAAAACTATATTAATGGCGGTACTATTAATTATATCTGTATTTTTGTTTTTTGTTTTAAGTGCTAGTACCCAGTTTGCAATGTTTATTAATTGGGGCCTTTATTTTCCAAATGCTACAAAAAGTGATATAGTGTTTGATGACTTTTTTAGAGATGGTGATCAAATTTTTGTATATACAATTTCTGATAATAAACAATTAGATAAAATGATTGAAATTAATAAATTTATACCATTAGATAATAATGATGAAATTATAAGTACTTATTTATATAGTTTTCATAACAGGCTTAACGAGGATGGAAAGAACATATTTTCGGATATGGAGTTTGATAAACTTTCGAACTATGATTTTTTTTTAATAAAGGGAAGTAATAAAAAATCTTTTATTATATTACTTTTATCTATTGATAATAGCGAAGTTCATTGTTTAACTAGTATTAGATGATTTTTCTTAGAACAACAGTTTTGTGAGCAAATTAAGCACGTTTCATAATTTTTAAGTTTTGTTGTAATAATGCTTTCTAATATGAAGCATCTTCAATTGTTATTCGAGAGTAGGTTGACAGGTGCTATCGGATTAAAGTATAATGAGGATGGTTACTACGATAAGAAAAATTTACAAGGTAATATTATTTCAATTTTAGATTCTAACTATAATAAGATAACAATATACAGATATGATATTTTGGGAAAAGTCTTAATGATTAAAGACAATAATGGCACGAAAATTACTTCTCTTGAACATATTGGAATCATAAAGCCATTTAGATATCGCGGATATTATTATGATAGTGAAACGAAACTATATTACTTAAAGCAGATATTATAACCCATTATGGAAAAGATTCTTAAATGTAGATTTTAGATTAGTACAAGATAATTCTTTAACTGGTAATAAATTTTTATACATTGTAAATAATCCTGTTGTGTAGGTAGATTAAGATGGAAATAAGTGGTATGAAGAGGTGTTCAACAATTTGTCTCTGACCTTGGTCTTATGGTTGCTGGATTTGGTGCCTATATTTTAAGTAAATGCAATACTGTATGGACGCTTTGGAATTCAATAAGGAAAAAGGCAAGGGATATGACTGAAAAAGGGGTTCCGAAGATTGTTGGCGATATTAATGCTAAAAAATCAGAGATTAACTTTAGTGCTAGTGATTTTAACAATTTAGGGTTAGCATAACATGGTATATTGTTAAATATTGAAGGTTAACTTACAAAGGGAAAAGGAACACTGAATGTTGTGATTACAGATGAATATGATTTTAAATATGAGTCCGGGTATGGAACACAAGGTTTAAAGGATGATTTTATTACGGGTTATAATAACTTAGCTTATCGACACCAAGAGTTAGGACATATAACTCCTTACAATATAAGAATAGAATTTGATTATAAAATAAGATAAAGAAGAGGGATAATTATGGTAAAGTTTTTGTCATGCTTAGGACAAAAAATATGTTACATTATAGTTGTGTGGGTTATTCTAGTTTACTTGTTGTATTTTTTTTTAACGTACAATCATGCCTATTTTTCTGGTAAAGATACTATAAAGTCATATGCTGATGGAAGATATCAAATTTTAGTTTTCTCCGTTCCGGAAGATGAGAGTTTTGCAATGAATAAAAAAAGTTTATATGATATGAAAGAGAACAAATGTATAGTAGCAGATATTCTTCACTATAAAGAAATGGATGATATTTTATATCTAATAAATAAGAATACATATACTATTTTAAAATATCAAGAAGAAAAGTATAAACAGTCATCAAGTTTAACTGACTTTACTTTAGAAGAACAGCAAATTTTTCAAGAAGTTAAATACTCACCTAGTTAGAATAGAAAAATGTTGCTTTTTTAAGAAGATAATTTGTTAAATCAAGTACAACATTCAGATAATAACCCATTAAATAATTCAAGTTATTTACGATTTAGTATGAATATAGATTCCTGTCGTAGTGTACGCAATGTCTAATGGGATAAATATTCTAATTAAGAGTATAGCTAGAAATTTATTGTGTAGATAAATTTAATTTTATAAAGTAGGGGTAGAGGTATTGATGGTTAATTATTATACAATAAGAATAATTATTTCGATTATCGTTATAAGCATGATATTTTGTTTTTCGAGAAGATTTGCTGAAAAAAATAAAATAAGAAATGGTTTTGCATGGTTTTTAATATTGTTTTTTTACTTTGTTATATGGAATGGTTATGCTTATGAAAATGTTTTTTTAGAATTTGATACCGTTGAAACACTCTTTTCTTATTATTTTCCTAATCAAATTGTACTTAAAAAGTACGAATATGAGGATTGTATTTATCTTGTACATCAAAATAAATATTTGAAAAAATATGATTTTTCTTATGTTGTAAAGAAAGGTGATAGATGGATGCGAGATAATCAATTTATTCAAAGCAGTATAGAAGTTCAAGTTGGTTATAGTGTTACTGTAAAAAGTATGAATCATGAAAATGCTTTTGGTATTCAAATTGTGTATCCGAAAAGAATGGAAAGCAACATATCAATTAGCGATTCTTTATTTACTAATTTTGAAAAGATTGCGGAAGAAGAATTTTATGATGTTTATATAGGAATTATCAATCAAAGACCTCCTAAAGATTATATTTTAAAAGTGGGAGAAGAAGAGCATTATCTATTTTCTAGTATGTTTTAACTTTAGGAGGTTGTAATTATGAATGAATCAAATCAATTAATAATTATAAAATATATGAAATATTGGATTTCTAAAATTAGATTAATTTCTTTTTTTCTGTTTCTATTCCTGTTATTTACCTTTTCGTGTTATCTTACAAATCAAATTCCGTATTTATTCTTAATTGGTGTAGTTTGGACAATTTATTCATTAAAAGACTATATTCAATATTACAATAGGATAAGAAAGATTTATCTATATCTAAGAGATAGTAATATGATTGAAAATATTGGGAAAATTGAATTGTCTGATTCCATTAGTTACATTTCAACGGATACTTGTCTTGTTTTTTCTAATAGTAATGAAGTTTTTTGCTTTGCTTATTCAGATATTGATAAGATTTTGAAAAAACAGATTTTTAAAAAGCATAATGAGTATTTGGAAATCGTTTTAAAAAATGGAACACACTTACGAATATTATCTTCTATGAGAGATTCTCGTGGAAAGGAGATTGTAAGTACTAAAGAGTATTTGTTAGAAAAAAATGATGTTATTATTGTGGATGTGTAAAATATTTGACTTTATTATGAGAGGAGACAATCAATCTGTAGATGATAATAATACTTAATGGTTATAAAATTGACAATATATGTAAATGGTAGTTGATAATATAATTGAAAATGATATATATATTAAATTAATGAATTATGCTTTTCAAAAAACAGACGCTGTAATGTTTGTTTCACGAAAAGATGGATTTACTAAAGAAGAAATGGAAGTTATTGGGTTTTCTTGAAATTGTACATGAGCAACGAGAAAAAGAAGAATTTTCTGATTTAGAAAAATTTCAAGAATTATTTGAAGTTTTATTTTATGAAACTGGTGATGAAGTAAAAGAATATGTGTTAACAAATCGTAATTTATATAACCGGTTGAATCCAGAATATCCTGAAGATTTGGCATTTTTCAAAGATGGTTATTGCTGGTTATATTCTGTAACACATGAAGAAATATATCATATATACTGTGAAAATAAAAAAGAATACGAATATCTAAAATCTATAGGGATTGAGTTCTGGGAAAAAGAATTTGTTCCTACTTCAAAAAAAGATTTATATTTTGAAAATTATAAATAATAAAAATATTGAAGAAGCTTAGTTACTCTTATTAGGCTTCTTTTCTTTTTGTTAAAACATGAATAGGAGTGAGTAAAATATGGAAAATTTGGTACAACAAATAATGTCAATGAATGATGCAAAGACATTATTTATTTTATGTGGAATATTTATTTTTACAGATATCTTAACTGGATATTTAAAGGCATTTAAAACAAAGAAAGTAAATTCTTCTATCAGTAGAGATGGGTATATCAAGAAAATTTCTTGGATGATTGCCCTTATTCTCGGATTTGGAATTGACTTCTTTTTGAATGCTTCATTGTTCTTAATTGGTAGTGCTTTGGTATGTATTGCAACAGAAGGAATTTCGGTTTATGAAAATCTTGGAGAATTGGGAGTTCATTTACCATTTACCAAATATTTTGAAAAGATACGAGAAGATATTTAAAAGAAAGGGGTGCTTTGGAGGTCTGATAACGTATGCAAACAAAAAAGATTTGTGACAAATTATTCTTATAATCAAGAGAAAAACAGGAAATTGAAATTGAAAATTTCAGCTAGAGTATATTTATGACTTGACAGGAATTATCGGTTTAAAGTATAATGATGATGTTTACTATTATGAAAAAAATCTTCAAGGTGATATTATTTGAATCTTAGACTCTAATTATAACAAGGTAGCAATTTATGAATATGATTCTTGGGGAAGATTTTTGAATGCCGATGGAATCCTAGGTGCTAATGAAGATATTTTTAGTTATAATTTGTATATTTATGTAAGTAATAATCCGGTCAATAATACAGATTTTAGTGGTAAAGGATTTATTGTTGGATTTTTACGCACAGTAATAACCGTTCAACATAAAATTGGAAAAGCAAAACAAAAAATTAGTGATGCAATGAGGCATACCGCCAAAAGTATTGTAAATTTTTTCGGAGGACTTATAGACAAAGTTAAAGAGAATTTTGTTTTTGAAGTAGGAAAGGGTGTAGGAGGTAGTTTGTCCCCTATAGAAAGTCAAAAATTTACTGGTACTAGTAGAGATAATAGAAAATGTATTGGAAGGGATGACTCTTTTGAGTGTAACCATACTACAACGCGATCCTTCGGAATTGGAGGTTTTTCTTTTGATAATGAGATCAGTTATGAGACTGAATGTTGGAGTCAGCATCAAATTGGGGAAACACAATCTACGTGGAGTTTCAATCTTCCTATATTGAGTATAGATAGTGCTGTAGGATTCTTTGTCGGAATTAATATTGACATAGATTTTATTATTAGTGCACATTTAAAAATAGGTTGGGATATGAAATGAAAGTAGGAATTACAAGAGATGTCAATGATTATGTAAATCATTGGAAATTTAAATTGATAGTTTGTGGAATAGCATTAGTAAGTTTAGTCATTATGATAATATATTTATACTGCAATCATAAATCTTGTTATTTCCCTATATTTCTGATATTGTTATTTATTTTTGAAATAATAAACAACACAAGACGTATGAATAATTTTAAAAAGATTCAAGAACACTTGATAGAAAATGGCCTTGAAGACAAGGTTGGAAAGATTGAAATTTGTAATAATATAGATTATGTTATCGCTGAGAATTGGATGATAATTGTAGTTAAAGGAAAAGTTTTTAGTTTTTCATATACGGACATAGAGAGAATAGTAAAAAAGGCTGAGTATCGATTTCATCCAAATTACTCTTATCAGGAGTATATAACAGTAGTTTTAAAAAATGGAAAGTTTTTTCGACTTCTTTCTTATTCAACTGATTGGTTTGGACAAAAAAATATAGATCTTGCAAAGCATTTGCTGGAAAAAAATATAGAAATTATTGTACAGGAAGAAAAACCACATATTAGATTATTAAAATAACACAATGAATTAAAACTGATAAAAAAATTTAAAAAATGGAAATGAAAGCTGCTGAAAATATTTATTATAGATATCACAATTATGAGGTAAATACACTATTATTATGGTTAAGTTGTAACAATTAGTTAGTTATTCTTAATTAACTAATAAAATCAATAATGAATTTTTAATAAAGGAGTATGGAGGTATATAATATGAGGTATATTTTCTGTATTGATTTATTATATATAGTTTCTGTAAAGTTTATATAATAGGAATAAAATTTAGAATAGATAATGAATATAATACGATTTTTGATAAAATTTTAAGAGATGTTGATTCTATTGAATATCACTGGTATATTTTTGAGGACGAAGTGTATGTTTCGTCTGGCGAAAGTTTGCTTTGTAGATAAAAATGGTAATCAAGATTTCAAAAAAATTATTTCGACAAATAACTATTATCCTGTGTTTGCTACTATTCAATTATATTTAAAAAATGAAAAAATAAGTGAAATAGAAGATTATCGACAATTTGTAAATAGCAACTGTGAGTTAATTTTATTTATCACAGACAACGAGCTTGTAGAAGTTTACGCAAAAGAAAAAATATTGAAAATAATCTATCAACATGCTGTAGATAATTCTTTTTTTGATATAAAAATTATTGATGACTTGAAAGATGTGAAGAATAATTTTTCTGCATATTCTGATTAAAATTTATTAATTAGAATGTTTATAAATATAAAGAAAAAGGTTGAAGGACAAGATTCTGCTAAGAAATTGAAGACATTTGTAAGCTCTGTAAAATCATATGGTGAATATGATTTGAAAAGACAACAAGAGTGGCAAGAAACAATAAGTTATAATGGTATTGTAATGGAACCACAAGACATAGGAAACTTCCATTTTGGATATATGGAACGTGCTATTGGATATGATGTAAATTTCTTGACATTGGGTGCTGGAGCATATCAGCTTTATGAGCATCCTGGTGAATTAATTACGTATAGAAATTGTTTCACTATGTTTGCTTGTGACAATCCAAGAGATTCTTTCTATATAAGATTAGGGGCAATCGTATATAATCAGGAACATTAAAGATAATATTCATAATTTTGGGTGTTTGGTATTTTTGATATTTCCTATTTTATTTTTCTTATACATTAATAGCAGCTTAGTGATGAGTCATTTGCCGAAGGGAAATTATTTGACGAGTGCAACTTCACCTAACGAAAACTTCCGATTAAATGCTTTGTATGTAGTGGAAAATTAATGATAGATGATTTGAGCATAAGGGTTGAGGTTGTAAATATAAAAACAGGAAAAAAGAAAAATATTTATTATAGATATCATGATTGTGAGGTAAATATGAAATGGTTAAATGATTATATTGTGGAAATTAATGGAGTGCAGTTGAATATACTTAAAGATTACTATCATGAAGGTTAAATTTGCATTTTTAGAAGTCTAGCAACTTTGTTAGGCTTCTTTTCTTTTTGTTAAAACATGAATAGGAGTGAATAAAATATGGAAAATTTAGTACAACAAATAATGTCAATGAATGATGCAAAGACATTATTTATTTTATGTGGAATATTTATTTTTACAGATATCTTAACTGGATATTTAAAGGCATTTAAAACAAAGAAAGTAAATTCTTCTATCAGTAGAGATGGGTATATCAAGAAAATTTCTTGGATGATTGCCCTTATTCTCGGATTTGGAATTGACTTCTTTTTGAATGCTTCATTGTTCTTAATTGGTAGTGCTTTGGTATGTATTGCAACAGAAGGAATTTCGGTTTATGAAAATCTTGGAGAATTGGGAGTTCATTTACCATTTACCAAATATTTTGAAAAGATACGAGAAGATATTTAAAAGAAAAGAGGTGGTTTATATGGCTATTATGAATTATAATGATTTTGTGAAAATTGCTAAAGATATCGCAATAAATTATAAAACACTATATATATTGGGGTGCTTTGGAAGCCCGATGACATATTCTAATAAAAAAAGGTTTACGACGAATTATTCTTATAATCAAGAGAAAAACAGGAAAGAAAAAATTCTAGCTGCGAGTTCGGATACTTTTGGATTTGATTGTGTTTGTTTGATTAAAGCAATTCTTTGGGGATGGACTGGAGATATCACTAAAAATTATGGTGGTGCTACCTATCTAGAAAATGGTGTTTTAGATGTTGGTGCCGACGAAATTATGAATTATTGTAAGGATGTATCAAGTGATTTCTCTACTATCCAGGTAGGAGAATTGCTCTCTATGAAAGGACATGTTGGTATTTATATTGGAGATGGACTTGCAGTAGAATGTACTCCAATATGGAATGATGGAGTGCAAATTACAGCAGTATCTAACATAGGAAAAAAAGAAGGCTATCCTTCTAGGACATGGACAAGGCACGGTAAGTTAAAGTATATTGATTATCAAGATAAAGAGATTATAACCTCGTCAAAAAAACAGCTTGTGGAAGTTGCCTATGAAGTAATTGATGGAAAATGGGGAAACGGTAATGTTAGAAAAGAAAAATTAGAAGGTGCTGGGTATAATTATAAAGAAGTACAAAGTAGGGTAAATGAAATTTTATCTTCACAATCGCAAATATCTTATTATCCTATCCCTTCATATACAGGAAACAGCATTGTAGATGCTTTAAAAGAGATTCAAGTAGATTCCGATTTTCATAATAGAAAAAATATCGCCCAGAAGAATGGGATTACAAATTATACAGGAAGACCTACTGAAAATATAAAACTTCTTTCTCTTTTGAAAAGCGGAAGATTATTAAAATGATGGACAAACAAAAGTTTTGATATTGACCTGGGGGGGGGTATGTGTGATAGAATTAATCTGTAAGTATTTTAACTTTAGGAGTGAGAAGTGATGAAAATAGAGTTTGTTGGCTAAGAATAGGAATAGTTTTTTAGTTTTCTTTTGCTTAGAGAAATTAAGGTTTGCTGTATTTACTATTTCCACAAAGAAAGTTAGATAATTGATTAGTGGATTTCTCTAATTCTGTTGAAGAGATTTCTTTCTATTTTGTGTACGAGGAGTCAAATTCAAAGCTATTTTGAATGGTTGAAAAAATATTTTGGAATGATAAATTTATGGTTGTGTTCATCGAATTGGTTTAAAATTTGCTAGCAAGTGAAAAAGTATAGATGATTTTTAATTCGGTAGATGAGAGACGATAATACTAAAAATTGTAAAATTAACAGAAAAAGGTCAGTTGCAAAAGTAAAATCCACTTTGAAGAGGTAAATTCTATGGAAA